>JAXHMJ010000005.1:1310569-1638211 GCA_034521575.1 candidate division KSB1 bacterium
TCGATATTTCTCCTCAGGCACTCGTGCGGGCCCGTGAGCACTTGTACCGAACTGCTGTTGTGGATATCGAAGCTGACACCCCACAACTCCCGGATCAGAAATTTGATGTAATCATTTTGGGAGATGTGATTGAGCATTTGAGGTTTCCGGAACCGGCCCTCAAACGACTTTTACAGCTCTTGAAAACGAACGGTTTGGTCATCGTTTCCATCCCCAATGTGGCGAATATCCTGATCCGTTTGAAATTGCTGGCCGGTAAATGGCAGTATACACAATCCGGTATTATGGATGAAACACATATCCGGTTTTACACGTTTCAGAGCATGCTAAAATTATTCGAGAACCTGGGTCTGCAGATCAAAGAATTTACCTCCATCCCCGGACGTTATTTTATCAAAAAATCCAAACGCCAAAACCCAACCCGACTCGAACGCCTGCTCAGCCGGTGGTGGCCTGCATTATTTGCCACTCAATTTGTATTCAAACTGGAACAGCGATGAACATCATTGGCCTCTACAACCACCCGGAACTGCTTAAAGCCGGATTATTGAGCAGTCATCCGCACATCACGGATAAAGGACCGATTCTGATCGACAATACGCACAATGAATTCGAATCTTTTGGACAGGCCATAAGGTTCGCGCTTTACAGGTTTACAGATGACCAGGTTCTGGTGCTGGCGCATCAGGACGCGCTGTTTTACGATCCGGAAACATTTAACAAAATACCGGAATGGATCCGGTCTATTGCCCGCAATGACGATTATCTGGCGGGCGCCGTGGGACAGCGGAGTAAAAAATCAGAGAAAGAAGGTTGCGGCGTCAATCCCATTATTTCCGGAGGTAAACAGATCTCTAATATTCCCATTTCTGAACCCGAAACCGTTCAAATTATTGATGAATGCGTGATGATCACCAATCGACAAACCATAGAACGATTTAATTTGTTTACCGACAACCGGTTTGACTGGCATCTTTACGCGGCGGATGCCTCACTGACGCTGGCAGAACAGGGTTATGCGGTTTATGTGTTGCCGTTAAAAATCAATCACCTCTCGGCCGGACATGTAGACCTAAATTATCTAAACAAGGCCAAGCTTCTCTTGAAAAAATACGGTTTAAAAAACGTGGTGACGACGAATGGTTTGATTAACCATCGCATTCTTGCTCTCCGACGCTTTAAACGGCGGGCTCGGCAGCTTTCAAACCCGTTGAAACAGATGATTAAATTCAGGTGCCAATCGCATGATTCGAACAGGAACATGCCGCCTGCCACAAAGGAGCAGAGTTGAAATGTCGGAGAACCGGACACAACAGAATTCCACATTGCACACACGCGCCAAATCCATGTCCCGCCAATGGCTGGTCGTATTCTCCGGCAAGATATCCAAACAGGTCTTGAGTTTTTTCATCGGCGTGCTGATCGCCAAAACGCTCGGCAGTGCCGTACTGGGCAATTATCAACTCGGTATCGTGGTCATTCAAGTGCTTACCATGCTCACGGTCATGGGCGCGGATCGGGGATTGATTCGTTTTTTACCGATTTACACCCGGGAGCACAAGGGCAAAGCCAAACGTATCATCCGCAGTTCTCTCGGCCTGTCCTTTGCAGCATCCCTTTTGCTGGCCGTATTATTGTATATCTTTGGGCCAAAGCTCGGGGTTCTGCTGTTCAAAACCGAATCCGCAGGATTGGCATTGCGCGCTTTTGCCTTTTATCTGCCGTTTTTCACCTTATACCGCATGCTGATCGCCGTATTCGACGGATTCAAGCGCGCTGATGTTGAATCCATCATCGAATCGATCGTGGCTCCGGCTCTTTATATTCTGTTATTGATCGGCGTCAGTCTGCTCTCTCCCCGATTAACCTCGGTCATCACCGCCCGTATCCTGGTTTACATGATAAGCTGTGGTATTTTGCTGCGGCTGGTGTTTAAATATTTTAAAGATATTGCCGATTCTGTCGATCAGCCTGTTAATCTAAAGGCTTTTTACGTCTATTCAGCGCCGTTATTTTTAATCGGCACTCTGAATCTGTTGATGAATCATGTGGATATTCTGCTCACCGGTTATTATCTTGAATCCTCACATGTGGGAATCTACACCATCGCTCAGCGACTGGCCATGCTGAGCCTGCTGGCCCTGCAGGCCATTAATGTCATATTTTCGCCGCACATCTCTGAACTGTTTCACGAACAGAAAATCAATGAACTGGAACGTCTGTTCAAGCTGTTCACCCGCTGGGTTTACAGCTTTTCACTGCTGGTCTTTGTGTTTTATGTTCTTTTCAAAAATCAGCTATTGGCGTTCTTTGGACATGAATTTTTAACCGGACAGTCGGCGCTGCTGCTGTTAACGCTGGGACAAATGATCAACGGACTTGGCGGCCCCAACGGCACCATCCTGGTCATGACCGGCAAGCAGAAATGGATGCTGTGGAACTCGGTGTTGATGCTGTTTTTGAATACACTGTTTAATATTCTTTTTATCCCGCGGTGGGGCATCACCGGAGCTGCGCTCGCAACCGGTACCAGTATTGTGGTTGTGAATATACTCAAAACCCTGCAGGTCTATCACGAGTTCCGAATCCATCCATACGATTGGCCCTACCTGGGCAATACCGCGGTCATAGTGGCAGCAGGGGCCATAGTGATGGCACTGCAGCATCTCATTCATCTAAAAGGTTTACCGGGCGCCATGGCAGGAGGCATTATCTTGCTGACGTTATGTATAGGCGGGTATTTGACCCTGGTAAAATCCAAAGATGACAAAATGATCATCACTCTCATACAAAAACGCCTGCACAGAAAGAAATAGTAATTGAACCCCCGTTCAGCTGAAATTCTGTCGATTACTTATCCTGACTTTTCATTCACAAATGATACTGTTTTCCACAATAAATTCAAAACATCAGACCCAGCCTCTCAATTCACAAGTCTCTGCAATACGCGCCACACCAACAATGGAAGCCGCCAATCGGGGATGCACCTTTTTTTCCTGTGTCGCCTCCTTGATGGTGTGATAAGCCTGGGTCAGGATTTTATCCAGCCGTTCATGAACAACAGCCTCTTCCCAAAAATCACGCGTTCCATCCTGAACCATTTCAAAATAAGAGACCGTCACGCCGCCGGCGCTGGCCAGGATATCCGGAATAACATGAATATTTTTTTCATAAAGTATTCTATCTGCATCCGGTGTGGTGGGACCGTTGGCAAGTTCACAGATAATTTTCGCCTTGATGCGTTCAACATTTTTCAACGAAATCGCATTTTCAAGGGCAGCCGGATATAAAATATTGACATCCAGTTCCAAAATGCTGTCACGGTCGACGGGGTTTGCGCCCGGAAAACCGACCACAGAGCCATTTTTCAATTTATACATGATCAAATCCTTGACAGGCATCCCATCGGGATTGTAAAGCCCGCCTCTGGAATCGCAAACGCCAATCAATTTTCCACCGCCCAGTAATTCCTGATGTAAAAGCGCGGCGCGTTGTCCCGCATTGCCAAACCCCTGCACCGCAAAAGGACCGAGTGGATCAATATTCAAGGCCCGGCAAGCTTCACGCACTGTAATCACACCACCGCGCGCTGTCGCATCGCGGCGTCCTTCCGTACCACCGATCTGCATGGGCTTGTCAGTCAACACACCGGGATGATGATGCTGCACAATCGTTTCATATTCATCCATCATCCAGGCCATAATCTGCGGATTGGTATACACATCCGGAGCCGGAACATCTTTATCAATTCCAAGAAACGAGGCGCAAGCCCGCATATAGCCACGGGAAACATTTTCCAGTTCTCTGCGAGATAAATGACGCGGATCACAAACAACACCGCCCTTACCGCCGCCCAGCGGCAGATCAACCACAGCGGTTTTCAAACTCATCCAACAGGCCAGAGCCCGAATGGTTTCAACCGTTTCATCCGGATAAAATCGAATCCCGCCTTTGGCCGGTCCGCGCGCTGTGTTATACTGCACACGGTAAGCATGGAAAATGCGGGTCTTTCCATCATCCATTTTCACCGGAAATGTAAAAGAAATTTCCCGTTGCGGCCAGGACAGTAAATCGATAGTGGCCTGATTTAAATTCAGGATTTTTGCCGCTTCTATAATCTGATTCTGAGCGGTTTCAAAAGAATTGTATGATTTCATGACTCATCATCCTTATTGCGATAATTCTTGGGAGGCTCGGTCTGGGGATTGTCATTGTGGTCCAATAAAATACGGTACCAGCATCCCCGGCACATCAAAGCGCGGTCCACACTCAGCAAAACCTGCTCCCAGGGACTCAATCGTTTGCCGCAATGCGGACATTTTACAGGAATTTTATCATGTTTTTCCAAATTCAGCCTCCGGCTTTAAAACAATGCCTTTGCTTTTATGACCATTCATTTTAACAACAACAGGATGTTCAAAACGCAAATGCCGTATATACTGTTTCTGTTCAAGAGGCTTTTGCTGCAGCAGCCAGTCCCAGTCCACAAAACTTTCCGTCTGTTCCGGATGAACCGTATAATATCCGACCATGAATGAGTTTAAATTTTGAAAAAAATGCGAACCCTGGGAAGGCGAGACACTGTGATCCTGAAAATTTGTCTCAATGATCACACGCGCCCCCGCAATCTGATCCCAACGCACCGGAATACCCAGCCAGGGATCAAGCGATCCCCAGCGGCCCATACCAATCAGTACACAAGGGCGCTTCTCGTCAAGCAGTTTCGAATTCAGACGCCCGATTTCTGCAGCAACCTCGCGTGTTTTTGAACGGTCAAAGGCATCTCGATCGACCACAATAATATCATAAATATTCCGCAGTACACCATTGCCCAGCACCTTGACACTTTTGCAGATCAACTCTTTTTTATCAAAATGTCCAATATCCAGAACCTCCAGTTCCCGGTTCTGTACCACCGGGCGCATCTGCAAAATGGCGAATTCATTGGGTTGCGAGTCCGGTGTATGGGTGTTGACCGCAAACTCTATCTCGACCGGCGTTCCCATGCTCCAGCTGCCCATATCCAAAAGCAACTCGGTTATTTCCGGGAGGGGAAACAGTTTACCTTTGATCAAAGGTGCAAAAGACACAATTCGCGCTCCGGGTCGCGAAATGCCGTCATATATTCGATCATTTTCCGGCGAAAAAGTAGAGCCGACCTGAGCCAGGGTATTGTCCTTCTCCGCTGCATCAAGATTATATTTTTTTAAAAAGGAATCCCAGACCGTATCGGGGCGTTCATCCCGGCTGCTCACATCCAGCGCATAAAACGAGGTCTGTGCATTTTGCAGGACATTTTTAGTGTTTCCTAACGTATTCAAATAATTTGGATATTTGGGACAAAAACGAACCACAGAGCCGCCCTCCACCACCATCTTGCCCAGTCCCAAAGCAATTGAAACGATTCCATCGGATGCGTTTTGCGGTTTGACCGGATAATAATTATAGGATCGGGCAACACCGGAGAAATTCGGATAAAACCGGTCGGAATAAAAAGAACCTACCATTTTTTGTACGATGACAGCCATTTTTTCATTTTCCAGACTGTATGACGTGGCTTTGATATAATCTTTTGCCGCTTTTAGATAGGTAGACGCATAGACCCGCTTTATTGCCTTTAACAGCTGAGCCAGCCGGATCATAGAATCTTCATGCGTATTGGGCAGCATACACGTATCATAGACCCCCGCAAATGGCTGATTATGTGAATCTTCCAAAAGGCTGGACGAACGAACCGCCAGAGGTTCCTGAATGATATCGAGAAAGGATGCCAACTCGCCCAATATATTCTCAGGAAATTTTTTGGCATGCAGAAAACGTTGTATAATCTCCTGATCATCATTCGATTCAAGCGCAAAAGGCAATAATTCATTTTGTTCAACAAACGCATCGAAAATATCCGTACCAATGACAATAGCGGGAGGGATAAATATCCGAATTTCAGGAAAACGGTTTTGCAGGTTATAATTATTGATTAAAATATTGACAAAAGAAAGTCCGCGCGCTTTTCCGCCCAGCGATCCACCTCCCAATCTGGAAATACTACTCACCGGATCATACATATCTTTTTTAAAAACGGTAACAATGCCGCGCTGACGGAGTTTACGATAATCGCGCAGCGCCTTGATCAGTGACTGGCGTGTCTCTTCAATCGTATTGTAATCAGATATCTTGCGCGGTCGCAATTGATGGGCCAGCCAAAATTCAGTTCTGGCTTTTAACCAGTTGGAAAAGTAATTGCGTTCGGCATGATAAATAATGCTTTCTTCCGGGACTGTTTTTAATTTTTGCTCCAGCATCGGCAGGTCCGAGGCGCGATCCACCTCGGTGCCGTCATGTGTGCGGAAAATAAAATCGCCAAAATAAAAGTGATCAAACATGAACTTGTGCAGTCGCTCGTAAAACTGCTCGGAATTTTTCAGTAAAAATTCGGCTCCCACCCGCAATGCTTTTTCCTGATTATCGCGGGAATAACTCTGTAAAAGAATTGGAATTTCAGGACGGGCCTGTTTGACATAGTGTGAAAACGTCAAACCTGCCTGCGAGTTCATTTTCCCGTTGCGGGGGAACTCTATATCCGAAATGATGCCGAGCACAGTCTCGTAATAAGCATCGTAATAGTCAGTTGCCTCTTCATAATCCGTACATAAAATTATTTTAGGCCGCGCCCGCGCTCTTAATTGTTTGTGAGAAAGATTGATACCCTCGGAAATCAAACGCTGCGCCTGCTTCATGACCTCAACGTACATTACAGGCAGAGTTGCGCTATAAAAGCGGACATCATCTTCAACCACCAGAATAGATTGCACTCCCACCAGATTCGTATCGTGTTCCAAATTCATCTTGTCTTCAAGATTTTTGATAACGGCAAGTAAAAGCCGAAAATCCCCATGCCAGATAAAGATCTGGTCAAAATCTTCAACACCCCCGTGAGTCATCAAATCAACAAGTTCACGGTTATCAAAGGCGAGCAGAACCACCGGGATATCAAGATCACTTTGCTTCAATCGCTGCGCAAAATGCGTAAGACTCATATCTTCAATATGCAAAGTGGTGATAATCAGATCAAAGCGGCGCTCCTGCCGGGCCAGTGCAATGGCTTCTTCACCGTTTGAAACTCGCGTCAATTCCGGGGCATGGCTGAGATTCAGGTGCTGATATTGTTCGCGGATTAACTCGTATAACCGGCCATCTTCCTCAAACACATACAGATCATACAAGCTGGAAACCAGCAAAACATCCCGAATTCTAAAGCGCATGAGATTCTGGAATCCCTGGAACCGGGTTCCATAGCCGTGTTCCACCCATAGGGGATCGGAATGGGGGAGCATTTTAGACGAATGTTCATACATCATATTTACTTTCAATCATTATTTCAAAAAAGGCGGCCTGTCCCGGATAATAATCATCTGGATCGACAAAAAGTGAGGACGGGAAACGCCGGTTACACGGTTCAAACCACACCCTGATCGAGCATGGCATCCGCAACTTTGAGAAATCCGCCGATATTAGCGCCGTTCACATAATTACCCGGTGTGCCGAAACGTTCCGCCGTTTGCACACAGGTGTTATGAATATTTTTCACAATCATATGTAGACGCTCATCCACCTCATTGCGGGTCCACGGCAGGCGCATACTGTTTTGTGTCATTTCCAGACCGGATACGGCAACACCGCCGGCATTGGCTGCTTTGCCCGGAGCATATAATATTCCTTCATTCAAAAAAACATCAACACCTTTTTTTTCAGTAGGCATATTTGCGCCTTCACTTACACAATACACCCCATTTTTAACTAAATTTTGAGCATCGGTCTCATTGATCTCGTTCTGAGTCGCGCTCGGAAAGGCACAGTCTGCCGGGTGATCCCATAAAGGATTGTTAGTATCTGAAGAATCCGCCTGCGTATATACAGAATTTTTATACGTATCCGCGTACTCGTGTATTCGACCCCGTCGGACGTTTTTCAAATCTTTGACATATTCAAGTTTCTTCACATCAATGCCTTCAGGATCATAAATATATCCGGATGAATCCGAGAGCGTGATAACTTTGCCGCCAAGTTCAATTATTTTTTCAACGGTAAACTGAGCGACATTTCCGGAACCGGATACCAGACAGGTTTTTCCCTCAAGTGTCTGATTGCGGGTCTGCAGCATTTCGGCAGCCATATACACAGCGCCATAGCCGGTGGCTTCGGGTCGTACTAAAGATCCACCCCAATTCAGTCCTTTACCGGTTAATACACCGGTGAATTCGTTGCGCAACCGTTTGTACTGTCCGAACATATAACCGATTTCGCGTCCGCCAACCCCGATATCACCGGCAGGCACATCTGTGTTGGGCCCGATATGTCTGCAGAGTTCGGTCATAAAACTTTGACAAAACCGCATCACTTCCTGATCAGTTTTACCTTTGGGATCAAAATCAGAGCCTCCCTTGCCGCCTCCCATAGGCAGCGACGTCAAACTGTTTTTGAACACCTGTTCAAAGGCAAGAAATTTTAAAATCCCGAGATTCACAGAGGGATGAAACCGCAATCCGCCTTTGTAAGGGCCAATGGCGCTGTTCATTTCAACACGAAATCCGCGGTTGCTATGAATATCTCCCATATCATCAACCCAGGGTACACGAAATAAAATGACCCGTTCGGGTTCAATCATTCGTTCGAATATTCTGGCGGTTCGATATTCCGGGTAACGCTCGTAAACCAGTGATATTGACGCTGCAACCTCCTCAACAGCTTGATGAAACTCTTTCTGCTCCGGATCAGTAGCGGTTACTGTCGCAACAATCTCCTGCACAAAATCATTCATAAAGGCTCCTTTCTAAAGAGTTAATAATTTCCGTCGGTTATAATATAATTATACTTTTTGCCTGATTCAACAAAGAAAAAAAAGAATTCGTCAATATACCCCAAAGACCGTATTTTTTTTCAGGTTTTAAACATAATTGTTAAAAATATAAAATATCATTTTTAATTTAATAAAATAAATGATATGTTAAGATAGTCATACAATAATTATCATTATTTCCGTAAAAAAATCACAACAGCTGAAAAATATGAAGCATGCGCCTGTTATCATTATCGGTATGCATCGATCCGGAACCACACTGCTTGCGAAATTATTAAAGCAGGCGGGACTGTGGATCGGAAATGATCTCATTGACACCTGGGAATCGCGGTTTTTCCTGAACCGCAATGAAAAAATTCTCAATGCCGGCGGCGGAAGCTGGGCGTCCCCCGAATGCGCGGAAGCTATTCTGGGGCATTCATCTTTACGTCGGGCACTGACCTTGGAATTGAAACAGGATGCATCCTCGGCTTTTTGTGCAGGATACCTCGGGCTGAAAAGGTATATTAAACACCGTTCATTGTTCAATCTTCAAGAGCCCTGGGGGTGGAAAGAACCCCGCACGATGCTGCTCCTTCCCCTGTACCTTGATATATTTCCCGGCGCCAAAGTCATACATATAGTTCGCAATGGTGTGGATGTGGCAGCGAGTCTGGCTCGTCGAGAGCAGGTCCGTTTGGAACAGACCATTTTGAAAAAATCAGCCTCTGAAAAACTCGGCGCTCTGAGCCGCGAATACAACAAAGAACCATCTTTTTTCTCTCTGCTGCACAACTATGCCATATCAGCAAGACTGCGGTATCATCCGGTGGAAAAATATCGGAAATACGGGCTACTGCCTATTGCATCTACTGGAAAAGGGCTTTGAATTATGGAGGTATTATCTTAATATTTACTTTGAGCATCAACGCAGATTAAACTTTAATGCTTTAGATGTGAAATATGAATCGTTTCTCGAGAGCCCGGTAAACATTCTAACTCAGCTGATCGAATTCTGTGAACTCAGAAACAGTAAAAACACAGTAAAAGATATATGTAATGTCATAGACACAACACGGAAAAATGCCTATAAACAGGACAAAGATTTAGTCAATTTTTACCATTCAGTCAAATCGGACATAATTATGCAAAAATTATACGGTCAAAATTGAAAATAATCAGAGCTTTGTTCAAAATAGCATAAAAAGCAGAAAAAGTTTGATCCCAAATATGTTCCAACCAAAATCGAAACATACATTCTATTCCTGGCTGCCTTTAGTTGCAAGTATTCTGTTTATACTGCTTCCTGTTGAATATGCCATTAGTCTGTTTGTAATATCAATGCTGGTCCTGTTTCTGATTCCAAAGTATTATGCAAACGATCCGCTATTTGCCCAATTGCTTATTTTGGCTATTGTTCTCAGAATTGGCATTTTAATCGTAAATGTACACATACAGTTTTTACCCGACCAACCTGATGCTGCTCATTATTCCAGACAGGGCCTGCAAATCGCCACCAATATCAGCAAAGGATACCCTCTGTTTGACAATGTTGAATACTCGACCAGTGTAAAAAGTTACGGTCTTTTCCTGGGACTCTTGTATATTATGGTCGGGCAAACACCGCTGGTGGCAGCTGTTTTGAATGTGCTTTTTGGAGTATTATCCGGAGTCTATATCTATAAAATTACATTACTCGTGTTCAAAGACAAAACAACAGCACTTGTTACCGGCGCTATCATGCTGTTCTTGCCGTCAGCGATTGCATTCACATCATTTGTTCTACGGGATCCTCTCATACTGCTGTTAACGCTCATCCTGCTTTATCACCTTTTACGTATCCAGACCGACAAGCGTCGTACTTACGATTACTGGACGTCCCTGATCACATTTATTCTTGTCGGTATTTTGCGCATTCAAAACTTTTATCTGTACACATTGTTTTTTATCATTTTTTTTATTTTTTTATTTTTAAACTCGAAAATCAAATCAAGCAAAAAAATCCTATTTGTTTTGTTCATTCTGATCTTTCTCAGTATTCTCATCTACCAGTTTCAGGATCATATAAATGCGGTCATAACCTATCCGTTAAGGGCACAACCTCACCGAATAGAAGGCGGATCTGCTTATCTTCTCCATATGGAATATAATACTTTATCTGATGTTATCAGGTATTTGCCAATTCGATTTATCTATTTCACCTATGGCCCGTTTCTTTGGGATGTTGGCGGCCTGTTTCAAATATTCTCCGCTATTGAAGGTTTTTTTATTTGTATCGCGTCTATCCTGACACTTTTTTACGTTGTCAAATTCAAACGGTATAGGAATAGTCAGGAGATATTCATTCTGATGTTTTGCCTACTGGGTCTGCTTGCCAACTCAATGGTTGACTCCAATTTTGGCACTGCTGTCCGACACAGATTAAATTATATCATATTTTTCTTCATGTTTGCAGTTGTATATATACGCCATATTAAATTTAAGCTATAAAAGAGAAATATGTCACTCGAAAAAAAATGGTTAATCATTATAGTAAACTACAACACAGCTTTGCTTACCCTCAAAGCGATAAAATCAATTTACAAAAGCAATATCAATAATTTTGACATAATTGTTATCGACAACAACTCGAGTGATAAAAGTGTAAAATTGATATCATCAACATTTCCCAGCCTTCAGATGATTGTAAACAAAACCAATGTGGGATATGCAAAAGCCAACAATCAGGCTATTCGTTTGACGCAAAACGAATATATTTTACTCATGAACAGTGATACTGAAATGATTACCCAACATGCACTGCAAAAACTGCAACAACATTTTGAAAAAGAGCAACAGACAGGGATAGTTGGCGCTGTTCTCCTAAATTCAAAGAAAAAAATCCAGTCAGCAGGCCGGCCATTTTTAACACTTTCTCAAATGATTAAAAAATACCTGTTTTGTTACGAGCCGAATAAAATCCAAAATTCAAGCACATCTTATCCAGTGGATTACGTTGACGGAGCATTTTTAGCCATTCGGCGAAGTGCAATCAAAAATATTGGGTACATGGATGATAATTTTTTTCTTTTTGCAGAGGACATGGATTGGTGCAAACGTGCCTGGTTATGCGGCTGGCAGGTTCGCATTGCTCCGCAAATTCTTGTTTTGCATCATCATGGTGCCAGTTCAACACAGGATTTTACAAACGCATTGATCAGCAACGGTAAAAGTATTTACTATTACATGCAAAAATACAATCCCGGTCATGCTCAGATGGCATTTATTGTGTTTTGTATTGCACTGGGGTTACGTATTCCTTTGGCTATTCTTCGACATACCGGCCTTGCTGGTGACTATTGGCGGGCTTTAAAGTGCTGCATTCAATTGCTTCCTCGTCTTGAAACTCTGAATAATCGTAATACGTTATGAAAAAGATCGGTATAAATGCTATACTCTATGCACCATCACACGGCGGTATTGCTGTGTATATGAAATATTTAATACAGGAATGTTTGAAACATGAAAGCAAGCCGTACTTTTTTGTAAAACAAAATGAAATCAAAAACCTGGATATTCAGAAAAAATCATCACAAATCATTCCGGTTCATATACCTACCTCCCCTGCAGCGCTAAGATTATCACTTGAATGCGTAATCTGGCCATATCTTTTAAAGCGCTATAACATACAATGTTTTCATAGCACCATCTCTTATCTGCCTCCGGGTATCAATAAACCGTCGATCGTTACAGTACATGATCTTCGAGTATTTCACTATCCCGAAACATTCAGCACATGGAGAAGGAAATATCTAATGAAAACGATTCCGGAATCAATCCGGAGAGCAAATAAAATTATTGCAATTTCCCATTGCACCCGCAAGGACATTATCGATCTATTTGCATGTCCTCCTGAGAAAATAAAAGTCATTCCACATGGAATTGATCAAACAAGGCTGCATATGACATTCTCGGAAATCTTGAAAAATGCCACTCTAAAAAAATATTGTTCTTATCCTTATTTATTGTTGGTTGGACATCTGGAACCTCGTAAAAATTTTCTTCGATTTCTGCAGGCGTTTCAATATTTAAAAACCACAAAAAATATTTCTGAACATGTCGTGATTGTCGGAAAATCAAACCGATACACCTCCATAATAAAACAGGAAATAGACCGGCTGTCATTAAAACCCTATGTTCATTTGACCGACTTTGTCAACTATACAGAATTGGTCATTTTATATCAAAATGCCCGACTCGTTGTCTCCCCTTCGATTTTTGAGGGATTTGGTTTCACACCGTTGGAGGGCATGGCGGCTGGAAAACCTGTTATTGCATCCAATTGCTGCGCTCATTTAGAGACATTATCGCAGGCCGCTCTTTACTTTGATCCCTTTGATGTAAAAGATATGGCCGAAAAAATCTATGTACCTCTCCGGGAGCCCCAATTATACAACTCTCTGGTATTAAAAGGTGCAGAGCAGGCAGCAAAATACAGCTGGGAAACATGCTGTAAAAAAACTATAAAACTTTATGAGGATATATCAAACACATTATGAAATCCTTGAGCATACTATTTTTACCACAAACAACCTTGATTGGCGCATCAAGTCGGGCGCGTATTTATCAATATCTGGAAAACATCAAAAACTCACCATTTCAGTATAAAATTGATGCAGGCTGTTCTGTTAAGCTTGATCAGAACTTTTTGAAAGGACCTTCTCTGCTGCAAAAAATCCACTGGTATATATCAAAAATATACGGGCGCCTTAAATATCTGTTTCAACTAGATCAATATGATTGTATTTTTATACAACGCGAATCTCTGCCTTATTTTTTTCCGTTTACTGAATTACTCTTGATAAAATGGGCAAAAAAATCAATTTTTGATTTTGATGACGCTATTTTTTACCATTATCAAAAGAAAAACTGGTTGCAGTTATTTATGGACTACCATGCTGTTGAACGTATATTAAAGACTTGTAATACTGTCATCGTGAGTAATTCCTATCTTGCAGCCTATGCCCGGCGTTTTAACCAAAATGTGCATATCATTCCCACAAGTATAAATATACAAAATCAAAAAAAGAATAAAGCAGAAAATCATCCCCCCATTATTGGATGGATGGGCAGCAATGCCACACGCCAGTATATAATTGATCTACTGCCCATACTTGAAAAACTTGGACAATCCACCCCTTTTATCCTCTATATTGTCGGAACAAAAATCAACAGTAAACATCTGAAAATTAAATGTTTTGATTGGAAAAAAGAAAAAGAGTGGCAATATCTCGACTCTTTTGATGTCGGTATTATGCCTCTTCCCGATACACCTTGGACACGCGGTAAAGGTGGTTACAAATTATTGCAATATATGTCAGCAAATGTCCCCTGCGTAGCCTCGAATGTCGGCATGAACAAAGAAATCATTGAGCATAACGTCAATGGACTACTGGCCTCTACAGAGGAGGAATGGTTGCAATATTTAAAAACGTTGCTGAAAAATAAACAAAAAGGGAAACTGATCGCCTCAAACGGCTGGAACACGGTTAATAAAAAATATTCAATACAGGTAAATCTCAGAAATTGGAAATCAGTTATACATCAAACGTGCAAATAAGTAAAATGTCAATCAATGTATTACATGTAACAGCAATCAGCGATATAGGCGGAGCTGAACGCATCGTCTTGAAATTGGCGGAGCATTCTCCCCCCCCGTACCGATATGTAATTACCAGTCTGTCAGGAAAGGGGGAATTGGGTAAATACGCCGCACATTTGAACATCCCTTATTATGACCTTGATATCAAAAAAATATGGGCATTCCCAAAAATGTTTCATCGAATACTAAAGCAGCATAATATAAAAATCATACAAACTCACGGCTTAACCGCAGAATGTGCCGTAATTTTTGCTGCAGGATTTAAATATGCACCTTTGATTCCAACCCTCCATGGCGTTCATGATTATAGTGACGGCATCAAAAAGTATGTTATTCAAATGGCAAGACCTTTCGCAGATCACTGGATATCCGTTACCCAAAAAGGAAAACAGATTCTTACAGATATTCATATCCCGCCAAGCCGTATTCAGGTAATACCTAATGGTCTGCCGGTTAAAGACATCCCGGCTACAGTAAAACAGAATAACAGGTGCTTTAATGTATTAACAGTTGCCAATCTTCGGCCTGTTAAAGGTCATATATATTTACTGAAAGCTATAAACACAATCATAAGGTCTGGACATCGTAATATTCATTTTACTTTGGTAGGGCGAGATGACATGCACAGCCGTCTGCAACAGTACGCAAAAGATTTAAAGATATCTGATTATATTACCTTTACAGGATTTAAAAAAAATATAAATTATTTTCTTGGAAAAGCGGACCTTTTTGTATTACCTTCTTTATCAGAGGGATTGCCACTCTCTATCATTGAGGCAATGTATTGCAGGTTACCGGTCATTGCAACTAATGTCGGAGGCATTCCGGAAATTATTATCCATAAAAAAACAGGGCTGCTGGTCGAACCGGCAGACAGCGAAGATTTATACAGAAAAATTATGACTTTATATCCAAATGCTGAATTAAGACAGAAACTTGTAACCAATGCTTATGATTATGCCGTAAAAAACTTTTCAATTACAACAATGATAAAATCTTATGTTCAATTTTATAATCAGGTATTAAAGCATGCCTGTTAGCAGAGCTATAAAGATCATCCGTATACAATCAAGAATATGCATTGGGGGTCCCGCTTTGCATACTGAAATTCTGAGCAGGCATCTGTCAAATGAACGCTACCAGACTTTGTTGATTAGCGGTGCTATTGACAGCAATGAAAGCAGCAAAATTAAAGATTTTAAGCAAAAGGGGATTCCGGTATGTGTCATTCCTGAAATGAAACGCGTCTCGAATCCAATTGATGACATCATGGCAATTTACAAATGTTTCAAGATAATCAGAAAGAAGAAACCGAATATTGTTCACACTCACACCGCCAAAGCCGGAACCGTTGGACGCCTTGCCGCCTGGCTGGCAGGCGTGCCGTTGATTTATCATACCTTTCATGGGCACACCTTTCACAGCTATTTTTCCAAACCGGTGACCGCCGTGTTTTTGCTGATCGAGCGTGTTCTCGCCAGACTCAGCACAGCGGTTATTGCCATCAGCCCCTCACAGCTTGATGAACTCGTCAACCGCTATCACATCGCACCCAAACAACATTTCAGAATGATTCGGCTCGGACTGGAGCTCGAGCCGTTCAAAAATCTGAAACGCAGAAACAGCCTGAAAAAGAGGTTGGGTCTGGATCCGGATTCTTGTCTGTTGGGAATTGTCGGCCGTTTGGTCCCCATCAAAAACATCGAAATGGCGCTCAAGGTTACGAGTCAGCTTGAATCCCGATACCATCTTTGCGTGATCGGCGACGGCCCCGAACGCAATACGCTTGAAATACGCAGCAAAGAACTCGGGCTGGAAAACCGGGTTCACTTTATGGGATGGATTGAAGATATTACCGGAATTTATGCGGAAATCGATGCGTTATTACTAACATCAAACAATGAGGGAACACCAGTAGCGGTTATCGAAGCGATGGCAGCCTCCATACCAGTCATTGCGACCGAGGTTGGTGGTGTTCCAGACCTTGTTAAACATGAGTTTAACGGTTATCTTTGCGCGTCACAAGATGTCGTTTCAATGTCCGGTTTTGTACGAGATGTGTGTCAGGATCGATCACATACTCTACAAATATGTGAGAATGCACGCCGTTTTGTCTCTCAATATTATGCAGCCCATCGATTGCCTGAGCGATATCGAGCATTTGTATCAGGAACCAATTCCATAAAGTATCACATTTTTTTCTTTTATAATCTCAATGTTTTTATTATATTACATTGGGGTAAATTCGTATATGGGAAGAACATTCAGAGCCGGGACACAAGGATTCAGGTCCTGTCCTGGATCGATAAAATCGGGGCCGCCCCGATAGGTTTTATTTTTTATGGTATAAATTTTGCTATAATTAATAATAATGGCGAGACGAAAAGCAGTTACGAACCTTAGAAAATCAGGTTAAATTTATGATACAGTTGGCGGGGTATTTTTTATTCACGTTAATCATTTCACTGGTCACAGTACCCGTGGTTCGACAGTTTGCCATCCGCTATCACGTGGTGGCGCAAAAAAACCACCGTACGGTTCATGACGGCGAAATCCCCAAACTGGGAGGCGGAGCCATATTTTTTGCATTTGTCACCGGCATGGCCGCATTGTTGTATTTTGACCAGCAATCGGTGGCCCAATTTCACAGAGAACTGTTGAGTCTGTTAATCGGTACCACAATTTCGTTTATGACCGGCGCTCTGGACGACAAGATTGACCTGAATCTGCTCACTGAAATTCAGTGTCGAACTTTTGGTCGCCGCGCTCGCCGTTTCCATGGGATGGCGGGTGGAAACCATCATTCTTCCCGCGCCCTGGAACTGCAGGCTGGACTGTTTTCCTATCCATTCTCCATGCTGTGGATCGTAGGCGTTGCCAACGCGTTTAATATGATCGACGGTCTGGATGGTCTGGCCGGTGGTGTAGCCGTTGCGGTCTCTTTGGTGAGTTTAAGCATTGCCGCGCTGTTTGGCAATCAAATGGCCCCCGTGATCGCAGTTCTGTTGATGGGCGCTGTGATTGGATTTTTGCGCTATAATCTGAATCCCGCGTCTATTTTTATGGGCGATTCCGGCAGCCTGTCTATTGGTTTTCTGCTGGCCTGTATCACCTTGAATTCGGCTTCGTTGGCGCCGGGCAAGACCGCATTTATTATTCCGCTGCTGCTGCTTGCCCTGCCGATTACCGATACCATGCTTGCTATTACTCGACGCCTGCGGCGGGGTATCCATCCCTTTCACGCGGACCGGGAACATATTCACCACCGTCTGGTTAAATTAGGACTATCGCATTCACGTGCGGCTCTGGTCATGGTGGGCTGGTGTTTGATTCTCGGACTGTTTGCATTCCTGGTTGCTCATGATCTGTACGCCGGCAGCTTGATCCATTAGCAGGTAACCGCCGGGTTCCTGCGCGAGGTCTATCAACGCAGAGAACGTTACCGTATGAAACAACTTGAAATCATTTTATCGATAATCTTTTTATCGTGGGTTTGTTCTCTTTCTGCACAGTCGCGTTTCGAAATCACAGAAACCGGAAATGAGATCATCCTGGAATGGCACTGCCCAAACCTGTCGTTTCAATCCATTGTTCTGCAAAACGAAATCTATAGTCTGCCTGTTCTCTCCGGTCTTGCACATCAGCAGACACCCGGCGCGCCACAGCTCCCCGTTGACGCCACCCTGATTTATGCCCCGGACCTCAAACTTGAATCTCTGGACTCGGTTACGGCACTCCACTCAACCGGCACCGTCTGCCCTGCCCCTGCTTATAGCCAGACCGATGCCGGGGACGTCCTGACCCGGTATGAACCCGACCCTGCTATTTATTCCTCATCCGCCCTCTATCCGCAATCATTTGTGCGTCTGGACAAAGCCACCAGCAGCGGGAAAACAGTTTGGCGTGTTCAAATCACACCGCTTCAATATGATCCGGTGAACAACCGACTTGTTCAGGCGCGTTATCTGCGGCTGCGACTGGCTAAATCCACCCAGCCGTCTGCCCGCGAACCGGAAGCGCTTTTTAAATCCAGTACCACAAAAACCGTCTCTCGCCGATTCGAACAGGCCGCGCAAACAAAACCCGTTAAACTCAAATGCGCTCAACCCGGTGTCTATGCGATCAACGGCAGTGATTTGCAGGCCATCGATGTGGCGATCCAATCCCTGAACCCGTCCACACTACAGCTCTATCACAAAGATCAGGAACAAAGTATACAGCTGCAGGGGATGCAGGACGACCGCTTTGATCCGGATGACCGGATTTTGTTCTATGCAGAACGATTGTCAGGCGATACAACCTTTTATCACGCTTACACCGATACCAATATCTACTGGCTGACCTGGGGGATCACAACAGGTCGACATAAAACCGCTTCGGTAACTTCCGCCCCCACATCCGCACCGCTGAGCAGCTTTAATCATACATTGCATATTGAACGCGATCTGGATTACTACCAGGGTGACGATAATCATGCCATCCAGAACAGTTTTACGACGCCCGGTGAAGGCTGGGTCTGGGAAAATTTATCGATCCCGGCACCCGCTTTGAAACCGCCTTTGATTGTCCGGGATATATCGATATTCAGGATTCGGTCAGCTTCCGCCTGCGCGTGCGCGGCCAAACCCGCAGCAGCAGCGCAAACGATCATCATATACAGGTGGACATTAACGGCTTTACCGGCGTAGACGCATTTTTCGATGATCGTGAGGAGCGTATCTACCGGTTTAAGGTTCCCGGAGATCTGATTTACAGCCGCGATAATGCTCTAATTATTCGTTCTGTCAGACAGAGTTCTGACCCGATCTCGCGCTTTTATTTTGACTGGCTGGAATGTGACAGTCCGGTTCGCTTCCAGGCACACGATGATCGGCTCTGTTTCTCCGATTCGACTCTGCCGGCACATGCAAGCATCCGTGTATCCGGGTTCAGCGGCGACAGCGTTTTCGTCTGGAATCAAACGTCTGGTGACATCATCGCCCCCACTATTTCGCAGAGTGTGATCCGACGCATCCGTGTGGTATCCGCAGGACTCGCCGACGGCAACCGGGCGGAATTTTTAATTGATGGGGAAACGATGTATTCCGGAAGCCGGGGAATTAGCCTCGTTTTTCTGGATTCTCATTCGGGTGAATTTTTATATTCAAAAACATATGACACATACGGTTCTGAAACCGCGTCACAAGAATTGTCCAATAATATAGCAGAGGTACCAGACGGTACCATTGTCCTTGCAGCTGTACGTGATGATGGTGCATCCCGCCTCTCTGAGCAGGCGATTGCTTCTCTGCAAAATTGCGGCAGCCAATACATTGACGAGTTGAAATATCGGGATTCCTGGGCGTTCATCGGCCGCAAAAACGATACAACGACAGTCTATGAACAACACACCCTAAAAGGCGCCGGACAGGCCGCTGTTTCAACATTTCTCGAATTTCAGGGAACGGCTCAGGACTTTACAGCAACATTCCAGGCAGAAAATCTGAATAACAGCGCTTTTATCGTCTTTGAGGAAAACAGCATTCGCAAACCCAAGCTGATAAATCGGAGTGAGATCCGTAATCCTCTGCACCATCCGGCAAGATACCTGATCATCACAGACCCCATGTTCGAAGAAGCGGCGCAGCAGCTTGCAGACTATCGCAAGGATCAGGAGCACATCTCCAGCGCAGAAATTATATTTGTCCAGGATATCTATGATACATTTAATGACGGCATCAAACACCCCCGGGCGATCAAGACTTTTCTGCGGGATGCCTGGCAGATTTGGGGCGTTGAAAAACCCCGATATGTACTGCTTTTAGGGGATGCCAGCTGGGACCCCAAATTGAATATGCCGGACAGCCGGTTCCGGGATATCATCCCAAGTCTGGGCAATCCGGTGAGTGATGTCCTGTATTCCTGTTTCGATGATCTGCTGCCGGAGCTGGCGATCGGTCGGCTTCCGGCTGCCACAGCGGAACAGGCGGCAATGCTGGTATCCAAAATCATCGAATACGAAAATACACCGCCGGCAGAGTGGAACAAACACCTGTTGTTTATCAGCGGCGGATTTGATGCCGTTGAACAAAGCCGGTTCAACAGTCAATCCCAGGCGCTTTCCGATGAGTTTGTCTCACCGGCGCCATTCGGCGGTGATGCGTATCATATCAAAAAATCAGATGCCACCCTGATTGAAGGCGAACACACAGCGAATATTATTGATCATTTCGCAAAGGGAATGGCCTGGGTCAATTTTATCGGGCATGCCGGCAGCCGGACCTGGGAACTGTTTTTTCATAATTCAGATATCGACCGGTTGAACAATGCGCCGTATTACCCGTTCATATCCAGTATGACCTGCCATACCGGTCGATTTGCCGAACCCGGCGATGAAAGTTTTGGAGAACATTTTATCAATGCCCGGCAAAAAGGCTGTGTCGCATTCTGGGGGACATCCGGCTGGGGCTATACCTATGAGGACAATCAACTGCTGCGGCAATTGTATCCGGCGATCCTGCAGGATACCGTGCGGATTCTGGGAGACGCTCTGAATCAGGCCAAAGTCGGGCTGTGGGAGCAGCAGGGTGTCACATCGCATGTGACCAATGTGATTCTGCAGTACAACCTCCTGGGAGATCCGGCCATGCGTCTGCAGCTGCCGAATCAACCGGATCTTACATTTTCAGATGACCCCATCAATATTGAACCCCGAATTCCCAGTGAAGCGGATTCGACCGCGCAAATCACATGCGCCCTGTCAAATATCGGACTGTTTCCGCCGGACAGCTTGCAGTTCAGGTTACGGGCAACATCACAGGAGAATCCGGAAACCCGAATCACCTGGAATCTCAAACGCGAACCGTTTACGCTCACAGATACGATCAAGGTTACCTGGCCGCTTGCAGGGATGTCCGGAACCGTGAATCTGGATGCATCTATTGACGCCCAAGATGCCATTCCCGAATCGAATGAACAAAATAATAGCGCGACTCTGACAACACAGGTTTACAGCAGTTCTGTACGACTGGTTCAGCCCGCTGAATTCGCGCGTATATCAAATGGAGCGGTCACCTGTATCGTGGAAAATCCTCCCAATATACCTTATAAAGAGTTATCATACGAGTTTCAACTGGACACTAGCAGGACTTTTAGCAGTCCGGTCCTGAAAACCCGCACCCGGCAGGCAGACCCGCTGCAGACTTTGTGTCCATTTAATGATGTACAGCCCGGCATCTATTTCTGGCGGGTGCGTATACTCGATCAAACCCCGCCTCTTTGGCAGACAGGTTCGTTCACAGCGGTTTCGGACAGTCTGAACGGCTGGCAGCAAGCCAGCGCGCAATTTATTGAAAACAGCTATCAATCCACACAATCCGGTTCCAATGGGGTGCGTCTCAGCACAGAAAACATTTCACTGCGCGTTGAATCGGCCGGAAAACGGCAGGGCAATTTTGCGCGCATTCTGGTCAACTCACAATCTGTCATGCCCACCAGCCGGGGATTCAATGTCGCCGTGCTGACCAACAACTGCGCTGAAATATGCGCCACCGCAACGTTCGATACCTGGGGAAATGAACAGGCTTCTGAAAAACTGGCTGACTTTATTTCAAATGTCCCGGAAAATGATTATGTACTCGTTGCGGTCAAGGATGAAGCCAGCAACCGCCTGTACGAACCGGCGCTAAACGCGCTGGAAACTCTCGGCAGTGTGCACTGCCGGGACATCGGACCTTTTGATTCCTGGGCAATCATCGGACGCAAGGGCGCCCCGCCCGGAAACGTCCCCGAAGCGTACAGCCCTTCGGATCAGGAAACCATTGCCGCTGTGTCCGACAGCATCCGGAGGCATGCTGCGTTCGGTCAGATACTTTCTCCGAAAATCGGTCCGGCTGCAGCGTGGTCAAAAGCGGAGATACAGTCAACTCTGCCGGACAGCACAAACATTAACGTTCATTTGATCGGACATCCGATATCCGGTGCACCGGACACGTTGTACACAGGATCTCCCGCAAACAGTCTCGATCTGTCATTTATTGACGCTCAACACACTCCCTATCTGAGCCTGGGCGCTCAACTGAGCAGTCAAAACTATCGTATCACCCCTGTGCTGCAGAGCTGGCATGTTCTGTTCGACCCCACACCGGATATTGCGCTCTCGCCGCAGCTGTTCTCACAAAACCGGGACACAGTGACCAGCGGAGAACCGGTCACATTTTATTTCGATGTTTATAACCTCGGCGCCTCTATGACGGACAGCGGCAGTATCCGTATTCTGAGTAAAAATAGAGGCGAGGACCTCCACACCCTGTATTATCCGCCCCTGGCACATTCAAAATCGCATGCTCTGACTTTTGAAACCCCTATTTCGGCTTCAGGCATCACCCATTTTTACATAACAGCAGATCCGGAGAATGAACTCGTTGAAAGCTCCGAATCCAATAACGTCTTGCATACCACCGTATTTGCGAAAAAAGACACCATCCCGCCCACACTGCTGATTACAGTCGATGACCGCCCCGTTTATGACGGAGATTTGATTTCACCGCGGCCGAATATTGTTATTTCAATTCAGGACAATAATCAGAAATCCATCCGGGACACCAGCCAAATCAACCTTTCTCTGAACGGCGCGCGCATATCTTTCACAGACCAGGACGTGCTGACATACAATAAAGAAACACAAAACATTTATTTTTCGCCACAGCTTGACGACGGACATCATAAACTCATCGTTAATGTTTTTGATTCAGAAAACAACTCAACTGCGGAATCTTTTGCGTTTGAGGTTAAAAGCGAGTTGGTCATCCGAAACGCATTAAACTACCCCAACCCGTTTTCCGAGGCCACAGAATTCTCGTTCGGATTGAGCCGACACGCGGATATCAATATCAGTATCTACACACTCGCCGGACGCAAAATCAAAGAACTGTCCGCAGGCAGGCGTTCACCGGGGTATCATCAAATTCCATGGGACGGATACGATGCAGACGGTGACATCCCGGCCAATGGTGTGTATTTGTACCAAATTCGGGCTGAATCGGAAAAAGAACAGAAAACCGTGCTCAACAAGTGTATCATTGCTCGTTGAGGAAAATCTCACCAGAAAAAGCCCAAAAACCGACCTGCGGAAATGTGAACAGGTTGTGGATAACTTTTAAATCCCGCAACACCCCCAAATTTCGTTTTTACAAAATGTAACGTTTACATTCCAACGCGTCCCTTATTTAAAAACAATATCTTAACGTAATTAATGAAAAGTTATTCAACTTTGTTTTTACTTGACTTGTAGCTGTTTTGCAAAATACCCGATATTAACGAAACTTTAAATTAATGTTAAATACATGTTTTTTCGTACATGAATTTTCAATCAGTTAAAAAGGAGCAAAAAAAGACGTTTCAGGCTGTTAAAAAAATGTTGAAAAGTTGACATTATCTCATAAATTTTATCCGCACTCCATATCTGCAAGAACCATGGAATTCTACTTGGATTTGGTTTGAAAATTGTTTAATTATGGGAAAGAAAAATCGAGAGAGACTGATGACATTTTCCGACTGGTATTATCTGCTTCTGTTCGCTGCGGGCATCGGTGTACTGATATTTATTTCCGAACTATTGCGTAAAACCACATCCTGGTCCATTGAAGGCACACGCAAGATCGTCCATATCGCGGTGGGACTCTTTGTTGCCTCCACTCCTTTTTTACTAAACAGTATGTACCCCGTGTTGATGCTGGGAATTATGTTCGCTGTTCTGGATTTCATTGCGGTCAGGCGTCACTGGCTCAACGGTATGCACTCCACCCGGCGACCCAGTTACGGCACGGTGTTTTATCCACTGTCCATTGTTATTCTGACCCTCTGGCTCTGGAATTCACACCCGCTGATATTCATCAATTCTATACTGATTATGGCCGTTCCCGACGCGCTTGCGGCAATGGTCGGTGAACATATTGCCCGTCCGCGCGAGTATTATTTCGGTCCGGAAAAAAAATCCGTCCAGGGGTCGTTTACCATGTTTTTATCCACATGGGTCATTCTTTTGATCGGATTCTTTTTTTTATCCCCGTTGTTCGGCCAGCATTGGTCGACGCAACAAATTCTCTGGACAGCCATTATCACCGCCTTTCTGGCTACAGCCGGTGAAATGGTATCGGTACGCGGTTCTGACAATCTGACGGTGCCTTTGATTTCCGCCTTTAGCTTATTCTATCTGATTGCCGAGCCCCTTGATCAGCGAATACAATTCTCGATAGGCATGGCCCTGGCTCTGATCCTGGCTCTGATCTCCTTTCAACTGAAATTTTTAACCGGCGGCGGTTCGGTATCCCTGCTTATTCTGGGCACACTCGTTTTTGGAATCGGCGGATCGACCTTTGCGATTCCCATACTCGCTTTTTTTGTCCTCTCAAGTATTCTCTCCAAAACCGGTAAAAAACGCAAAGACACCCTGATCAACATCTTTGAAAAAAGCGGCTGCCGGGATGCCGGACAGGTTCTGGCTAACGGCGGACTGGCGGGTCTGCTCGTGCTCGTCTGGTATTTTACAGGAGAACAGGATATTTATATTCTGTATATCACCTCGCTGGCTGCGGTCACCGCAGATACCTGGGCTACAGAGATCGGCGTCCTCTCCAAACGATTGCCGCGCTCTATCCTGACATTCAAACAAGTCCCGCTCGGCACCTCCGGAGGCATCACGTTTCTGGGTTCGCTGGGCGCCTTGATCGGCTCCGCGCTCATTGGTTTCATCGGTTTTCTGGTGACCTCCGAACTCGAATTCGGTTTATCCGCTTTGATACTGGTTTCATTTGCGGGCCTGATTGCAAGCTTTGTAGACAGTCTGCTGGGAATCACAGTTCAGAGTCAGTACCAGTGTCAGGTTTGCGCCAAGATCACTGAAAAAAAACAGCATTGTGAGGTTCCCTCTGTTTTTTTCAAAGGCTGGCATTGGGTGAATAACGACACAGTCAATCTGCTTTGCGCGGTCTCCGGTGTGCTGCTGGTCTGGATATTTGTTACAATGATTTGAAATCCACTACAACACTGCATTAGAATTACCCCCGGTCAGCCAAAAAACAGTCAAACGGCGGCATTATCTCAAGTTCATGCCGTATTGTGTGAAATGCCGGACCGTTTCCCCAATTTTCCATTCGTCATTCAATAATCATAATAAAAATCTTGTATTTTTCTTGTAACATTTCTATATTTAAACACGTTTGCAATACAAACATGTTTATAAAAAGGAAACCGATGATTTCAGACCTGACACAACAATTAAACAAGGTTTTTCATGACCGGGTGCGCCTGGCCATCATGTCCACGCTGGTTGCGACTGAAGAGGAAAAAAGCTTTTCCGAATTGGTCGACATGCTCGATTTGACCCGCGGCAATCTCAGCGTTCATGCCAGGGTACTGGAAAAACACGGGTATATTGAAATAAAAAAAGCATTTGTGGACAACAAGCCTAAAACCACATTTAAAGCCACAAAAGCCGGACGCGATGCATTTGAACAATACATCACCCTTTTGGAACAAATCATTAAAGGAATTCAATCATGACAGAACAACATCAACAATTGTCTCCTGAAGAGGCGATTGAACAAATCCAGCACATCCGCAACACCATGGCCCAGGCTTCAAAACGGTTCTTTATGTCCGCCTGGCAATGGATTGAATGGGGCATTCTAATAATTATCGGCGGACTGATCACCCTTTATCTGGTTCACCAGGATAAATCCGAACACATCACTTTTATCTGGATTGCCATTTTTATCCTGGGCGGCGCTCTGGAGACGATTATCTGGTACCGGGGCGCTCAGGATCGCGGTATTAATCCATTGCAACCGTTCTCTATGAAAATTTGCGGCGTTTTGTTCGCTCTCATGATGGTGGGCATTTTCTACACACTCATTTTTGTCGAACTCAGCCTGCCGCTTTATATCCCCGGATTGTGGATGCTTGTATCCGGCCTCTGTATCTTCATGATGGTTATCCTGGGCGATCGACGCGATCTTGTGTTGATGGGCTCGGTCCAGGTGATCAGCGGTATTTTGGCCTCCTCTGTTCTGCTCGATTACTCGATACAGGTGGGAACCGTCTCTTTCGGGTTCGGCAGTATTGTGATGGGATTTTATCAGTTATACAATGAAAAAAAACAAAGGAGCGTATCATGAAATACATACTATCCACATTACTGGTCATCAGTATCCTTCCCCTGCAGGCACAAAACATGAGCGCGGATTCGATCATCCATCGTGTCAACGATCTAATCAACCAGAATTCCTCTCAAGCCGAGGTCAGCATGACCATCAGCACAAGTTCCGGCGACAAGCGCACCTTTGAATACAATATGTACACCAAAAACCAGGGCGAAAAAACCCTGATCGAATACACGGCGCCGCGGCGCATTCAGGGTCAAAAAATGCTCATGCTCAATCACGCCGATGATATCTGGCTGTATTTCACCCGCACCCGCCGGGTGCGTAAACTGGCATCGCACGCCAGAAAACAGAATTTCCGCGGCAGCGATTTTACGCATGAAGATATGGGCGGCAGCAACGCATTTATCGACGATTTTGACGCAGAGAAACTGCCGGACGAAGAAAAACGCGACATGGACTGTTACAAGCTGCGTCTCACCCGTAAACCGGGCGCCGGGTCCGGATACGCCAAACTGGTCATGTGGGTGAACAAGGACAATATGATGCCTGTTGTTATTGATTACTATGATAAAGACAATCCGGATCGCATTGCCAAAACCCTGAAACAATATGATATCAAAACCATTGACGACATCCCCACCCCCACGCGTATGGTCATGATCAACCACAATGACGATTCCAAAACGGTGATGCAAATGCATGGTATCGAATACAATATCAAACTGGACAACACTCTGTTCACAGAAAGAGGATTGAAACGATGAGAACACTGTTTCTACTTTTGCTATTGTCCGCTGTCGTCGCCGGCGCGCAGCCGGTGCAGTTGACGGGCTATTATGAACCACAGTTGATGATCGCGCACCTGGACGGCGACACCTATCAGATGATGTCCAATAAACTGCGCGTTGACCTGTCCAAAACATACGGCAACGCCCTGTTCGCCGCCAATTTTGATTATATCACCTATCACGGCAAAACACAATGGAATTTAGCTGATTTTTTGCCGAGCCGCTATAAATCTGTGATCCCGGATTTCACCTATTCATTCGGAGATCTGGTTCGATCGTCAGGGGGAGGGCGATTCGAGCACCGGCCGGAGCGTATTTTTCTCGACAATGCTTTTGTGCGCCTGAACTTTGAGCGCTTTGATCTGACCATAGGCAAACAGCAGATGGGCATGGGCTCCGGATACACCTGGAATCCCACGGACCTGTTCAATGTCAAAGATGTCATGGATCCGAGCTATGAACAACCCGGTCACAATGCGGTTACACTAAATGTGCCGCTTTCGTCCCGATTTTCAATTCACAGCTACTATGCCCCCGGTGAGGAATGGGAGAATTCCGCTAAAATGTTCAAAGTCAAAGCCTGGCTCGGCAAATTCGATGTTTCGTTGATGGTCATTTCCAAAGAGTGGACGCTGAAAGAATACACAGCGATGGCAATAGATTATCAATATAAACGCACCCTGTTTGCAACGGATATCGCCGGAGAATTGTTGGGACTGGGCGTCTGGGCTGAAGGTGGTTATAACCACATGAACCTTCAAACATCATCGCTGTCGGATGGTAAAGATGATTACTGGGAATGGGTGCTGGGAACGGATTATACGTTTGATTCAGGATTATACGTGATGAGTGAATGGTACCATAACGGCATGATGCCGGATGAGAGCCAACACTACTCGATCAGTGACTGGCTTTGGATGTTGACCGGCGAGGTCAAATCTTTATGCCGGGACCAGCTGTTCGCCATGTTTCGGTACCCGGTTACCGATCTGATTACAGCCGGCACTATGAGCATCAGTTCCCTGTCCGACGGCAGCGTCGCCCTGGTGCCTGTGCTGGAATGGAGTCTTTATCAGGACATCGAACTAACCATATACGGCAATATCTATACCGGCAGTGACGGACAGCTGTACGCCGCCAACATGGGCAACGGCGGTATGGCGCGGCTGCGGGTTTATTTTTAGGAACCTGAACCATGAACGAACTTGTCTGGATTTATATGATCAATGCAGCGATGCTGAGCGTACACGAGATGGATTCTGCCTATTGGCATGAATGGGATCTGTTTGGACTCAAAGGCGGCATCAACGGATTTCTGGTGATCCATATACCACTGTTTGTCTTGATTTTCTACGGATTTTGGATGCTGATTGAAACGAATGTTATCGGCTTTTGCATTTCACTGCTGCTGGCCGTATGCGGAATCGGTGCGTTTGTGATTCACATGACATTTCTGCGTAAAGGCCATCATGGATTTGATACATTTGTATCCAAAACAATTCTAAGCAGCATCCTGATTGTTTCAATCGTCCAGGGCGTGCTGACCCTTTTAAACTGGAACACGTGTTGTTGATCACTTGTTTTTCTTTTCTTTGCGATCTCTGCTTCTTTGCGTGAATAGATTTTGGGGGAGTTGGCATGCAAAGGTCGCTGACAAAAACAAATAGAAAATAAAGGAGAATCCCCGTGAGAGACCGATTATTGAAAAAACTTGCCTCCGCGCATGCCCGCCACCCCGGACGCATGCTCGTTCTGGTCGTATTGCTGACGCTGGTGTTCGGGTACCTGAGCGCCCAACTCAGCGTCACCATGCGCTGGTCCGATCTGCTGCCCGAAAACGATCCGCGCACCGTGCAGTTTAATAAAATCGTAAAAGAATTTTCAACGTCCACCAATCTTGTGGTGGTGGTTCAGGGGCCTGAAGAGCGCATCAAACAATTCAGTGATGAGCTGGCTCCGAAAATCACCGCGCTTGTTGATTCTTCACAAAATGAACGTATCCGTTCGGATATAAAAAGTCTACAGAAAGCACTGGCGGAACCGAACAATTCTCAACACCGGGATCAACTGCTGGAACAAATAAAAAGCAAACAGGCGAAACTGGACGAGCCGTTGTTCAAACGTGTGGATTACAAACTCGATATGGATTTTATCCGTAACCATGGTTTGATGCTGCTCGATGAAGCTGACCTGAAAAACATGAAAGATCAGTTTTATGACCCGAATCTGCCCGGATTGCTCACCCATATCAATGACGCCATGGAAAAAGAGTATGTGCGCCGCGAGGAATCCATTTCCAGCCGTGAAAAAGAAGACAATGCCGTGATGTTTCTGGACGGACTGAATCAGCTGGTGGCTATGTTGACAAACACGGCACGTTCCGGTTCCACCCGGGCAGTGGAAAAAAGCGTAGAGAAACTGCTCTACGGCGATCCCTATATGATCTCTTATGATGAGAGGGCCCTGGTCATGCTCGCCATCCCCAATTTCAGCATGACGGATATGCAGAAACTGATCGACGGCACCAACGCCGTCCAGGCGGAACTCGAGCATATGCTGCCGGATTATCCGGACGTGAACGCCGGTTTGAGCGGATTCGTCGCCATTGCTCATGATGAAATGGTGTACAGCCAGAAAAGTTTGAACTATACTTCGGTCATTGCCCTCATTGCTATTTTAATGATGCTCATCATTTCTTTCCGCATGTTGGCGGCTCCGATGTTAGCGCTGCTGAGCCTGCTCATCGGCTCGGTCTGGGCGGTCGGCACGGCCGCGGTGGTGGTCGGACAATTGAATATCATGACCCAAATGATGATCGTCATTTTGTTCGGACTGGGTATCGACTTTGCCATTCACCTCATCTCGGGCTTTACAGAATGGCGCGGCGCGGGAGAATCCATTGAAGAATCCATGCAGCAGACGTTTTTGAAAAGCGGCAAAGGGGTCATTACCGGCGGATTGACCACGGCCTGCGCGTTCCTCACCCTCGTCATCGCCCACTCGCGCGGTATGGAGGAAATGGGTCTGGTCACCGGATTCGGACTGCTGGCCATGCTGATCGAGACCTTTTTGCTGCTGCCTGCGCTGTTGGTCCTGAGAGAACGGCGTCTGGAGCGCAGAAACAAACGCACTCGAACCCGCGATCTCTCGTTTCAATTCCTCGGCCGCACCGGCAATGGCCTGGCCGGGCGCTATCGTTTCACACTGATTGCAGCCGTTGTGGTTACCGCTCTTTTGGGATGGACCGCTTCTCTGATCACATTTGATCATAATTATATGAATATTGAACCGGAGGGTCTGGAATCTATTGCCCTGCAGGACACCATACTAAAAAAATTCGATCTCAGTCTGGATTATGCCATGATCCTGGCCCCGAATCCGGATTCATCGCGACGCGTCTCCGAGGCAGCTGAGGATATGGGAAGCGTCGCCATGACAGAAGATATTTCGCGTTACCTGCCGTCAACAGAAGATCAAACGCAGCGCATTCCGCACCTTAACGACATTCGGCAAAACATACAGGACACACGCATACAGTCCGGTCTCTCCGGCAGCGATATGCAGACGCTTGAGACTCAGCTCGAACGGCTGGAAATGAACATTATCGAGATGCAGGACATGGCGTTTTTGGGCGGACAGGCCAAAGTCGATAACAAATGCGACGAGATTGTCGGTGACCCGGAAGCGGAAAATCCTCAAAACAAAATCACAGACCTGCTGACGTACATACAAGAGCATCCCGAACCCGTCCAGTCCGCCTGGAGCCGGGTTCAGAATCAGTTTGCTCCCTTGTACAAACAGCGCGTACTGCGCATGAGTTCAACCGATTCGATCAAACTGAGCATGCTGCCTGAGGACATCCTGGACCGTTACAGCAATGACAGCCGCGATCAATTTTTAGTCACCGCCTATCCCGCTGCCAATGTCTGGAAGGATGCTCAGTTCCTAAAGCGCTTTGTCGATGATCTGGAATATGTAACTCCCAAAGCAACCGGCATGCCGCCGATTTTCCTCGCACTCATCGAGGTGATCGGGCGGGACGGCCGACATGCGCTGATGCTGACCCTGGTGATCGTCTTTTTCCTGCTCTGGCTGGATTTCGGCAAGCCCCGGTATGCGTTAATGGCTATGACCCCTCTCGCCGTCGGATTAATCTGGATGGTCGGGTTTATGGTGTTGACCGGTCAGCAATTCACCGTCATGAATGTCATGGGCCTGCCTATGATCCTGGGCATCGGCATTGATGACGGCGTGCATTTGATTCATCGCTGGCTGCATGAAGGCAAGGGCCGACTCTACACCGTATTTGCCAGTACCGGTAAGGCCATCCTGTTGACGTCATTGACCACCATGCTGGCATTCGGCTCTCTGGTGTTTTCCGTCTGGCGCGGATTCGCGCAGCTCGGCGCCGCCCTGACGGTCGGTGTGGCCGCCTGTTTTTTGACCAGTGTGGTGATGCTTTCGGGTATCCTGGGATGGATTGAGAAACGCAAAAACTAACAAGATGCAAACAAGGGTTTTGATGATACAAGCTATCCTGTTAATTTCATGATACTTGTATACACCCCAAACAGTATGTACTGGAGTACGTACTGAAATGGGTTATATTAGAATAGACATTGACTTTTTCAACTTTGCTACAAATTGCTTATGCCAAGTTGCCACAGGAAACGAAAGCACAAATATTGATTGGAGCGCTGGGACCAAAAAGACCTACTATGTACTATTCGTGACGCGATATCCCCGCTGGTAATTCTTTACGACGGGTGTGCCCTCGCGTTCGTTGGCCCTCCTGAAAATGTTTATTCGCAAGACGAACTCCTTGGGCGTATCTCTCGTACAGTCGAGAACCATCTCGACAAGACTCAGCCCCCCGCTATCGTGCTTCACGGCGCAATGCTCTTGACGCGTCTAATGGCTGGATCCATCAAGTTCTCGCAGCATATCGAGAGTCCAGACCTAAATGCTTCTGTCGAGAATCCTGAAAGTGAGGAGGCACGAAAGGCAGCGTCTTTCATGCGGGCGAACGCTGGGGCCGAATGGGGAATGTTGGGAGTGCCTACTGATTGGGCCAAGCATTTCTGGAACCGAAACGGAGAACTGAAGCGATGCGAGCTTCAGGAGTATCTTAAACAAGATGACTGATGATCAAGAATCTCCGCTGGATGAGTTCATAGGTAGCTATTGCTCGAACGTCGTTGAGGGACTCGAATCTCGGTGGAACGCCCATACGTTAGAGATCTACAAGAACGAAATCTCGGAAGCAATTTGGGGGTTAACTTCGCGCCAAGCTACTCTCGGCTTGGAAATGGCGCGCAATCCCGGAATTTGGAATCCTCATGTCGCGCCTATTATTTTGCGAGCGATGATTGATGTTCACATAACCTTGGCATGGATAATTAATGATCCCGAGGATCGCAGTCGGGACTACATTCGTTTCGGTCTAGGCCAAGGGAAACTCTATCTTGAATACCTGCAGAATGAGGCAGACCAGATTCCGGAGGGCGAACTAGACCAACCTCTGGAGGATATCATTGAAATGCGGAAGTCATGGTTGAACTCTCAGTTGATGGAGTGGGCCATTGAGGTAAACGTTGGTTCTTGGTCCGGAAAATCCACGAGGGAGATGGCCCAGGAATCCGGATGTGAGTCCCTGTACAAGTTTGCGTACGTGCCATTTAGCGGTCCTGCCCACAGCATGTGGCAGCATGTGGGTATCTATAATGTTGCGCCTTGCCAGAACCCACTGCATAAGAACCATCGCATGCCGGTTCTAACTGACTTTGATTTCCTGTATCGCTCTGCAAAGTATGAAAGCCGCACCTACGAGTTATTGAGCGACAAGTTGCAACTCAATGTTGCGGTTCCTTTACCTGTCGATTTTTTCTTTGAAAACCATCCATTTAAAGGGCGCGAAAATGAAGCGGACGGCTAACCTCGCTATTCCAGCCGACGCAAAAAAACCGCGCGGCTGAATAGCCCGTTATCGCATATTAATTCATATAACGCTTGACATTTAACGTAGCACGTTATAAATTATCCGTATGATAAAATCATTTAAATGTAAAGAAACAAATAAAATATTCAATCGAGAATATTCAAAAAAGTTGCCACATAATATCCAGAAAGTCGCTTTTAGTAAGCTGCGAATAATTAACAGAGCATATATATTAAATGATTTGAAAATGCCTCCAGGTAATAGGCTTGAATTATTGCATGGGGATCGTGAGGGCCAATACAGTATCAGAATAAATAATCAATGGAGAATTTGGTTTAAATGGATTGATCATGATGCAATTGATGTCGAAATTGTTGATTACCATTAAGGAGATAAATTATGAGTAACAAGAAAATACCTCCCATACATCCCGGAGAGATATTATTCGAGGAATTTCTTAAGCCGATGGGATTAAGCCAAAATAAAATTGCTCTTGATATTCGTGTACCAACTTGCCGAATAAACGAAATCATATTAGGTAAACGAAGAATTACGCCTGATACTGCTCTAAGATTAGCAAAATATTTTCACATGTCTCCACAGTTTTGGCTTGGTCTTCAAATGGATTATGATTTAGATACTGCTGAAGATCAATATGCAGAGAAAATTGAAAAAGAAGTTCAAGAGTATCAAGAAGCTGTATAGAATATTGCGATAACGAATAAGCGTTGCATTCGACCTGAACGCAGTGAAGGTCGATATGCGAACGCGGGGTTGGACTTGGCCCTGACGACTCGCAGCGAGTTTTAGTAGTGGAGTTGTAAGTTAATGGAATTTACATTTTTGGGAAGGCGCTCTACACAACAGTTAAAAACTGTTCAGAAAATATATCTCGGAAAAAATACTATAAAAATGAATCATATCAAATCCTGAGCAAGGTTCAAAACAAGCTGTAAACAAGGCAAAACCACTGTTTTCTAATATAAAAGACATACGTCACCCATGTCATTGAAAATGATTTTTTAAAGTTTTGATTTAACAAAGCTTTTTGGAAGAATATGCTGTAAGAACAGATATATGAATTCATTGGCATCCAGTGACCGGGTTTTCACGGTATCTGTTTGAGCATCTTTATAGCGGAATGTTACCTTGCCATGTTGTAAGTTTATTATGTTTTTGTCAGAAATGGCTACACGCATGATGTATGGTGCCAAGTATTTAGGGGGTGGGATAGATTATTTTGAAAAGAAAAAGGAAATTAAAAGATATAATCCCACCCCCCTTAAGAGCTGATTGTCCGTTTCCAACTGGTTTGATATGACAAACCTATTTCTTTTTTTGCAATTTTAGCAGCATCCTTGGCTTCTTTGAAAGCAATTTGTATACTTGTCAAAGGAATAGGTTTATCAGTGGTTGGCATAGCGTTTCCACCACGGCCAGGCGCCGGGAATATCCATTTTGGATTTCGATGTGTTTTGTTGTCCATTCCTGGAGACGATTGGAAAACCTGCTGAATCGGTAACAGTCGATGATATCAGACGCTATCTTTATACTATGAAAACGCTCAGAAAGTGCAGTCAGGCCAATCTTAAGCAGGCTTGTAGCGCAATCAAGTTTTTGTTTGACAATTTATAACTATTGTAATCATTCCCGTAAGAGCCGCAGTTATGTGTGGTTTTTTCCGGGCTCAACGCAGGATAAAATACTTGATGTTAGGCTTAAAAGGGGGGAAAGTTAGTTGCGATGAATAAAAAAAGTACTTGACTTATAGTATCACAATGTGATATATTAAATATGCTCAAACTGAAGACGAAATGGTTTAACAAATGGGCCGGGAAAAATTCAATTCCCGACAGTTCGCTGCTTGAAGCCTTGGAAAATCTTGCCGGAAATCTCAGCACTTTCAATTTAGGAGGAGGGTTATACAAAGTCCGAACAAGAAGGAAGGGGCGGGGAAAAAGCGGCGGCTACAGAACGATTATCGCATATAAAGAAATGGACAAAGCTATATTTATTTATGGATTTTCGAAAAATGAACGCGATAACTTGGATAAAGACGAATTGTACAGTTTCAAAAAGTTGGCCAAAGATTTATTGCAATTGAGTCATGATGAATATAAACGACAGGAGAAATTAGGCAATTTCTTCCGTCTAGAGGAGTAAAGATATGAGAGAATCAATCAAAGAAGCGATCGGAGATACGATCCAAGATTTAATAAAAAATGGGATAAAGACATCCTTTACGGAAAAAGAATTAAAAGAACTTGGGATCAAGATACCCGATATTGAAATAAATGCTCGAGATATTCAGAGAATCCGAGAGAAGACAAATTTAAGCCAAACAGTTTTTGCAAAAGTATTGAATGTGAGTCCGTCATCTGTGAGGCAGTGGGAGCAGGGAAAACGAAAACCGACGGGATCGACTAAAGTGCTCTTAGAAATATTGGAAAAGCATCCGTCGATTCTCGACTATAGGATTTCATCCCATCGAAATCCCAAAGCCTAACGAATCCGGATGCACTTGACGGCTCTGCTGCGCGCCGCCGCAAGTGATCCAGGTTTTATTTAAAAAATTAATTGATATTTTATAGAGTTTTGTCTAAATTTGACAAAAATAATTGATAATTTGTATGTTTAGGAAATTATTATGAATGCTTATGATATTGGTAACAAAATTGAAAAATTACCCGATCATGTGATAGGTGAAATAAATGATTTTGTTGACTTTTTGTTGAACAAATATGGCTCAAAAAAAATCGAAAGTGATAAATTTAATTTTGATTGGGAAGGTCAATTATCACATTTGAAATCAAAGTATTCATCTGTTGAATTACAACATAAAGCCATGGAATGGCGATAATGAAGTTAATTGATACAAATATCTTTTTAGAGATACTTTTGAAACAAGATAAAAGTGAAATATGTAAAAAATGTCTCGATGATAACATTGGTTCAATCAATATATCAGATTTTACACTTCATTCAATAGGAGTTATTTTATCAAGGGAAAAGAAAACTGAAACATTCAAGATTTTTTTATCTGATATTTTTCCCAAAACCAACCTTCTGTCCCTGCCTAAAAATAAATATCAAGAACTTATCAAAGCAAGTATAAATATTGGATTAGACTTTGATGATTCATATCAGTATTGTATAGCAAAACATTTTCAATTTAGACTTGTAACAATGGATAAAGACTTTAAAAAAGTTAATGATATCAAAGTTGATTTTTTATAATTTTGATTTATAGAATTTTAATTTTCTAATGTCCAACACGTAGCTTAAATATATTCAATTTTTTTAAATATAACAATTCGCTCAAGCCGACGCAAAGGTCGTGTTTTAAATCTTAAAATCCGCGGTACACCTGCGCTCGTGACTCGCGGGGTGAGTCACGATTTTCCGGACTTTGCTCGGGTTAGCCCATAAATATCCCTTGCAACGTTACGGGTTATACTATATATTGTGATAGTTAAAAGATATTGGGTGGTTTACCAGATACGATAAAATCGTTCAAGAATAAAGCATTGTCAAAATTATACACTGATGGAGAGTCAGGAGTAAAATTAATCCAGATCATGTTTCAAAAATTTCAAGGGTACTTGACCGTCTCGATGCTTCTGTAAGTTTGTCACGGCCCTTGCATGTAAAGAATCTTGCAGGCGCAGGTCGTTTCGATGAAAGGAGAAACAAGATGATACGACAACTGATTCGACTGACGATTGCAGTACTTTTCGCAGTTCCAACTTTTGCCCAGGAACCTGCTTCCGCCGAACATCTGCGCAAGGACTTTCTCACATGGAAGTTCGGGATGTTTATCCACTTCAACATGGCTACTTACCATAATTGCGAGTGGGCTCTCGGATACGAAGACCCCGCAACCTTCAAGCCGGAGAAACTGGACTGTAACCAGTGGGCCGAAGCTGCCGCTTCGGCAGGAATGAAATACGCTGTTCTGACAGTTAAGCACACCGGCGGATGGTGTCTCTGGGACAGCAAACAGACAAAGACCCACGCCATGTCGGCTTTTCCCCATTACAAAAATGGAAAAGGCGATATCGTGCGCGAGTTTGTTAAAGCCTGCCGCAAGCATAACTTAAAAGTGGGGCTCTACTACTGCTTTCCGAGCAACTTTGGAGTTCCAAAAAACAAGAGGCCGCTCAATGGGCTGCCGCCTGAAGCCGAGGGTGATCCCATTTCTTTCATCAAGAAGCAACTGACTGAACTCTTCACCGATTACGGGCAGATCGATCTCCTTTGGTGCGATCAGTATCAGTTCAACATCCGAGAGCATTGGCAGGAAATCGTAAAGCACGTCAAGGCTCTCCAGCCCAACTGTATCGTGATCGCAAACAACAGCCTAGATCTCAAGGAGACGGATATTTACAGCTACGAGTATCCCTGGCTCAAAACAAAACGGCGCAGGGCGCTACCGCCGGAGGACAACGAGACTCCATCGGAGGTCTGTGACAAGATGGGCCCTGCCTGGTTCTGGAAGGCCAGGGAAAACGCATCAAATATCAAAAGCGCGGAGCAGGTGGTGAAGATGGCAAGACTGTGCAACAGTCGAAAAGCCAACTACCTTTTGAATGTCGCACCTGATAAATCAGGCCTCATTCCGGTCTATTCTCTGGAGCGGTTGAAGGAGATCGGGAGTCTGCTGAATATAAAAGAGCCACAACGGTCAGGGCCTCAGACAGACGACAAATGACATCGAACAAGCCGGATGCACGCGACGGCTTACAGCCGCGCGTGATCCGCAGCGTTGAACTCTATAGTTGGCCAGAAGGGAGAATAGATGAACAGACGTGATTTTGTAAACGCCACACTAGCAGCAGGGGGCACGCTTGCGCTTTTGACAAAAGTATACGCACAACCAGAAAAACCGAGGCAACAACCCAATATCGTTCTGATCATAGCGGACGATCTCGGTTTCGAGACCATCGGTTGCTACGGTGCTAAGGACTATAAAACTCCGAACATCGACGCTCTGGCAGCCAAGGGCGTGCGCTTCAACCACTGCTATTCCCAGCCACTTTGTACCCCGTCGCGCGTCCAGATCATGACCGGTCGGTACAACAACAGGAACTACGAAGGTTTTGGCTACCTCAACCCCAAAGAAATTACTTTTGGAAACATCCTGAAAAAAACCGGATATCAGACGTGTATCGCAGGCAAATGGCAGCTCTGTGGCGACGCCAGCACTATCAAAGCCTTCGGGTTCGACGAACACTGCCTCTGGAACATGCACGCTTACAGAGAGGATGCACCAGATGCGAAGGAGCCAAAGGGGTGGCTGAGGCGCTATGATGCTCCCACTCTATACGAAAATGGCAAATGGATAGAGCATCCGGAAGGGGTCTATGGTCCACAAGTATGCGCCGATTTCATCCGTTCTTTCATCAAGAAGAACAAAGACCAGCCGTTCTTTGTGTATTACCCGATGATTCTCACACATGATCCATTTGTCCCAACGCCTGACAGTATCAACAAGAATTCCAAGGACAACAAAAAGAAGAACTTTGTCGACATGGTCGAGTATATGGATTTGCTAGTGGGACAAATAGTAAACCAGTTAGAAGAACAGGGCATTCTGGATAACACACTTGTTCTCTTCACGGGAGACAACGGTACACACAGGTCCATAACATCAGAAACAACCCGGGGGCGCATCAAAGGCGGCAAAGCTCAGATGACAGATGCGGGCACTCGCGTCCCGCTTATTGCGTGCTGGAGCGGCAAGTCTCCCGCCGGAACAGTCCTGGAAGACCTCGTCGACTTTTCGGATTTTCTGCCAACCGTCCGCGAAGCCGCAGGTTCAGCGGTTCCAGCTGACCGCATCATTGATGGCCGTACCTTTCTCCCACAAATCCTCGGGAGAAAGGGCAAACCCCGTGAATGGATATTCTGTCATTACTGGGGCCGTGGCCGCAACAAAGAGCAGACACGCGAATTTGTCAGGGACCAACGCTGGAAACTCTATGATAATGGACAAATGTACGATATCAAAAATGACGTTCTTGAACAGTCCCCCCTGCAAGATACTGAACCGAAATTGGTTGCTGTGCGAAAGCGTTTGCAGGCAGCGTTCGAAGCTGTCAGGAAACGGTAATAATTGTCCAACAAAGCACTGCAGAACCACGTCGCAAAGCGCGCCGAGTCTGAGTGCAGACGTTCGATTTAAGGAGAAAAAGTGCATAAAGGAATTACTCGACGCAACTTCATTCGGACTGCTGCTGTATCTGCTACAGCAAGCCTGATTCCATCGATCGGATATGCCAGAGAAATCGGGGATCGTCCCAATATTGTAATATTTTTCCTGGATGACAGTGCTTACGGTGATTTCGCCCACAACGGCAACCCAACCATTCGCACTCCAAACATTTCAAAGCTGATGCGGGATGGCGTGAACTTTACCCAGTTCTATGTTAGCTCACCGGCTTGCAGCGCTTCACGATATTCACTATTGACCGGTCGTTATCCCGGGCGTTCCGGGTTGGGCAAATGGGTGATCGGACCGACATCGCAGCGTCATCTCCATTCGAAAGAAATCACCATAGCGGAAGGATTGAAAAAGCGCGGTTACAAGACCGGGATATTTGGCAAGTGGCATCTGGGAAGCCCCAACAAGAAGAATGGCGCATCACAAGATACCTTGCCACTTGCTCATGGTTTTGATCAATGGTTGGGAACCAATGTCTCCCATGATTATGGCAATGCCATGTTGTTGAAATCAAATCCTGCAGGAAATAATCCAATTAAAGGCTATTCTCTCATAGCTAATAACTTGCCATCAAAGCCCAGGATGTGCGCGTCGTTAACAGGACGGTATACAGAGTCTGCAATCTCATTTATTGAGAAGAACAAGAGCGAACCTTTCTTTGCCTATATCCCCTTCAACATGCCTCACCTTGGAATTTATGCAAGCGAAAAGTTCCTAAACAAATCCCGGCGTGGTCTGCTCGGCGATGTTATGGAGGAAATTGATTACAGTGTAGGCCGAATCAGAAAGGCGCTTGAAGATAACGGCCTTTCCGAAAACACGATAATTATCTTCTCTTCGGACAATGGGCCATGGATAAAGTTCAGGAATACAGCCAAACACCCCAAATATGGTGAAGCTCGCCTTCACGTAGGTTACGCACTTCCATTTCGTGATGGCAAAGGATCTACATGGGAGGGCGGACATCGTGTCCCGGGAATATTCTGTTGGCCCGGCAGGATACCGGCCAACACAGTTGAACAATCTCCTGTCAGCACTCTGGATATACTACCCACGTTGTTTGCAATAGCTGGCACTGAGGTCCCCAAAGACCGGTCTATCGATGGACGTGACATAAGACCATACTTAATGCCCAATAGGCACAAGGATAAAGTTCCTCCGTTTGAGTTTGTCTATTCAGCATCAGATAACAAGCCTTCTGCTATTCGGGTAGGGCCCTGGAAAATGCATATCCGTATATCCTCACAAACAGGAAATAATTATGGATTCAAAGCGTCTCGTCTTGCTCCACTCTTATTTCAAGTTGAGCAAGATATTGGAGAGAGAATTGATCGAGCCAATGAACAAAAGGATCGTGTCGAGACGATGCTTAATAAATTGAATGCCTTTGAAGCTCAAGTAAAGAAAGAAGGTAGTTTCTGGGATGTTTAACGATAACAATCTATAATCCCAAAATTTAGTTGGACAACCGCGAAACAACAGGTTCGCGAACAATCCCGTTGCAAAATACAACTTTGGCTGCAAGATAAATCAGATAGGGTTGAGATGAAAATATAATGCAATGCCATTTATCCTGAAATATTTACCTTGAATTTCATTATATTTATTGGTTAATTTAATTTTAATTGGAAAAGGATCAACAATGAAAACCATGAAAATAGAAAAACAATTTACGATTCAGGATATGAATGACACACCAAAAGAATCATCATTTTGGTTAAATAAATCACCACAAGAACGAATTGCTGCAGTTGAAATGATGAGAAGAATAAATTATGGCAAAAATTATTCTGCCGAGCGACTTTCAAGATTTTTTGAAATTGCTGAATTATCACAAGATTGAATATTTGTTAATAGGCGGGTTTGCAGTTGCCTATCACGGGTATCCACGCAGCACAGCAGGTATGGATATTTGGATTGGGATCAGCAAAAATAACGCTGAAAAACTGGTGACTGCTCTCAAAGAATTCGGTTTTGATCTCCCTGTGATAAAAAAAGAACTTTTTCTACAAAAAAACAAGATTTTCAGAATGGGCAGGACACCGATCAGAATTGAATTGTTGACAACAATTTCCGGGGTCGATTTTCAAACCTGTTATTCCAGGCGAATAAAAAATACAATGAATGAAATCCCCATTAATATCATTAATCTACAAGATTTGAAAACAAACAAAAAAGAAAGCGGACGGCATAAAGATTTGGATGATTTGGAAAATTTACCATAGCAATTGCTGTTCAATACTCGTGTAGCTTTTTGCATCTCCAATTTGGATAAATCGTTTTTCAATCAAAAACTCTTTTTAAAGATTAGCGTCAAAGTACCCGACCCCCAACGAGATTGTGCCCGGTCAACCGGGAAAAGCTGCAAGAGCAGCATACGGCTCTGATTTCAGCATTAAAGAAATGTACGGCATAATACAAAAAGATAGAATCTATTAACGGCAAAAAACGCAACATCAGCACGTCCTGAAAACAGAGGGGGTAGCGGAAGACAGGCAGCCGCGCGGCCGGCCTGCGTTGTTCAGCAGGACGGCAAACCGGTCTGCGGGAACAGGGAGAATTGGAAATCGCATCATCTGCGGTGTGACTGCACAAGGCGGCAGTTGTAAAGCCGGTTTAGCGAGGCGGTGCCCGCTCCCAAAATCCCGGACTATCGGCAAAATCATAAATGGAGCGGGCAGCCTGGCTGTAGCGAGGGGAGACCTCCCCCTCCTGAAACCCGACTCTGTGTGCACCTGCGCATTTATTTAGCATTTGACCGTGTTCCATAAAAGCCGTTCTGTCCGAAAGCCCTTGCTTTTTTTCGGGTGAATGATTATGTTATCATCAGATTTGTCATCAATTGAAAGGATTGACTTATGAAAGACCAGGATTATACCTGTGTGGAGCGTTTTTTAAAGTATATCACGTTTGACACGCAGTCTTCAGAAGAGTCCGACACTGTGCCGAGCACGGAAAAGCAAAAAAAACTCGGTAAGGTTCTCGTTGAGGAGCTGAAAGAGATGGGGCTGCAGGACGCGCATATGGACAACAACGGTTATGTGATGGCGTCGCTGGCCGGCAATGTCGATCACGCCGTTCCGGCTATCGGACTCATCGCGCATCTGGACACGTCACCGGATGTGTCCGGCAAAGACGTCAAGGCCGTCACTCATGAAAATTATTCGGGCGGTGACATTAAACTCAAGGACGGGGTGGTGATTCCGGAAGGTGAGAATCCCGAGCTGGCCAGGAACAAGGGCAGCAATATCATCACCTCGGACGGCACCACGCTGCTGGGCGCGGACAACAAGGCCGGTATCGCTGAAATTTTCGATGCGGTGCAGGTTTTGCTTGATCATCCGGAGATCAAGCACGGGGATATCAAAATTGCGGTAACCCCGGATGAGGAAATCGGCAAAGGCGCGGATCATTTTGACATTGAAAAATTCGGCGCTGATTACGCCTATACGATCGACGGCGAAAGCGCCGGCGAGATTGAGGATGAAACCTTTTGCGCGGATGCGGTGAACATGACCATTACCGGCGTTAATGTGCATCCCGGTTACGCCAAGAACCGTCTGATCAACGCGGTTAAAATAGCATCCGAGATCATCAATCTGCTGCCCAAAGATTCCATGTCCCCGGAAACCACAGAGGACCGCGAGGGCTATGTGCATCCGCACGTCATGCAGGGCAATGTGGAAACCGCGTCGATTAAATGGCTGATCCGTGATTTTACCGTGGAAGGCCTGAAAGAAAAGGAAGCGTATCTGAAAAAGTTGTCCGATGACGTGATGAGTTCCTATCCGCAGGCCAGAATGAATTTTGAGGTACAGGAATTCTACCGCAACATGAAATACAAGCTAAACGAGGAACCGCGGGTTGTGGATTACGCGTTGGAAGCCGTGGAACGCGCCGGGATCAAATCGATCCGCAACTTGATCCGCGGCGGCACGGACGGCGCCCGGTTGTCTTATGAGGGACTTTTGACGCCCAACGTCTTCACCGGCGGGCATAATTTCCACTCGCGCCAGGAATGGATTTCCGTCAAGGACATGAAAAAAGCCGTGGACGTGATCCTGAACCTGGTGCAGATCTGGGCCGAGAAAAGCAAATAAACGCATGCAGTGGCGCAAACGTGTAACCCGACGAGTCTGGCGGTGGCCGGTCAAACTGGCCGCCGCAGCGCTGTTGGCTCTGATTCTTGTGCTCTGCGCCAAACCGATCCTGGTGTCTGCCGGAGGCTGGCTCAGCATGCCGTCCTCCGAGCAGCATTGCGATGCGCTCATCCTGCCGTCCGGGGCCACGGTATCGGATTATTTTATGCAGGAGGCCATTCGCTGTTATCAGGCCGGACAGGTGGACCGAATCATTGTGGTGATGCACGAATACGATCAGCCCTCCGGCGTGTTTGGACTCGAAAATTACCACGACCTTTTTATGCGGGAAATCCAAAGACGCGATATCCCGGATTCCGCGGTCATTCCCCTGTTTCTCAAAATAAACGACCCTTATACCTACAATACAGCCAGGACACTAACGCCTTCACTGAACGCGCTCGGCATTGACAGCATATTGCTGCTTCAGGACAATTTCCATATCAAACGCAGTATTCTGACCTACAGGCATGTGATGAACGCACATGGCATAGAGGTAGAGCCTTATGTAATGCAAATCTATCTAAATGCAGACAACTGGCACACCTCGGCCAACGGCTGGCGCCGGGTGATTGATGAATATATCAAACTGATCGTTTACCGCATAAAAGGATATCTATAGATGACGCGTCTGAACCGCTTGAAACGCATTTCACTGACAACCTGGATATTTATCGGACTGGGCAGCGGTATCCTGGCCGGACGACTCGTCGGCGAACCGATTGTTCCGGCAGCGCAGTTCTTGTCCGATATTTTTCTGCGCATGCTGCGCATGGCCATCATGCCGCTGATTCTGACCTCCATCACCTCCGGGGTGGTCAGTATCGGATCCGACAAAGGTGTGGGACGTCTGGGCCTGAAGACGCTGCTCTATTACCTGTCCTCCACCCTGCTGGCTATTTTGACGGGCCAGCTTTTGGTCAACCTGCTCAAACCCGGGGTGGGCGCCACCGTGGGACTGACCGCAGATGTAGAGTCCGTTCCGGTTTCCGATGACTCGATTGCCGATTTGCTGCTGCGCATCATTCCGGTCAATCCGTTCGAGGCTCTGGCCAACGGCGATGTGCTGCCGGTGATCTTTTTCTGCATTATGTTTGGTATTTTTGTCATGCATCTGCAGGAACCGCATAAAGGCAAACTCGTCTCGGCCATTGAAGCGGCTTTTAAAACCATGATGAACATGACCCGGTTTATTGTTTGGCTGGCGCCCATCGGCGTGTTCGGCATCAATGCCATGATCGCCGCCACCACCGGACTGGCTGCGTTCAAGTCTCTGGGATTTTATTTCATCACCGTGCTGCTGGCGCTGTTCTGGCATATGGGTGTCGATCTGCCGCTGCTGCTGCGATTGATCGGACGCGTGAATCCGCTCATGCACTATAAAGGCATGACCTCGGCCATGATCACGGCCTTTTCCACCAGCTCGTCCATGGTCACCCTGCCGCTGAATATCGAATGCGTGACCAAACGCTCACGCGTGTCGCAAAAAATTGCCAACTTTACTCTGCCCATCGGCGCGACGGTGAACATGGACGGCACCGCCTTGTACGAATGCGTGGCCGCCATTTTTATTGCTCAGATATACGGAATTGAATTGACTGCGCTTCAGCAATTTCTTGTGGTGTTGACCGCGCTTTTGGCCTCCATCGGCGCGGCGGCCGTGCCCATGGCGGGATTGGTGATGATGAGTATCATTCTCAAGGCCATCGGCCTGCCGCTGGAAGCGGTGGGGATTATTCTGGCCGTGGACCGAATTCTGGACATGTTCCGCACCACGGTGAACGTGACCAGCGATTCCTGCGGGGCGGTGATCATTGCGCGCAGTGAAGGTGAGGCGCTGGACCGGATGGGCGAACCGGCGGAGCCTGGCGTCGATTGATGGTTCAGACAAATCGTATTGCTAAAGCCGGAACGGAACCATGAGCAATGATTATCATCTAACAGCTTTAGCGAAATATCAGCTTTTATTTTCTATTGTTCGTTTCGGTCGTCTTGTTCGTTGCAAAATATTTCACTGAAAAAACAAACAAGCAACGAACGATGACGAACACGACGAACTAAAAGACCTTTTCCTTGTATCCTAAGGACAGAGTTTGTATTTTTAAAATGATCAAAAATGAAACAGGAGAATAAAATGCAGGCTGTTCTCATGGTGGCGGGAAAAAGCACCCGCACCTATCCATTAACGTTGACGCGGCCAAAACCGCTGTTGCCGCTCTTGAATAAAGCAATCATCCGGCACAGTCTGGATCAGATAGCCGGATTGTTCGATGAGGTGATCCTGATCACCGGTTACAAACAGGATATGATTAAAAAGACACTCGGCGATTCCTACCGGGATATGCATCTGATTTATCAGGAGCAGACCGAGCAGCTGGGCACCGGTCACGCTGTGCTGCAGGCCAAAGCGCATATCAACGGCAAGTTTGTCGCCATGAACGGGGATGACCTGTTCTCGCGCGCGGATTTCGAACAGCTGCTGGAATACGACAATGCCGCATTGGTCAAACGCGTGGAAGATCCGTCCCTATACGGCGTGTTTCAGACCGACAGCAGTCACAAGGTATTGAATCTGGTTGAAAAACCTCAGACCTATCTCGGCGATCTGGCCAATATCGGCTGTTATATATTCCAGCCGGAAATTTTTACTGTACTCGAATCCACCCCTATGAGCGAACGCGGTGAGATCGAAATCACCTCGGCTGTGCTTGAGACTGCAAAAAATAAAGATTTTTATGCCCTGCCCATTGCGGGCGACTGGCTGCCCACCGGCTACCCCTGGCATCTGCTGGATCATCAGGAACACCTGATGGCGGAACTGGAGAGCGATACCCGCTCGGGTATTATTGAGGACGGCGTGACGATCAAGGGAAATGTACAGATCGGCGAAGGCAGCATCATCAAGTCGGGATGCTATCTCGAAGGCCCGATCATCATCGGGGCGGGCAGCGTCATTGATCCGCACTGTCACATTGGCCGCTATTCGGTGATCGGCGACAACTGCCGCATCGGACATGCAACTGAAATCCGCCATTCTCTGATCATGAACGATTCCCAGATCGGACATTTGTCGTTTATTGCCGATTCGATCGTCGGCAGCAACTGTTTGATCGGGTCAGGAAGCATGACCGCCAATATGCGGTTTGATGATGAAACCGTGCATTCCGAGATCAAGGGCAAACCCGTGGATTCCAAACGCAAATACCTGGGCGCTGTGTTTTCCGATAGCGTGCGTGCCGGTATTCACACGTCATTTTATCCGGGTGTCAAGATTGATCCCGGTCAAACTATAGATCCGGGCTCTGTGGTTGTAACCGATGTCAAGACCTGAATATGAAACAAACCTACAGCCGGTTTGAATTCAAAGGCGCGGTGGTTCGGGGCTATGACGCCTTTAATCACGTCAGCACGGCCGGACTGGATTTGGTCTGGCGGCGCAAGACCGCGCAATTTGCGGCGTATCATCTTGTACAGGCTCCGGGACATATTCTGGATCTGGCCTGCGGATCTGGAGATATGGCGCTCGCCCTGAAACGGCAGCTGCCGAATGCCCGCATTACCGGCAGTGAACCGTCGAATGAAATGCTGTCCTTGCTGCAGCACAAACAGACATTCCGGAACATAAAAGCGGTCAAAGCGGTCAGCGCCCTGCCGTTCGCCGACGCACAGTTCGATGCGGTGACCATTGCCTTTGGTGTGCGCAATTTTACCCGACTCGACGCTGAAATGCGCGAGTGTCTGCGGGTGCTCAAACCTGGTGGACGATTGTACATCCTCGAATTTTTTCAGCCGCGGCATCCGGTTTTGCGCCGGTTTTTAACCCTGTATCAGCGCGTTGCGTTCCCGATCATCGGGTATCTGCTCACCGGTCATATCAGCCAGTACCGCTATTTGTACAAATCGATTGTGACGTTTAAAACACTGCCGGCGTACAAGCGTATTCTGAATCAGGCAGGGTATACAAACGTACAATCATACCCCCTGGAACCCGGACTGGCGCACCTGGTCACGGCACAAAAACAGGAGATAAATAAATGAATATAAAAACCGCATGGAAAGCGGCCCGGCCGTTTTCTCTGACCGTCAGTTTTTTTCCGCCGCTGCTGGGCGGACTCTTGGCGGCTGCTCAGCCGTTTTCAGAATCGATAAATGGATTGCATCTGGTGATTACAGTCCTCGGCAGCATGCTGGTTCACGCGGGAGTGAATATGTTCTCCGATATCAAAGACTTTGACCGCGGTGTGGACCGGCCGGGTACATTCGGCGGCAGTCGCGTGCTGCTGGACAAAGATCTGAGCAAACGCGAGCTCTTGCTGCTGGCGGTCATTTGTTTTGCTCTGGCGGCCGTCATTGGCGTTTATTTTATTCTTATTCTTGCCAACGGATTTTTACTTTTGTATCCGATCCTCATCGGCGCCCTGCTCGGTTTGTTTTACACCTATGGTCCGCTGCCGGTCAAGTATCACGCGCTGGGAGATCCGGCGGTCTTTATCGCGTTCGGTCCGGCCATGGCCGCCGGCGCGTTTTTCGTACAGGCCGGTTTCTACTCTCTGGAATCGATTCTCTATCCTTTGCCGTTTGCCTTTTTAGTGATTGCCATTCTGCATGCGAACAATCTGCGCGACATTCAAAATGACAAACAGGTCAATATTCGCACCCTGGCCATGCTGCTGGGAGAACGCGGCTCCCAGGTTTATTACACGGGCCTGCTTGCCGCCGCTTATATATCGGTGCTGATTTTGATATTGTTTGCCGGATTGTCCCTCTTTACCCTGTCGGTATTCTTTACGCTCCCCCTCGCTCTGCAGCGTGTCAAATTGATCTGGAACAAACGCAACCTGAGCGAACAGGAATTCATTCCGGTAGATGCCCTGACCGCCCAGCTGCACATGGCGTTTAGTCTGGTGTACCTTGTTTCACTCATTCTGGATTGGATGATCCTGTGAACAAACCACGTCGACAACTACGCCTGATGATCGCCGGTGTTATTCTGGCGTTTATCCTCTGGTGGATCATGTTTGTACATCCGCCGCTGAATTTCTGGATTTTGATGGCGGTCAGTACGCTGACGCTGACCGTGATCGGCCTGACCGCAGACCCCGGCATGCTGCGCAGCTGGAACCTTCGTATGGTTGCATGGGGCATCGGCTCTGCGCTGGTGTTATGGGGCATATTCTGGATCGGCAATGAACTGCTGCAGCTGATCAATGCGCATGTGGTTGAAATCCTGCCTGAACGTTCCATACAGCTGCAGAGTGTGTATGCCAACCGCGATGCCATCCCGCAGCCGCTGCTGATTCTGCTGCTGGCGTTTCCGGTGGGATTCGGTGAAGAGGTATTCTGGCGCGGACTGGTGCAGAAACAGCTGCAACACCGGCTTTCCAACGGGCTCGGCTATGCCGCGGGTGTGGCGCTGTACGCGGGCGTGCATATTGTCACCGGCAACGGTCTGCTGATCATCGCCGCGCTGGTGTGCGGACTCTATTGGGGCGCGATTTACTGGAAAACCGGCAGTCTGGTGCCGGTGCTGATCTCGCACATGATCTGGGACCCGCTGATTTTTGTGCTGTTTCCGTTGTACTAGTCCGGAAAAGGCTGCAGCGGTTAAATCAGGTAAAAAAAGCAACGAACGAGACGAACGAAACGGGGCAAAAGTTGCTATCGTTGAAAAACCGTTACGAGACAAACTGGGAGAAGAAGGCTCTCAAAGCCTTATTAACTTGATGAATCCGATGCTACCAAGCTTGAAAACCATGAAATAATCAATCCAGGCCAGACCAAATCACAGCACGGTAAAAATTGACTGCCCCGTTTCTTTAAACAGCCGGGGTTTCACCTTATTCTTTTCCGATGAACCTGGCCCGTGCAAAGCTTACAACAAGCAGTAGCACAGGGACTTGCCGCACTTACACTCTGCTTCAATAACCAAAAGAGCTTTTTTGATATGCTCTACTTTTTTCTTGTATTTACCTGAAATACCATTAAATTATGTTATGTTTATCATAAAAAGGAGGGTACAATGGCAAAACTGGTAACCGTAGAAGAACCATTACGGGAAAAACTGGGACCTAAAGCATCGGAAAGCCTGATTCATCTGATCAACAAAAGTCAGGAAGAGCAAAAACACGAGATGTTGGAGTTTGTGGAAGAAAAATTTGAACGGCGGTTGACGGAAGAAATTGGCAAGGTTAATATAAGTATCGCAAATTTGGAGAATCGCTTTGACCATCGCCTCACCACAGAAAGTTCCAAAGTCAATGAACGCTTGACAGAAGAGATTGGCAAAGTCAATGAACGCATGACAGAAGAGATTGGCAAAGTCAATGAGCGCATGACGGAAGAAATGGGCAAAGTCAATGAGCGCATGACGGAAGAAATGGGCAAAGTCAATGAGCGCATGACGGAAGAAATGGGCAAAGTCAATGAGCGCATGACGGAAGAAATGGGCAAGGTTAATATAACAATTGCCGACGTCGAAAAACGTCTTGATAATCGTATAACGGAAGAAGTATCCCGGACCCGCGCCGACCTCATCAAATGGATGTTTATTTTCTGGATCGGTCAAATCGGGGCGATGTTGGGGTTGTTGTTTGCGTTTTTCAAATAAATTCGTTTGTAAATGGCTAACAACGTGTAACATGCTGTAAAATAAGGTAATAAAATAGTTGATGCGATGTCTTGCGGCGCCTGAGGGTGCAAAGACAAAAATAAAGTAAATACCCGGACAGGGGATAAAAAATGCAAAGCTACAAAATGTCGCGTCCCGGATAAACATCTGCCGCTGTGTGCTGAAATCGTATTATTGAAAAGCTTGTTTCATGTGTTTTGCAGCGCAGCATCCGCGATGCCGTCGTGCAGGGACATCGGGCCCGACATACGGAGGGCGATATATGAGGTTGTCTTGAAAAAAATTAGTCCGGGTTCATCCTCAGCAATAGTATCATTGATGACGCTTTTTCTTTTTCCTCCTTTTCCAAGGAGGGACGCTTTGTCAGAGGCGGACGCAGTCCGATATCTGACAAATCCGGGTGGTCCGTGCAGGGTATCGCCTGCAGGTGAGTTGCTGCCGTCAAACACCGTGCCCGGAAGGCGCGGTGTTTGCCCAGATGCGAAAAATTTATACGTAATCATTCGGACCGGGTTTGCATGAATACAGCGTTGCGGCTACGGTTTACAACCTACCGGATGATTCACCTCCGAGCATTACTTGTTCTTTTCCCTCCTTTTCCAAGGAGGGACGCTTTGTCAGAGGCGGACGCAGTCCGATATCTGACAAATCCGGGTGGTCCGTGCAGGGTATCGCCTGCAGGTGAGTTGCTGCCGTCAAACACCGTACCCGGAAGGCGCGGTGTTTGCCCAGATGCGAAAAATTTATACGTAATCATTCGGACCGGGTTTGCATGGGTACAGCGTTGCGGCTACGGTTTACAGACCTACCGGATAATTCACCTCCGAGCGTTGCTTGTTCTCTTCCCTCCTTTTCCAAGGAGGGACGCTTTGTCAGAGGCGGACGCAGTCCGACATCTGACAAAGCCGGGTGGTCCGTGCAGGGTATCGCCTGCAGGTGAGTTGGTGCCGTCAAACACCGTACCCGGAATGCGCGGTGTTTGCCCAGATGCGAAAAATTTATACGTAATCATTCGGACCGGGTTTGCATGGGTACAGCGTTGCGGCTACGGTTTACAACCTACCGGATAATTCACCTCCGAGCGTTGCTTGTTCTCTTCCCTCCTTTTCCAAGGAGGGACGCTTTGTCAGAGGCGGACGCAGTCCGACATCTGACAAAGCCGGGTGGTCCGTGCAGCGTATCGCCTGCAGGTGAGTCGCTGCCGTCAAACACCGTGCCCGGAATGCGCGGTGTTTGCCCAGATGCGAAAAATTTATACGTAATCATTCGGACCGGGTTTGCATGGGTACAGCGTTGCGGCTACGGTTTACAACCTACCGGATGATTCACCTCCGAGCGTTGCTTATTCTTTTCGCTCCTTTTCCAAGGAGGGACGCTTTGTCAGAGGCGGACGCAGTCCGACATCTGACAGAGCCGGGTGGTCCGTGCAGGGTATCGCCTGCAGGTGAGTTGCTGCCGTCAAACACCGTACCCGGAAGGCGCGGTGTTTGCCCAGATGCGAAAAATTTATACGTAATCATTCGGACCGGGTTTGCATGAATACAGCGTTGCGGCTACGGTTTACAACCTACCGGATGGTTCACCTCCGAGCATTACTTGTTCTTTTCCCTCCTTTTCCAAGGAGGGACGCTTTGTCAGATGCGGACGCAGTCCGACATCTGACAGAGCCGGGTGGTCCGTGCAGGGCATGCAGTTCAATAAAAATGTGTCCGCAGAGCAACCAGCCATGAATGCGCAAATACAGCCGCGAATCCACCCCCGTGAAAACTCACGGACATTGCTGTCTGTAACGAGAATTATAAGGGTTGGGAGATTGAGGGAAGATACTGTCATTATGACAATTATGTAACTGATTATTCTTTCTGTGGCTCAAGAGATAGGTGTTATAAGTCTGGTGATTCTTCATGCTCTTATGTTGCTGATGGTGCTGGGGCTTCAAGGGATGTTGGCGGCGATGCCAGGCTTTGGTGCGGGTACAGTTGTTATCCTGTTACTGGCAAGACGTGTGAGGAGACTACTATCGGTGCTTGGTATGATGGGGATTCTGCTTCTAATGTCTGTGAGAATGCTAATATCAATGGCGGAAATGGTTTAGGTGTTTGGACTTTTGGAACCTGCGGCAAGAGTGTTTGTGATACTGCTGATGGTTCTGGTGATTATTGTTGTGGTGATGATTTTAATGAGGCGTATGTTTCCACTGACTGCGATGGCAGTTCAGTTTCTTTTTGCTGTCCTTCGGGCAGTGTTGTGAAGGATAGCAGTTGTGTTTCAAAGTGTGATATGCAGGCGCCTGTTGAGACTTTCTTTTCTGTTAATGGTCAGGAAGCCGGTACTGTTTATACTAGTAACCCCACGGTTAATATTGTTTCTTCTGGTGAGGATAATATTGGTATTGACCGGTATGTTTTGTATTATCAGGCTACAGTTAGCATACGGCTTTTATTCTGGGAAAGTAACCCTGAGATGCTAGCATTTGTTTCCGGTTCAGGCACGAGTCCTGACACAAAAGCGTATTCTGTCTCTTTGACCGAGCCAGACGAGTACGCTTTCAACGCTAAGGTTTATGATGCTTGGGATAATTCAGGTAATGAGTTAGGTTCGATAATTGTTTGTTATGATGATGAAGCTCCGGCGTTTATTGATGAATCAACTGCGTCATCATTGGGTCTTGATCCGGTAAGCATCTCTTCAATTGATAGGACAGCTACGGTTTCTTGGGTTCCTTGGGATGCAGGTTGCGCATCTTTTGATAATTCTATTGAGTGGTTTTTTGGGGGAGTTTGCAATCCTTCGCAGTCTCAGGGCGCTACTTCAATCTCTTCGAATAGCTTCTATTCTGAGGGTATTTACCTGGGAGAAGAGTATTACACTTCTAAGACTTTTTCAACTTACGGTCCTGTTTCTGCCAGGATAACTGTTACTGATGCTGCTGGCAATAGTTTCCAGAGCGATTGCTTGTCTGTTACGCTTGAGGCTAGCACTCCTACGTGTTCTGCTGCATGTTCTTCTTATGATGGCAGTGTTTGTGATTCTTCTCCTTTCACTGACGATCATGGCACTGTCGTATCATACTCAGGGGATAATGTTTGTGGGGAGGATTGTTATTGTGTTGATTGTGATGGCGGTTACTCTTGGGATGCTAATTCGTTGGAGTGTTATCTTGACTCGCCTGATTTGGCTGTGACTGATATTTCTGTTGTTCCTGATCCTTGTTCTGTTTCCACTTCTGCTGATGTTGAGGTTACTGTTGAGAATATTGGCTCTCAGCCGATTCAGAGTGTGGATGATAATGTGTTTTCTGTTACTTTGAGTTATTCTGTTGGTGGCTCGGAGTATTCTCTTACTCAGTCTAGTATGGGGGACACGATTGTTGCTGGTGGTTCTAGAGTTTATTATTTTAATGATGTTTCTGGTCCTGGTTTTTGTGATTTTACTGTTTTGGGTGGTTTTGAGGAGTCTAAGCTTCTTTCTGTTTCTGTTACGAATACTCCTGCTGATTTTAATTCTGCTAATGATGATGCTACTTATTCTCTTTCGTGTGAGATGACGTGTGATGATTGTATGGTTGCTGATGGTGATGCTGGCTGGTGTGCTAACAGTGATGGTTTGTGCTGGTATGACTCAACTCAGGGCAAGTGCCTCAGGGATTCTATGGTTTGGCAGGGCGGCGCCTGTGTGAGTTGTGTTGGTGATAATCAGTTTAGTGGACCGTATTGTTCTGTTGATTCTCACTGTTGTGGTTATCCTGACATGGCTAGTTACTGTGATCTTGAATATTTAGGACCTACTAAAGGAGTCTGCACTGGAACAGGATCGCCTTGCAGTCCCACCTGGTCTGATCCGGAGTCCATAGATGAAACCTCAGGAAAAGTTTGTTGTGATGCAGTCCTTCATGGTACAGGAACTTATTATGCTGATCTTTTAGACTATGTAGTTTATGGATAGAAAAGAATTCTTTTTTATTCTGGTTTTGGAAGCTCAAGTTTTTCTTTTTTTATGATTGAGTCGAGTGGTATGTTTAGTGTGAGTGCGCCAAGGTGGTGTTCAGGTGATATTTGTATCTGGTTTCCTGGTGGTCCGTAACTGACTGAAGCCACATATCCCTGTTCATGGTTCATCTCCCTTGTATCTCCATACATTGTTCCTGCTGCTGCGTCTTCCATCTCGTTTGTTACGTCTTCTCCGTTTTGTAGTGATGTTGTTACTTCTGATAACCCTCCTGCTCTTCTTGGTGTTCCAAGATCTCCTCTGTTTATTCTTGCGAATCCTTTGCTTGTGTGTTCCCCGTCTGGTATGGAATTTGCATCAGAGCCGTTTACAGAAGGACTGTAGGTTGATATCAGTACCATGTAATCATAATCTTGTAGTATGTTTCCTGCCATGAAGTTACCTACAATATAGCTTTCCTCAGCGCCATTATTTGCTTCTATATATACCGAGTCTGCCTCTGCCCTTGTTTGCAGTCTTATCAGGTTGTCTGTTGATTCTGGCACCTTGTCTATTAGCCAGTCTAAATTCTCCTGTGTGACTGGAAAGCCATCCGTGTTTGAAGTATTCACGTAGACTGTCCTTAGTGTTCCTTTTGGGAGTTCTTCGCCATACTTTTTTTCCGGGTCCCATATCTTATTCTGAACATAAGTTTCTCTGTCGCTGTCCCCGTATACGCCGTGTGCGTTTATCACGAGAGCCATCTGCTCGTCGTTTTTCCAGGCTACTGGAACTGCTTTCAAAGGCGTGTCTTTAAGAAGTGAGTCAAGGTTCATGTCTTCTGTTCCTATGTCAAGGTCCCATTCTGTCATCATTCGTCCGCCGCTGGAATCTGTTTGCATTTTGTATTGTCCTGGCGCAACCTGTATTGCAACCCTGCCATTCTCATCTGTTGTTATAGCGTAGTCTCCGAACATGACGTCAAGCGCCTTTACAAGCTCTTTGTTTATTGGGTCTTTGAAGGTTGCTGTGATGTCTGCTTCTGGTTCTACGCTGACTCGAACGTTTGCTTCACTGTACGCACCTGAAAAATCGCTTACGCGGATGGTTATGTCTGAGTGTCCGCTTTGGTCTTTTGCAAGGCTTTCTAAGGTTAGTTTTCCATCTTCGACCTTGTACGTTACAAGGTCTGGGTTGGTCTGGTTTATTATCTCGTATATGTGCTCATCATCGTCATCGTTTACATTCAGTGTTATGCTTTTTCCTTTTGAGTCTTCTTTAAACGAAATATCTTCGAGGCTTACTTCTGGTGTTTTGTTTTTGAGGTAGACTCTTGCAGTGTCAGAATTTGTTTTTCCTTGTTCGTCGCTTACTCTTAGGACAACGGTTTTTTCTCCTTTTGTCTGGTATTGGTGTTGTTCTTGTTCTTCGCCTTCGAAGAAGCCGTTTCCAAAGTCCCATTCGTATTTTATTATTTTTTTGTCATCACTACTTTGCGATCCGTCAAGGTTGAATATGGTGTCTATTGTTCCTGTGTCTGGGTCTGCTGTTACGTATGCTACAGGGGCTTGATTTTTTGTGAGCGCGTATATGAGTCTTTCTTCTCCTCCGCTGAGTTTTACTGTGTCAGTGAGGCTTTCGTAGTTGTCTGGGGAGGTTTCGATTACGTAGTCGTCTTCTGCTTGTGTTTTTGAGAGCCTTGCAGCATCAGTGTATTCTGTTCTTATCCCGTCTAAGAAGGACGCTTTCCCAGAGCCGTCTACGAGTGTCATTTTCATGGCTTTTCTTTCACCATTTGATCTTACTTCTGCTATGTACACGCCTGATGCCACGCCTTGTCCTTTGTTATCTGTTCCTGACCAGCCTACTTTGTGTTTTCCTGCTGGCAGCCAGGCATCAGTAAGTTCTTTTACGAGTTCTCCTCTGATGTTGTAGATGTTGATGTCTATGTCTCCTTCTGTTTCTGTGCTGAAGGGTATGACAGTGGATGGGTTGAAGGGGTTGGGGTAGTTTTGCTCTATTGCAAAGTCAAGAGGCACGAGGGTGTTGTCTTGGTCCACGTAGGTGTAGTTTTCAAAGACTGCGCTTCCCTCTGAATCAGTTGTTCTTGTCTGGTCAAATATTGTTTTATCATCGAGGTTGTATACTCTCAGTTCAGAATTTGCTATTCCGTTTCCTGTGTCGTAGTCTTGCAGTACGATTTCAAGCCGGTCAAGTGCGTTGTCCATTTGCGCAGAAGCATCTGCTTTCTCAACAAGCCCTCCTGCTGCTGCGAGGGCTACTGCTCCCATCGTTCCTGCCAAGATGTATTTTTGCCAGCCTTTTGCGTTAAGAAGTTCGTACCCGGTCATGTGTTCCAGGTTGTTTTTAATGCAACGGGCGTAGAAAAAATGCAGCATTTTCATGATTATTTCCCCAAGATTAAGGTTGAATGTAAAAAGCGTATATAAAAACAGGCAACAAAAAGAATCAACGAGTCGTTGTTCCTATGAATATATGATTTTTGTGAATAAATAAAAGGAAAATAGTAGGGCGCCCAGCATCCGTGACGCTGCTGCGCAGGGCAGTGCCTGAGGGTGGGGCAAAGCAGAGGGAACCATGTGTGCTTTGAATCATTGCTATTGTATGACAATCCTGGCTGGTGTGCTAACAGTGATGGTTTGTGCTGGTATGACTCCACGCAGGGCAAGTGCCTGAAGGATTCTATGGTTTGGCAGGGCGGGGCGTGTGTGAGTTGTGTTTCTGGAGGTGGGGATTGTTCTCTTGACGCGCATTGTTGTGCGTTTGATGAGGGTAAGAGTTATTGTGAAAATGGTTTCTGCACTGAAACCGACGATCCTTGTACTTTAACGTCTCCTCTTTGGTCTGCTTTAGGCTCGATTAATGAGCTTGAAGATGCAAGTGCTTGTTGTGAGGATGTTTTGCATGGCACCCATACTGTTTATGATGATTGGTTGCCTGTTACTGTTTATGGTTAGAATTCTGGTTTTGGAAGCTCAAGTTTTTCTTTTTTTATGATTGTGTCGAGTGGTATGTTTAGGGTGAGTGCTCCGAGGTGGTGTTCTGGGGATATTTGTATTTGCTTTCCTGGTGGTCCGTATGTGACTGTTGGGTTGTATCCGTTTTGGTGGTCAAAATCTCCTGGGCTTCCGTATAGTGTTCCTGCTGCGGCGTCTTCCATGTCGTTTGTTACGTCTTCTCCGTTTTGTAGTGAGCTTGCTATTTCTGATAAGGCGCTTCCTCTTTGGTTTATTCCCAGATTTCCTCTGTTTATTCTTGCGAATCCTTTGCTTGTGTGTTCCCCGTCTGGTATTGTATTTGCGTCAGACCCGTTTATGCTTGGACTATAAGTTGATATCATTACCATATAATCATAGTCTTGCAGTATCTCTCCTGACCTGTACCTCATTACTATCTGGCTCTCTTCAGCCTTGCTTCCTGCTTCTATATAAACTGAGTCTGCTTCTGTTCTTGTTTGTAGTTTTATTTTGTTGTCCATTATGTTTGGTATTTTGTCTACTGCCCAGTCGAGGTTCTCTTGTGCGCCTGGGGATCTTCCAATCCTTTCTGTATTCACATAGACTGTTCTTAGTGTTCCTTTTGGGAGTTCTTCGCCATACTTTTTTTCCGGGTCCCATATTTTGTTTTGCACGTAGGTTTCTCTGTCGCTGTCCCCGTATACTCCGTGTGCGTTTATCACGAGAGCCATTTGTTCGTCGTTTTTCCAGGCTACTGGGACTGCTTTCAAAGGCGTGTCTTTAAGAAGCGAGTCAAGGTTCACGTCTTCTGTTCCTATGTCAAGGTCCCATTCTGTTAGCATTCGTCCGCCGCTGGAATCTGTTTGCATTTTGTATTGTCCTGGCGCAACCTGTATTGCAACCCTGCCATCTTCATCTGTTGTTATAGCGTAGTCTCCGAACATTACGTCAAGCGCCTTTACAAGCTCTTTGTTTATTGGGTCTTTGAAGGTTGCTGTGATGTCTGCTTCTGGTTCTACGCTGACTCGAACGTGTGCTTCACTGTACGCACCTGAAAAATCGCTTACGCGAACAGTTATGTCTGAGTGTCCGCTTTGGTCTTTTGCAAGGCTTTCTAAGGTTAGTTTTCCATCCTCGACCTTGTATGTTACAAGGTCTGGGTTGGTCTGGTTTATTATCTCGTATGTGTGTTCATCATCGTCATCGTTTACATTCAGTGTTATGCTTTTTCCTTTTGAGTCTTCTTTAAACGAAATATCTTCGAGGCTTACTTCTGGTGTTTTGTTTTTGAGGTAGACTCTTGCAGTGTCAGAATTTGTTTTTCCTTGTTCGTCGCTTACTCTTAGGACAACGGTTTTTTCTCCTTTTGTCTGGTATTGGTGTTGTTCTTGTTCTTCGCCTTCGAAGAAGCCGTTTCCAAAGTCCCATTCGTATTTTATTATTTTTTTGTCATCACTACTTTGCGATCCGTCAAGGTTGAATATGGTGTCTATTGTTCCTGTGTCTGGGTCTGCTGTTACGTATGCTACAGGGGCTTGATTTTTTGTGAGTGCGTATATGAGTCTTTCTTCTCCTCCGCTGAGTTTTACTGTGTCAGTGAGGCTTTCGTAGTTGTCTGGTGAGGTTTCGATTACGTAGTTGTCTTCTGCTTGTGTTTTTGAGAGCCTTGCAGCATCAGTGTATTCTGTTCTTATCCCGTCTAAGAAGGACGCTTTCCCAGAGCCGTCTACGAGTGTCATTTTCATGGCTTTTCTTTCACCATTTGATCTTACTTCTGCTATGTACACGCCTGATGCCACGCCTTGTCCTTTGTTATCTGTTCCTGACCAGCCTACTTTGTGTTTTCCTGCCGGCAGCCAGGCATCAGCAAGCTGGCAAACCAGCTCGCCTTTGATGTTATAAATCCGGATCGTTACGTTTGCTTCGGTACCGGTTGTAAAGGGATCTGTGTGGCGGGATTGAAGGGGTTGGGGTAGTTTTGCTCGATGGCAAGGTCGAGCGGGATTAGGGTGTTGTCTTTTTCAACGTATGTGTAGTTTTCAAAGACTGCTGTTCCCTCTGAATCGGTTGTTCTTGTCTGGTCAAATATTGTTTTATCATCGAGGTTGTATACTCTCAGCTCAGAATTTGCTATTCCGTTTCCTGTGTCGTAGTCTTGCAGTACGATTTCAAGCCGGTCAAGTGCGTTGTCCATTTGCGCAGAAGCATCTGCTTTCTCAACAAGCCCTCCTGCTGCTGCGAGGGCTACTGCTCCCATCGTTCCTGCCAAGATGTATTTTTGCCAGCCTTTTGCGTTCAAATTAAATAGCATTATAAATCCCCGCTATGTCATAAGCGTGCTGCCGCAAACCACGGTCAAAAAGATAAATTTTGTGACCACTGCTTTAATAAATATAGGAATATTGTGAAAAAATAAAAGAAAAATATGCAGATCAAATCATTCACCACACATGCCTGAATGTCAGATATCGGCATTCCAAAAGCACCAACAACTCTAATAGTGCATTTTTATAATTTCAGTTCGTGTCGTTCGTTTTGTTCGCTGCTTTATGGTGCCGCTGTCACTCGTCGCACGTCCGGGAGACATACGATGAATATTTCATGCCATAAAAAAAGCCGGTCCCTTTCAGAACCGGCTTGTGGTTTCCGCGATTAAAGAAGCGTCTTTCCCCGTTTCAGTTGCACCTCCGTTGCCTAGTTATCATAATAGAGGAAAAATTCGTACGGATGCGGGCGATGCGCCATCGGTTCGAGTTCATTTTCGCGTTTGTAAGTGATCCAGGTGTCGATCAGATCCTGCGTAAACACATCACCTTTTAACAGAAAACCATGATCGGCTTCCAGGGCGTCCATAGCTTCGTCCAATGATCCGGGCACCTTGGCAATACCGGAAAGTTCTGCAGGCGTCATATCGTATATATCCTGATCCAGGGTATGTTCCGGTTCGATCTTGTTTTCAATGCCGTCAATCGCGGCCATCATCATGGCGGTCCAGGCCAGGTAACCATTGGCCGTGGGATCCGGACAGCGGAATTCAAAACGTTTGGCTTTGGGATTCGAACTGTACATGGGAATTCGAACTGCGGCGGAACGGTTGCGCTGTGACAGAACCAGGTTTACCGGCGCTTCGAATCCGGGTACCAGTCGGCGATACGAGTTGGTCGTCGGTGCGGCAAACGCCAGCACAGCCGACGCATGTTTCAGCAGACCACCGACCGCGTGCAGCGCCATTTCACTCAATCCGGCGTACTTGTCGCCGGCAAACAACGGCTTGCCGTTTTTCCAAAATGAAATATGACTGTGCATCCCCGAGCCATTGTCTTCAAAAATCGGTTTGGGCATAAATGTGATGCTCTTGCCGGCGCGAAAAGCCACATTTTTGATGATATATTTATACCACATGAACTGATCCGCCATTTTGGTCAGTTCGTCGAACTGCATATCGATTTCAGCCTGACCGCCGGTCCCGACTTCGTGGTGATGCGCCTCGATCACGATACCCATTTTCATCATTTCACGCACCATCTCGCCGCGAAGATCGCCATAGGTGTCGGTGGGCGATACGGGAAAGTATCCGCCTTTGTAGCTGGGTTTGTAACCGAGATTCGGTTCTTCAATGCGATTGGTATTCCAGGCGCCTTCGACCGAGTCAATGGAATAAAATCCGGTGTTTTGTTTCTGTTCAAAACGAACTTCATCAAAGATAAAAAACTCCGGTTCCGGACCGATAAAACAGGTATCCGCGATACCGGTCTTTTTCAGAAACTCGACTCCCTTGCGCGCCACATAGCGGGGATCGCGGCTGTAGGATTCCCTGGTGATGGGATCGACAATATTGGCGATTACAGACACCGTGGGTTTTTCAAAGAACGGATCAATGGTGGTTGTGGACGAATCCGGAATTGCAATCATATCCGACTGATTGATGGCCTGCCATCCTCGAATGGACGAGCCGTCAAATCCGAGTCCCTCTTCAAACGTGCTTTCATCCCATGTTTCCACGGGATACGTACAGTGCTGCCAGGTGCCGAGCAGATCGCAGAACTTGAGATCAACCATATCCGCACCATTGGTTCGGGCAAATTCAAAGAATTCTTTTGGGGTCATAAGACTTTTCCTTTGTTCATTGTTGTTTGTTTTATTGATGATATATTCTTATTTTCAAAAACCCGATGCATACGTCCAGACGGGTGTGAGATTTGCTGTTTTAGATGCCACTTGAAATTCATAAAAAAAGAGCCTGCCTCAAGACAGAGAAGTTAATGTTTGACCCCAAACGGGAAAGGCAGGCTCTTGTTGTTCTCAACGTTTGTACATCCCGGAGATCTTGCATCAACTGTTTAATACAATGTCAAAGAATGTGCCAAAAATCCTCTTGTAAAGACACACCTCTTATTTAGCTGTTTTATAGTACCTTACAAACAACCAGCCACTATAATAAGCATGCTTTATTATTACATTTTTGTAGCATATTTATCTTATATAACATTTTTGTTTTAAAACGGATCAACACACAATTCTTTACCTTAATAACGTGTCGCTATCAGATATTGCATACTATTAATTATACTTATGTTACACCACCTTTAGAGTCAGACGTCAACTCGTTCACCAAAACACACACAAAACCGTCTTGATTAAAATCGGCCGACAAATCAGCAAACCTCGCCGGCCGATTCTCTTTCAAGACCATCGTACTGTAAATCACTCGATCATTGCTGCGATTGCAGTCTTTTGTCCGGGAAACACCTCAAAATTCAGCATCAAAACCAGCCGGCCAAATCCCGGCGCCCAAGTGTTCCTACTTTATTGAAATTCTTGCATTGTTTTATTACATTTTTGTAAGCCTAAAAACTGTACCCGGCTGTCATGAAAAAGATATTTTCCAGGTTATCGTCATCAGACACGCCGATCGAATAGTTCCAGCTGACTGCTACATTGTCAGATACGGACTTGCCGGCGGACAAGGTCAGAGTTGTAACCGCATCATCGGTCGAGCTGGAATAAGTTCCATAACCCAGCGTGGCGCCGACATCCGCGCCCAGCAGCGTGCTTCCGCCGGAAACTTCCAGCCAGTAAACGCTTTCATCCATATTTTCCTGCTCCGGCGTATAAAAGAATGTAACACCCGCGGCGCCGTATGCAAGCGCGCCATAGACTTCATAAACATTGTATTCAGATTTTGCGAAAAAATCATAGCTGTACAAAGTGGCGCCCACTGCCGTTGAAATTTCACCTGCAGGCAGACTCACTTGGACAAATGGATCCGTTTCCACTTCCATGGGACCGTGCATTGTGGATGACCAGAAGCCTACGGTCACCGGACCGGACGTCAGACCGGCGGTTCCCTGCATGGCCACACCGTCAAACTGCTTTACACCGCGCCACACATACGTACTCACTCCGGTCACATCACCGCTGAACTCAACCGCCAACGCAGAGCCGGTCAACAGGACCAGCATTAAAAGAATCAGAATGCTATTGTTTTTCATTGTTTCCTCCATCATTAAAAGTTAATTTGAATTACTGTGTGATAAAAATCTGGAATCCGCTGTAGGCTTCCATACCATGCTCACCAATATCCAGGCCTTCCAGTTCTTCTTTTTCACTGACACGCAGTCCGGCGGTCTTTTTAATCAGGGTAAACAGGATCATTCCTGTCCCGAATGCCCAGACAAATCCGGCCAGCACACCGATCGCCTGAATACCCAGCAGACCGAATCCGTCGCCGTAGAACAGTCCGCCTTTCACATTGAACAATCCCACGGCCAGAGTGCCCCAGGCGCCGCAGACACCGTGCACACTGACCGCACCGACCGGGTCATCCACTTTTAATTTGCGTTCGATAAAGTACACGCTATACACCACAATCACACCGGCAACAAATCCAATGGCCAACGATCCCAGCGGAGATACCGTATAACAGCCGGCGGTGATTCCGACCAGTCCGGCGAGAGCGCCGTTCAGCGCCATGGATCCGTCCGGTTTACCGCCGGAAAGCCATGACGTAAACAATGCGGCAATCGCGCCGGCGGCTGCCGCCAGATTGGTGGTCACAGCGACACGGCCGATCTCGCCGTCACCCAGCGTTGTCGAACCCGGATTAAATCCAAACCAGCCAAACCAGAGAATAAACACACCCAGCGCAGCCAGAGCAATATTATGGCCCGGAATGGCGCGCGGTTTTTTATCCGGACCGAATTTTCCGATCCGCGGACCGAGTACAATAGCACCGGCCAGAGCCAGCCAGCCGCCAATCGAGTGCACAACCGTAGAACCGGCAAAATCAACAAAACCGATCTTCTCAAGCCAACCGCCGCCGTTGAACAGACTGCCCCAGGCCCATGACCCGAAAATCGGATAAATGAGCGCACAAATAAAAACGCTGTAAAGCAGATAGCCGGTAAACTTTGTGCGTTCCGCCATGGCGCCGGACACGATGGTAGCTGCAGTCCCGGCAAACACAGTCTGGAAAATCAAAAACGTCCAGGCCCAGTCGGCGCCGGTGACATTAATGCCGAGCATCATAAATTCCGAGGTCCCGAAAAACCCGTTTGTACTCCCGAACATCAGTCCAAATCCCAGCATAAAAAAGGCAACCGAACCGATGGAAAAATCCATCAGATTTTTCATCATAATATTAACCGTGTTCTTTGCGCGGGTAAAACCGCTTTCAACCATGGCAAATCCCGCCTGCATAAAAAACACCAAAAAGGCGGCCACAACCGTCCATACAGTATTGATATTATTCTGAAGCATCTCAACAGCAGTCGGGGTGGCGTCCTGCGCAAAAGCAAGGGCCGGCAGCAAAAGGACAAATGCCGGCACACCGGGCCCAATCATTTTATTCTTCATGAGTCTATCTCCTTTCTGTTTTATCCTATTGCATCATGTCCTGTTTCACCGGTACGGATCCGAATACAATCTGCCAGATCCTGGATGAATATTTTGCCGTCGCCGATATTTCCGGTACGCGCTCCCTCAATAACACCTTCGGTAGCCGCCTGAACAAAATCTTCATTTACCGCAATTTCAATACGAATTTTTTTCAACAAATTCACTTCAATATCAGCGCCGCGATAGGTTTCATGATATCCACGCTGCTGTCCACACCCCAATGCATTGGTGATGGACATCTTGAAGACTTGGCGCTCATAAAGCGCCTGCTTTACGGCATTCAACCGTTCCGGCTGAACATAAGCGATAATCAGTTTCATAACGTCTCCTTTCTATTAGTGGTTTATTGACTGCCGCTTGCCTCTGCACATGCAAGGCATGTACCAGAAATTATAATATTTTTATAGTATTGTTTTTAATGCACTTAAACCCCATCCCATAAAGTCATCGCTGACATTTTTGTAAAAAGCCGCTTTATTAGATACATTTTTGTCGAAATCAATGCATCACAGTCCGCAATCACCCCCTAACAGCCCTCTTGTCAACACAACCCGACACACCAGCAAAGACATGCACACAAAATAAATCCCGTCAAGTGAGAATAAATGTAAAAACAGGCAAAAAAGCCGAATTTGCAGTCAATTTTGCAAAAAACTTGTTGCATTGTTTTCTACATTATTGTAACTTTGAAAGCGCTATAAACATTTTTGTACCATTAACAAGCTCCGGTTTTAGGTGATCGATCATCGACATCGAGCAGACCGGACAACTACATAAAGGAAATAGACATGGCCGCAGTCAGCCCGGAAAAAGAGTTACCCCAAACCCATCTAAAAGAATTGGAAATGCTGGTCGAAATTAATCAGGCCATCAGTCGCACCTTTAATCTCAAAGAGTCCTTGCGCGCAACGCTTAAAATATTACAGCGCTCCTACCAGGTCAAATCCGGCGCCATCTTTTTATCGGAAAACGATGGAAAAACCCTGTCCATGGCCGCTTCCGTCGGGTATCGCGATGAATACGCCAAAGTCAAATATGTGCTCGGCGAAGGTCTCACCGGCCGGATTGCTGAAACCGGTAAACCCATTGTGGCGCCGCAGGTGAGCAAAGAGCCGCTGTTTTTGAACCGTTTGAGCTCATGGGACTCTAAAAAGAATCCGGAACTCACTTTTATAGGCATTCCGATCAACCTGGACTATGATACCCTGGGCGTGATCATTGTCAATCTGCCCTATGCTGCGAATCGGAACTATGAAAGTGCAAAAAAATTTCTGTCACTGGTTGCCTCCGCCCTGGTTCAGTCCATCCGACTGGAGCAAGTGCGTCAGGAGGAACGGCAAAAATTGCTGAGCGAGTCCAATAAACTGCAGGAACAGCTCAAGGACGAATTCCGGTTCAGCAATATCATCGGAAACAGTCACGAAATGCGCGAGGTCTACGACAAAGTCACCCAGGTGGCTCGCGCGGACACGACGGTGCTGATCCGTGGAGAGTCCGGGACCGGCAAGGAATTGATCGCGCAGGCGATTCATTACAATTCGCTGCGCAGCGAAAACCCGTTTGTGCGCGTCAATTGTGCGGCTATCCCGGAAACCCTGATCGAAACAGAATTTTTCGGACATGAAAAAGGCGCATTCACCGACGCCAAAACACAAAAAAAAGGCCGCTTCGAGCTCGCGCACGGCGGCACGATCTTTCTGGATGAGATCGGCGATCTCTCTCCCATGACACAGGTCAAGCTGCTGCGCGTGCTGCAGGAACAGGAATTCGAACGGGTCGGCGGAACTCAGCCTGTCAAAGTTGATGTCAGAGTCATCGCGGCGACCAATTCGGATCTGGAAACACGCATTTCCGACGGCACCTTTCGCGAAGACCTTTACTATCGCCTGAACGTGTTTTCAATCTTTTTGCCGTCACTGCGCGAGCGGCGCACCGATGTACTGCTGTTGGCGGATCATTTTATGCTCAAATACGGCCGCAAACACGGTAAAGCCATCAAACGCATCTCCACACCGGCCATCGATATGCTGCGTCAATACCATTGGCCGGGCAATGTCCGTGAACTGGAAAATTGTATCGAACGCGCCGTTCTGGTCTGCGACGATCAGGTCATTCACAGTTATCATCTGCCACCGACACTTCAGACTGCGGAAAGCAGCGGCACCACTCCGCATCTGTCCCTCAAAGATGCCGTGGCCTCTTACGAAAAGGAATTGATACAGGATGCGCTGAAAACCGCACATGGCAATCGCGCAAAGGCGGCGCGTCTATTAGGCACTACAGAGCGCATTATCGGGTATAAAATATCAAAGTACAAAATCGACGCGGACCGGTTCAAGGATCGCAAGATCGAAAATGATCATTATGCGTTCATTGACCATGACTTTATTTAGAGGTTACCATGGCAAATCAATCAACTCTCTATATCGGTCCCGCGGGCTGGAGTTACCCGGACTGGCGCGGCGTGGTGTATCCATCGCGACGTCCCTCCGGTTTCTCTGAATTAGAGTATCTGTCCCGGTATTTCAATATGATCGAACTCAATGTCACGTTTTACCGCATCCCGCCGATAGAGTATGTTCGGAAATGGTCATCCAAAGTAAAAGAACATGATTTTCAGTTCTGCGTCAAACTGGGAAAGCAGTATACCCATTCGAGCAACATGCCCGACAAACAGGATACGCAAGCGTTCAAGACCTCCATTCGGCCGCTCGTGGAACAGGATCAAATCGGCGCGCTGCTGCTTCAGTTCCCCTGGCGCTTCAAATACAGCAAAGCCAACCTGGATCATCTGATCAAACTCCTGAACCGGTTTTCCGAATATCAGCCGGCTGTGGAATTCCGCCATAAAAGCTGGCAGTGCGAGCCGGTTTTTCAGACATTACAGGAACACAATGCGGCTTTTGTCAATATCGACCAGCCGGTGATCGGCAAATCCATTGAACCCTCTGCCAACGTCACCGCCCCTGTCGGCTATTGCCGCCTGCATGGCCGCAATTACAAAACCTGGTTTGAACAAGGCGCCGGCCGCGACGCCCGCTATGATTACCTGTATGATGACCGGACTCTGAACCAGTGGGCAAAGCTCGTAAAATTGGTCCGGGACTCGAGCACAAAAACATTTGTGGTATTTAACAATCACTTTCGCGGACAGGCCGTCGTCAATGCGCTGCAGATGAAGGCCATTCTCGAAGAACGCAACATTTCTGTACCCCCGGATTTAAAGCGCACCTTTCCCGAACTTTTATCTATCTCTCAACCGGAACCCGGCGAAACCCTGTCGCTTTTTTGAAACTTTTTTCATCTCTGCTCATCTAATACCTACATAACGAACCATACCGATCACTACCAAGAGGAGATGTATGAACGATATTTTAGAGCTGTTGCTGATATTTGCGGGCTGGATAGTGCTGGCAAGGTATGTTCTTCCTGCGCTGGGTGTCCCCACCTGCATGTCCGGTCATTGCCGCACACCGCGGCAGCGCAAAGAAACCGAGACCGAACCTATCGCTGAGCAGAAAATCGACTGAAATTATTTATTCAAAACAGCGTTTTGAACTTGATTTTTAGCGGTGGACTTTATACTTTCAGTCTGCCGCGTATCATAAAAGGAGTGCTCTATGAAAGACTGGATCCGATACGGCGGCGGACTGCTGTTTGGTGCGGGACTGGGATATTTGTATTTCCGACTGGTTGGATGTCAGACCGGAACCTGCCCTCTGCAAAGCAGTCCCATTTTGAATATTGCGTTGGGCGCGGTGATCGGCCTGATTTTGGTTGATGAAGTTTGGAAGGCCGTTGAACAACGCAGAGAGCGATAACTGACTCGAGGTTGAAATGAAGAACATGATTGTTGCCCTGATCATAGTGACGGGCTCTGCGGTTTGGGGACAGGTCATCAAATCAGCAGAAACCTGCGGTGAATGCCATCATCGCAATTTTGTTCAGTGGCAACAGTCCAGTCATTCCGGTTCCGCAACAGACCCGCTGTATCAGGCTGTCCTGAACACCCTGCCTCCTGAATCTGAACGTCGAACCCGCTGCAGCCGCTGTCATGAACCGGTTAGACATCTTGATATCCCGGCTACACTGGCAAAGGACATTGCAAAAGAAGGCGTCACCTGCGATATGTGCCATGCCGTCAACTGGCGGGAATCCTCACGTCATCATTATGTGCTGGGCCCGGAAAATGTCAAATACGGGCCTTATGAGGACGCCGTCCCTTCTGTTCATGAACACGAATACTCGCAAGCCCTGAGTTCATCCTCCGCCTGCATCAGCTGCCATCATGATGTCGGAACCGAATCGCTGATCACCTGTTCAACCGAATCCGAGTATAAAAACAGCTCATTTTACAAAGCCGGTGTCACCTGTCAGGATTGCCACATGCCCAAACGGGCGGGCAAGAGCGCTGAACTGGGCAAATGGCGGCAAAATATTTATTCGCATGTATTTTACGGCGGCTCGACTCCGCGTATGTTGTATGACTGCGCCACGCTGAACGGAGAACTGAAATTCCGTGACAATAATACGGTGTTGAGTCTGAGCGTAACCAACCAGAGCGTCGGGCACGCCCTGCCCACCGGCTCCCCGCTTCGAGCGGTTTACTTAAAGATAACAGCAACATCAGAACAAGATTCTGTATTATGGAGCAATTACAAAACCAATTCCCTGAACGAAGACCCGGACGCGCTGTTTATGCGAGTGCTCAGTGATGAACAGGGGAATGCACCCTGCATCCCCACCCAGGCCCGACAGTCGTCTTTGATCACCGGCTGCAGCCGGACGAAACGCGGCAGTTCGAGTATGTCATCCCCGATACTCTGGTGGACCGCATTCAGGCCTCACTGTTTTATCGCTCATTCCCACCGACTCTGCAGGATCAGCTTAACATTGATCCTCAGGATCCGATATTGATTCAATCAAAAACTTTTAGCCGATGAATCGAATCAGCGGAATTCACCGTGCAGACAGCAGTCTCAAAGCTGTGCTCAGCAACAGCACTCCCCACTATCGCCGCAACCGCAATTCGGCTCTGTCCCCCGAATCATTCCATTGATAACCGCAGCGGCACATCCAACTCCGCTGTTGACAGAAATAGCACCGTACACGCAATTCATCTGACAAGCGCCACATTCAATACATGCGTCCGGATCCTGAATTTTTACCGTATCCTCCACATGCAGTACATTTCTCGGACAAACTGTAGTGCACATTCCGCATGCTGTGCATCGCTGAGAATCAATTTGCAGGGTTGTGACATTTCGTAAATAATTCATCGTTACCTCTCAAATAAAAAGAAAAATACCATAGAGTAAACATCCCAAAACCGCCGCAGAAATCATCGCCGGAATACCTGTTCTCAATTCCTTTTGAACTCCGGATAAGGATGTCAGTGGAGTAGAGCCGGTGAAATTCACAGCCAAATAAGACCCCAGAGCCGGAATAAGCAGCAGGTGAATCAGCCGTGTCTGAAGATCAGTTGGGAACCAATTGTCCCAGACCAATACAAATATCACAGAAACAAACGCGCCTTTGAGCGCAAACGATCGAAACGGAATCCACGGCAGCAAGACCGGAACCAGTACCGTGCCAATGAGCAAAGCAGCAACATAGGGCATAAATACTATGAATAAATCCGGTAACAGAGAACCATGCGCCAACACATTCAAGCTGGTGAAAAACAGAACAATCAGTGCAAACCACTTGAGTGCGGGTATGAATTCCATAGGCACCAAAACGAGACGTTCCGCCAAAGTAAAATGGACCCGGCGCATATCAGTAGTGGCTTTCATACCGTTTTCGAGAAATATCTCAACATCATCAGCATAAACAGGCCCGTACTTTACCCGAAAACCGGTTTGCTTGCGAACCGAATGAGCTGCAACTCCGACCGCACCAAGCTGCGGAACAATGACGGTCCGGTGATTGACAAGCGAGCTCAGTTTAAAGCGGTGTATTTGCGAGATCAGCGCGTCAGTGCCGAACGTGCCTTTACCGGCAGCACACCAAACATTGATAGCGTGTGTATCCAGAACCAGAATCCACGCATTCACGTTTTCCAGTTCCCGCCGCAACGTGTCGAACGTCAGTTTATAATTAGAGGTCACCAGAACCGGAGAATCGGCATCCGGTTCTCCCACGCCGTAAATTCCAGGCTGGACTGCATATTTCATTCGCTTAATACCCCAGCGCACCTTCCACGCCCCGAGCCTCTCCCGCCATCCCCATTGGGTTGAGACGATCGGTACAATCCCGATCTGACTCTGTGTTTGGCGAAGAACAAAAGACGGTTCACCAGCAGATTTGTTTTTCCGCTCTTTAAAATTAGCCTCTGCATTTTTCATCCAGACCTCCGGAATTTTGTTTCTTTTGAATCGCTTCCGTCAACAGCCGCAGCCCCTCGAGCACGGTTTGTTGCTCATCCGGCATCATACCACAGCACACCGTTTCATACATCTCATTACAGAAAAAATTAATACTGTCAACAAAGGATTTACCGTTTTCTGAAAGCGCAATTTTGTAAAAACGCCTGTCATTTGGATCAGAAAAACGAGTCACCAAATCCCGCTGCACCAGATTCTCGACCGTTCGACTTGCCGTGCTTTTATCCAGATTTAAACGTTCAGCCAGTGCTGTGACTGTGCATTTATCATGCACGTCCAGCTCTACCAGAGCATGGCATTGTGCCAGAGAAACTCCACAGCACCCTTTATGATTTTTCAACTGCTGATCAACATGACGTTCCAAAATGCGGATATATCTTCGCAGCAACTGCAATTCAAAAGTATTCATAACACCTCTTGTTTGTAAGATACAACTAATGTAAGTTACAACCATTGAAATTGCAAATTCTTTCTTTTCAAAGCTCAATTTATTATAGAGAAAACAGTAATCAGACAGATAAACTCGACAGACCGATTCATTTCGCGATCAATCGAGTAAAAGCATTATTCAGCACACAAAAGAATTGAATCGTTCTGTTGTTTATTATTGCTTTACAAATGTCCCCGCGTGAAATTCATCGAATGCAATGCGCAGTTCCTGATGCGTGTTCATGACAATTGGTCCGGCCCAGGCCACTGGTTCATTGAGCGGAGCGCCGGATACCAGCATGAAACGCACACCATGATCAGCAGCCTCTACCTGAATCATATCACCATCACCGTACATCACCAGGGTGCTCGCCGCGAACCGGCAATCACGTTCAAAATCAAAATAGTTTTCCCCTTGCCGCTCAAATTTATAGGGATCGCGCTCGGAATCGAAATATCCGGCAAGATAATCCAGAGCCGAAATCATTTAGCAAGAGAAACGGATCAAACATCGGTTTCTGATGGTATCCGAATACGCGTTTCAGGTGTACACCGGCGCCTTGGGTGGTGGGAATACTTTTTAACACTTTTGATAGATCGTACAGAACTCATAGTGTCTCCCTGAAACTGTCAAAAAGCTGTAAATGGAACGGAAATATTAACGGGATCTAATATAAGCATATCAACACAAATGATCGGCATTCTATTTCACAGCATATTGCCGCAAAGACGTTCCAGCATACGAATCAAAGCTTTAAAACTCATTTGACACCGCTAACCACAGCCAAATTTAAAAATTTCCAGGGGATATCAACCGATCGAAATCCCGCCCGGCTCAACCACTCGATTTTTTCTTCTACCGTACAGACATGGTGCGGATTGCGCAGAATTGTGGATTGACTGAGCTGTTCAACCTGTTCCTGGCTCACCTTACCGTCCGAAATCGCTTTTTGAATGAATTTCATCTCCAGGTCATGGAACACGCGGTTGATCCGGTTATCTTGAGAGCGGAAAAATTCGCAGGAAATCCATCGGCCGTTCTCCGACAGCAGGTCATAAGCTTCCTGAACCACTTGCTGGTGACGGTCGGTGGTCAGGTAATCAAGCGTAAAAGATGATACCACCGCATCAATCCGTTCCAGCTCATGCATCCACGCGTTGTTGTTCAAATCCCGATTTTCAGGGATGAACCGGTCAGAATACGATTCCAGCTTTTGCATGGCGCGCTGTAAAATAGCCGGTTCACGCTCAATTCCAAACACCATGCTGTTGGGAAACAGGTCCATCATTCTCTGACTCAAATCCCCGAATCCGCTGCCCAGATCGGCAATTCGCAATTCCGCGGATGATTGCTGATCCAGCATAGAGGTCATAATATCATGCGCTTCATGATATTTTGGGATAATAAACTGGAACATTTGTTCCAGTATCGACAATTCATCATAGCTTCCATTATGCATAAAATATCCTTTTTAATTTATAGCCAGCCGACCTGTTTATACCAGTCCGCTGTTCGTTGAAATCCTTGGTTAATATCGATTCCCGGTTCAAATCCGAGTTCCTGTTTTGCTTTTTCATTGCTGCACACCCAGGCGGATTGTTTCATCTCCCGAATCTTGTCGCGATTTAAAAGCGCCGGTTTGTCCGTCACTATGGCGCTCGCCTCGCTGACCCATGCCACGGCTGTGACTAAAAACTTGGGAATGTAGAGTCGAAGAGCCATCCTGCCCATACTCTGCTGCATCGCCCGTGTCAGCGTCTTCCAGGTATAAACCCCGTTACCGCTGATATAATAAATCTGATGATCGGCATTCGGGCTGTTTCCCGCGCGCATGATACCCTCCACCAGATCGGAAACGTAAACCAGACTCAAAGTCTGCCGCCCCAATCCTGCAATCGGCACCAGACCTCGCTTGATTTGACGGAACATGATGTAAAAATCCTTGTCCCGAGGGCCATAAACAGAAGGCGGTCGGATCACCACCGCAGGGCGGTCGGATTGCCCCAGCAAGACTTGTTCCGCCTTTAATTTCGAACGCCCGTACCGGGACACCGGTTCCGGCGGATCGGTTTCAATGCGCGGGCGACCGTCAACGGCGGCCCCCCCGGCGGCTTGACTGGACACCATAACAATTTTCTGGTGATCAGGGCCGTATTGTCTCGACGCCTCCAGCAAATTAACCGTCGTTTGGTAATTACCCAGCATATAGTCTTCCTCTTTGCGACCCTTGGTCACGCCTCCCGTATGATACACCACATCCACATCCCGAACAGCGTCCGCCAGAGTTTCCGGATAACGCAGGTCCGCGTAGACAAATTCCACATCCAGATCGCGAATCCATCGCGTGTTGCTTGTTTTGCGTATTAAACAGCGCACATCTGCTTCTTTTAACAGTTGTTCCGACAACGCCGATCCGATAAATCCGTTGCTGCCCGTCACAAGTACCCGCATATCCGCCTCTACTGTTAGAATTTTATTCCTTGACATCTACTGGTTATAATTTAACGCTTTTCCATCGAAAAACAAAGACCCGAGAAGCCTCCACAGCGCTGATCCCGGACTCTTTATTTCGGCGGACGACTCAATTTCACGTGTTCTGAACCGGCTATGCTTTGTTTAGTAGTTTACGAGTTTACAGTGCAATACCTTTCATCTTGACAATATGAATACAAATCAGTATATTATTTAAATGATAAGACCCTGTATTTCTCGGACATACAAGTACAGCATACAACCAGTTATCGGAATAATAAAAACGGGAGTACTATTTTGGCGGATCTTTTTGAAAAGTGTTCAGGCAGTTTGCTGGAACGTGTAAAGCAAGTAACGGAACAGGGTTTGTATCCCTATTTTAAAGCTATTGAATCGGGGGCAGACACAAGCGTAACGATCAACGGCCAGGAGTTGATCATGATCGGTTCCAATAATTATCTGGGACTGACGCAGCATCCCAAAGTCAAGGAAGCGGCAATCAACGCCATCGAAAATTTCGGTACCGGCTGTACCGGGTCTCGCTTTCTCAACGGAACACTTTCTCTACACGAAGAGCTCGAAAACCGTTTAGCAGACTTTATGCAAAAAGAGGCGGTGCTGTTGTTTTCCACCGGATTTCAAACCAATCAGGGCTTTATTTCAACTATCATCGGACGCAAAGACTTTGTCGTTGGAGATGCCGAAAATCATGCCAGCATTGTGGAAGGCACACGCCTCGCATTCGGCAAAGCCTTAAAATATAAACATAATGACATGCAGGATTTGGACCGTGTTCTGACCAACAATCTGGACGGACGAGCAGCTCTGATCATCAGCGACGGTGTGTTCAGCATGGGAGGGGATATCGTTAATCTCCCGGAACTGGTCAAAGTTGCGGAAAAGCACAATGTTCGTGTAATGATGGACGACGCGCATTCAGTCGGCGTGCTTGGCGCTCACGGACGCGGTACCGCCGAGCATTTTGGCCTGGAAGATAAAGTCGATGTCACCATGGGAACCTTTTCAAAATCTTTTGCTTCCATCGGCGGCTTTATTGCCGGGCCGAAGCAGGTCATTGATTTTGTAAAACATGAATCCCGTGCGCTCATCTTTTCGGCCAGCCCGCCGCCGTCAGCCGTGGCCACTGTATTGGCCTGTCTGGATGTTCTGGAACAGGAACCGGAACGGCGTGACCGCCTCTGGAACGTGACCGAGAAAATGAAAAAAGGCTTTGATGACATGGGATTTAACACCGGGAATTCCCAAACTCCCATTATCCCGATTATTATCGGCAGCGATGAAGATACCTTTGCCGCCTGGAAAGCACTGTATGAAGCCGGTATCTTTGTCAATGCATCCATCAGTCCGGCTGTTCCTCCCGGCTGGGGCCTGCTGCGCACCAGTTATATGGCCACACACAGTGATGATGAACTGGACAAGGTTTTAGACATCTTTTACAAAGTCGGAAAACAGCTCGGTCTTGTAAAATAAACATCCCCCGGGAGAATTGCACCTGCAATTCTCCTGTCCCTGTTTTTTCGAATATTTTTTTACCCGCCTGTGTTACAATACCACAAGAAAAGACATTTTTTACGTTATCAATAGAGGAGCGCTATGAATATAATTGAGAAATCCAGCTCAAAAATTTGTATTGTGGGAGCCGGACAAGTGGGTTCCACATTTGCATATGCTTTAATGATTCGGGGCCTGGCCTCTGAAATCGTGCTGATTGACAAGAATGAGAATCTGGCGCAGGGTCAGGCCGAAGATATCAGCCACGGTTTACCTTATGTGCAACCGGCCCAGATCCGGGCCGGAGATTATAACGAATGCGAAAACGCGGACATTGTGGTCATAACCGCCGGAGCCGCGCAAAAACCGGGCGAATCTCGGTTGGATCTCACCAAGAAAAATGTCGATATCTTTAGCTCCATTGTGCCTCATATTACAAAATATACCAAAGACGCCATTCTGGTGGTGGTTTCCAATCCGGTGGATGTGCTGACCTATGCCGCCGTTAAATTTTCAGACCTGCCCCCGCATCGCGTACTGGGCAGCGGCACCACACTCGACAGCGCAAGATTCCGCTACCTGCTGAGCCAACACTGCGGCACAGACTCCCGAAACGTGCACGCCTATATCATTGGAGAACACGGCGACAGCGAAGTCGCCGCCTGGAGCCTCGTGCATATCAGCGGTGTGCAACTGGACGATTATTGCTCCATCTGTGAGCAGCAATGCGACAAATCTATCCGCGAGCAAATATTTCATAACGTGAAAAGCGCCGCCTATCATTTGATTGAAAAAAAAGGCGCCACTTACCACGCCATCGGACTGGCGACACTAACCATTCTCGAAGCAATATTGAGGAACCAAAATTCAATCCTCACCGTTTCAACCCTGATGAATCAGCATATGGGAATGAATGATGTCTGTTTGAGTGTTCCCACCATGCTGAACCGAAATGGTGTCGGTAAACGCATTGCTCTTCCTCTGCTTCAGGATGAGCAAAAAGCCCTACACCATTCGGCCGACGTCATTAAAGAAGCTATTGAAAAATCAGGATTAACAAAGTGAGGATTATATGGCAGGAATTTTTACTTTAATCATAAATACCATAAAAGGGATTGCGGTCAATTCTTTTGAACTGCTTCTGGACATGGCTCCTTATCTGTTGTTTGGCTTTTTTTTCGCCGGAATTTTACATGAATTCATCTCAACGGAGAAAATAGCCGCTCACCTGGGCAAAAAACGCATGAGCTCCGTGTTCAAATCCGCATTATTCGGAATTCCGCTTCCCCTGTGTTCGTGCGGCGTCATTCCCCCGACTATGACATTGAAAAAAGCCGGTGCCAGCCGTGGTTCTGTGGTCTCTTTTCTGATCGCCACTCCCACAACAGGTGTTGATTCTATTATGGCCACGTATGCACTGCTGGGACCGTTTTTCGCTGTTTACCGGGTAATTGCGAGTTTCACAGCCGGAATTTTTTCGGGTATTCTCACCAATCTCACGGATACAGATAAACAAGGCACACCCGCCGAGTCGCATGAGCCGAAACCAGATCAGGAACAGGTCGGGCTGTATCATCGGATCGTACGGATCTTTCGTTACGCCTTTTTCGATCTGTTGTCGGAAATCGGCAAGTGGCTGGTAATCGGTATCCTGATCGGCGGCGTGATCACCTATGCCATCCCGGATTCTTTTTTCAGCGAAACCCTGACCTCCGGTTGGCAGACCATTTTGCTGATGCTGGTTATCAGTGTTCCGTTGTACGTCTGCGCTACAGGTTCCATTCCCATCGCAGCTGCTCTCATGCTCAAGGGATTAAATCCGGGCGCTGCTTTTGTATTGCTACTGGCCGGCCCAGCCACAAACTCTGTCAGCATCACAGTGGTCAGCCGTTTCCTGGGCAAACGCACCACCATTGTCTATCTGACCAGCTTGATTATTTCCAGTCTTGCGCTTGGATTCGGCCTGGACGCACTGTGGCGAGCTTATGATCTGAATCTGGCCATATCGGAACACATCCATGATCATTTGCTTCCGCTATGGCTGACCGTGGGTTCGACGCTGCTTTTGACCGGCCTGCTCATCGCCAACTTTATTCGCAGCAAGCGCAATTCAGAATCAGTGGATGAGACTGAAACCGATTCCGAAAATCAGACTGTCTTTTCAGTACCGGACATGTCCTGCAACAACTGTGTGGCTACGGTTGAAAACGCTTTAAAAAATGTCAAAGGCGTGGAAACCTATCAGGTGAATTTATCAAAAAAAGTGGTATCGGTGCGGCACTCCTCCGGTGTAGATGATCAAGACCTGTATCAGGCTGTGGAAAAGGCAGGATACCGGGTAAAAGACACACAATAGTATATCAGCATAGGGCTCACCTTTCACCCATTTGATGCCGCCGTACTCATCAACAAAGTAGGGTTGCCCGGAATAATGACTTTTATATTCCGGAGAAAAAGTATAAACACTGTCACCAGAGCCCCCTGCCAGCATTTCATACATCTCGGCCGGAGTTTTTCTATAGATATGAACTGACCATAGATCTGTTTTGACATGGTAGCGACCACTCGCGTCGTTGATCGGACGTGTAGGATCCAGTTGTTTGGTCAGATCATAGGCATCCCGAACAAGACGGTCATGCTGCTGCATATCTCCGGTTTTGGGAGCGTGTGTTTCATTAAACGGCACCCATGCGATAATGGATGGATGATTGCCTTCAATATGAATTTTTTGGCTCTATAACAAATCGAGTGGGTAATAAATTTTTAAACGAGGAAGCAGTGCAAAATGCAAAAAATCATCTAGTGTTGCTTGATCTTTATTGTTGAGCAATTTTAATAATCATCTATTAGAACAGAGCGATACATGATAAACACAGCAAAGAAAACCACTTTACCTCAAAATCCTCTGCGGCACTCCGCGGGCTCTGCATTGGATTGATGTAAGATAGCAGCTGAAAAAATGAAACGCCGAGTTCGCCGAGAACGCAGAGAAAAACAAGAGTAAACCAATTTATTTTCAAATAGTTGGGAATATTTATTGGCCTAAATTTTATTTAATTCCATTTAATTATTGAGCACTTGTGTTTTTTTCCCTCTGCGACCTTTCGCGCCTCTGCGTGCAATGTTTCGATAATCAATTCACGAAAAGATAATTAAAAATTAAATAGACAGTTTTCTCTTTGACTTTTTTGCATCTCTAAGCTTCTGTGTTTATCATTTACCCACTCAAAACGTTATAGAACCAATTTTTTTTGAAAAGAAAAGATTTTTTTCGTTCCAGTTTCATCCTGTCACAAACAGAATATTATTTTAACCTTAAATTACGTAAACCTTGCATTTTTTTTCTTATTTATCTACCTTTATAGACCCCGAGTTGAGCTTGTTGCAGGTGTTGAGCCAAACAGATAGTTCAATAACAGCAAGGATATGATGATAAAGTTGAACTGGAAACATCTTTTAAATTGTATTTCTCGTCGCTCAACTCCGCCGATATCGACCCCCAGTCCGTTCTGTTTAACCATTAATCCCTGTATTTTGCCAAGCCGGAGGACAAACAAAAAATGAAAAATGGGTTGCTGTATATCAGTCTTTTGGCCGTTGTGACTGTTGCACCGCTGCATGCTAAAGGCCGTCCCGAATGGGCGAATTTATCGTTTATACCTGCAAATCATAGTGATCTGTATTATGCAGTCGCCCAGGGTGATTTAGATCAGGAAGAAAAAACCACGATCCGCAACCGCGCCCTCGCGGATTTGGCTTCGCAGATCCGGGTCAATATTTCATCGGTAATGAACTCTGTTTTAGAGGACACCGGCGACCGGGTCACAGAAGACACCCAATACCGTATCAACGCCCTAACCCAGGCCCGCTTTTACGGAGAGGATCTGCACACCAGAGAATATGTTGACAACAGCAATGTCTATTGGGTTTACGTTTTTATCGGCAAACACGAGTACAAACAGCGCATCGCCGAACGCATGCAGACAGGCAAGAAAAACGCCATGCAGCACCTTGCAAGCGCACGATCCCTGAATAATCAGGGAGACATTGTGATGGCTTTGAAAAGCTGTCTCAAAGGCCTGGACGCCCTGGCATCGTTTCGTGATCTCCCTCTCACAGTGATGGTCAACAACCAGCGTTTGAACGTCTGGAATACGCTGGAACATGAATTATCAGGACTGGCGGAACGTATCACATTAACCCCTGTACAGTCAGAAATCTCTTTTTCTCACAAAGACAGTAAAAAAATTGGCTACAAAGTCCTGTACAAGGGGGATGCCGGCGCTCCTCTCGCCGCTCTGCCGGTGCGCTTTCAGATTCAGCAAGGCCGTGCAGAAATCAACAAACAGGGATTTACCGACAGTCGGGGATGTGTGTTTTGTACTCTGCAAAACAGCCGCAGCAGCCGCATTCTTGTATCCGCTTCGCTTGATTGGACTGAACTAACGGCTGAGCCGGCCACCGCAGAACTCGCGGTTTCGCACAGTCCGGCCACTCAAAAACGTATCGTTCAGGTGTATACAGCCGGACCGGCGCTGCTCTACAGAGACAATATATCCTCTGACAATACGGCACTGATCGATGCCGCCCGGCAATCCGGTATCCTGAAAAGCCATTTGCAGAATGTTCTCAAACAAAGCCTCAATGCATCATTTGTGTCCTCATCCGCTGAATCGAACCTGATTGTGCAATTGAATCTGAGCGTCAAATCTCTGGGTCAGCTTTTAAAACAATACAATTCAGACATGATTACCGTTGCCGTCACGGCACATGTGGCGCTGCTCAATCCCGCAACCGGACAAACTCTATATACGTCACCCTCAATGACAGTTCGCAATCTCGGTGCGACAGAATCACAGGCATTGACCAACACCCTGCAAAAATGCACCGACCGGCTGGATTCGGATATTTTGCCTGCTCTGCAGGATGCCGTGCTTGAACAGCAGTAATCGTTTATTAATCGGGAGTCAATCAATGAAACCATACCCTCGTTTGTTTTGTTTAACCCTGTTGTTATGTATTACTGCCTCAGGGTTGAGTCATGCGCAGCAATCCAAAACAGCTGCTATTTTCCCCTTTCATTTTGCTTCGCTGGATGCCAATGAACGCGACACGATGCAACAACTGAATGAATTGTTTTACGATCTGTTCGCCGGTCAATTGACAAGTTCGGGATATTTCGAGGTGGTGGATCGACAGCACATTGATGATCTGATGCAGGAAATCAACTTTCAGCAAAGCGGATTGACAGCAGACCAGGCCGTGGAAATCGGCAAGGCCAGGGGCGCGGAACTTGCATTATTCGGGACGGTCACCCAGGTTTACAAACAGACGTTTCTGACGCTGAAAATCATTGATATTGAGACCACATTGATTCTCAAAGCGGTCAAAGTTAAAGGATCGCTGAAAAAAATCGATGATCTGGCCATGGATGCCGGATACCGGTTTATGCACGGACTGAGCAGCGTACTTTACGACCGCTACGGTATCGGAGCCGGAGAGCTCGGAGAGGCCTCACAAGAAGGGATCGAGCGTTTTCTGACAGCCAGAGATCAAATGCGTCAGGCCATCGTTGCAAAAGAAAATGGTGATTCGAAAAAAGCGCGGTCTCTGCAGGATAAAGCCAAACAACACCTCGAATATATTATCGCCACCCATCCTGAATTAAAATCGTCTGTATCCATTTATGTGAAACGTTTAACCAGGGAGATGGATGATGAGCGTCCGTAAAATTCCCGGCATTGTATTCCCTCTATGTTTCGCACTGGTGTTCCATTGCAGCGTCATTCATCCGCCTCTTTCCGTAGAATCCCATAACACGACACCGGTTAACCGTCGACAGATTAAAACACTGCTCAGCACCTATGCCAACCAGGACACAGTGCTCCCCAATAGCGTAGGTGTGATTCCGTTTTATGAAAACAACTCGAATACCGGCCTGGGACTTGCCGCCACGGAATTTTTTACAGCCAATCTCGGCCTGTTTGAGCAATTTGAACTCGTTGATATGTCCTATTCCACGATTCTGGAACAGGAATTTAACGCATTTTCTCCCCTTGAACAGATCAGATCCCTGCGCGCGGAAAAAATAGTCACCGGGATTGTGATGCTGAAAAACCGGCAAATCCTAATGGCCGGATTTGATATGCAGCGAAGCGATCCCTCGTATGAAAAATTGAGCGTTCGCAAGGGGGACGGCACTGAATTTTTCAGACTCGTATCTGACCTGAACATTAAATTCCTTGAGAAAAACGGAATTACAGTCACGCCGGAAATCGCAGATCAATTATACCGCATCCCCACAGAAAATCTTCAAGCCTATGTCCTCTATGCCAAAGGACGGCACGAAGAATATCTGGGCAATTATCAGACTGCATTGAGCGCGTATGAAAATGCAAGCAGACTGGATCCTTCATTTACAAAAGCACGCCAGGCGGCATCGCAAATCAACAACAGACTGGCGGCGTTGCCGCGCCCTGTGCTTGAACAAAAAATGAAAGACATTCGTGATGACCGGGAACGTCAAAACCCGGGGCTCGAGGAACGCTTTATGCCCCCGTTGCTTGATAACGGCACGGTGGTTATTGATATCAAAGCGCCCACTGTTGAACGGATCAATCCTGGACCGACCGTTCCGGGAGTCTCATTGAAATAAAGCCTGGTCCAGGCTCATGAAAGGAACCCGTATGAAGCCTATTCGTCTCCTGTTTGTCAGTCTTTTTGCAGGTATCTTTTTCCTGATCTCCTGTGAATTGTTTCAACCGCATTCGCCTGATAAAAAAGCCGACGTACGGCTGCATCTGCATTACGGATTCCCCACCCGGAATGCAGCTGATGACACAACGCAGTCCCGAGCCCATACAATATCGGAATCGGCTCCGCTGCACAAACAATTGAGCGACTCGGCGGGTCCGTACTTGTTTGATAAACTGAGTATTGTATTCTATAACCTGCAGTCAGAATCGGAATATCATGAAGAATATGATTTTCACGAACGCATTTCTGCCTTTCTGGAAGGCTTTCAAGGTGATTCCAGCGATTTTGAATCCTACTGGATGCGCAGAGATCAGGGATATCTGGACATATTAACCGGCGGTCGCTTTGACATTGAATTGCGCACGGTTTTAACACTTCAGGACGGACGGTTTTACGGAAAATATGATCTCTCTCCCGGTCTGAAAAGCTATCGGATCGGCTGTTACAAGGGTGACAGTCTGGTTGCCGTGGCGCCGCACGAGGAAAGTTATTCTGCGGCTCTTTTCCTGTTAACTCCCAATATCACCTTTGATCTGCACGCCAACGCCATTCCTATCGATCAGATCAACAATACGCCTCCGGCGCCGATTTTCACCGTCAGTCCGGACAGCGGCAGCGTGCAGACCGAGTTCCAATTCGATGCATCGGCAAGCTACGATGAACAGGATGCACCGGAAGACCTTTTGCTCCGCTGGGATTGGAGAAACAATGGAATCTGGACGCGTTACAGCAGTGAAAAAACCGTATTTCATCAATTCCAGATTCCCGGAACCTACACAGTCGTGCTTCAAATCAAGGATACAAACGGCGTGACTGCCACTGCGGCAAAAACTGTGTATGTAAGTGAGGCCATTCCCAGATTGCTGCTGCCGACAGAAGGCGCAGAGCTGAACACCGCAACGCCGCGGTTCAGCTGGTCTGAAATCGAAAACGCGTTATTCTATCATATCCGCGTCGGTTTTGATTCTACATTTACAGAAATAATCATCAATGACTCTCTGATCACCAATACCGCATATACGCCGGAAGAAACATTGAGTGACTCGCACTATTACTGGCAGGTCCGCGCGCAAACCGATGACGGGGCCTGGAGCGGATGGTCGGAAATTCGTTCATTTCAGATCAGCGCCGCCGGTCCTGCCGCGCCTCAGCCGCAATCGCCGGATAATGGCAGCGCTTTTAATGATGCGCAACCGATTTTCCTCTGGTCTGCAGTTGACGCCGCCACCCGATATCACATCCAGATCAGCTATTCCGATGACTTGTTGGCGGCGGAAGACAGTTCTGTTCTGAACCCCGAGTACAGTCTGGATACTCCGCTGGACGAGGCGCTCTATTTCTGGCGGGTACGCGCCCAAGACGCGCATGCGCGCTGGGGCAGCTGGTCAACGACTTTTACATTCACAATCGACAAAACCGCGCCGGCTGTCCCGATTCCGAACCAGCCGGAAGCCGGTGGTGTGCTCACCACTTTGTTCGTTTCTTTTTCCTGGTCTGCTGAAACAGATGCAGTATCGTTTGATCTGCAGGTTGATTATTCCGAGGCTTTTACCGCACCGGTCATCTCGGATTCCATGATCTCGGCTCAAACCTGGGAAAACACAACCCCCTTTTCTGACGGACTGTATGCATGGCGGGTTCGGGCGCGCGACGCGGCCGGCAATATCAGCAGCTGGTCGAATGCACAATTTTTTACCATAGACACACAGGGACCTGCCGCTCCGGAGCTGGATCAACCGATGGACAATGCCGAAATCGGAATTCCGACCCCGCAGTTGAGCTGGTTTACTGCTGAGGGAGCGCTTCGCTACGAATTAATTGTGGATAATGACCAGTCCTTTACGTCTCCCATCGTACATGATTCCAGCATGACCGTCACTTCGGTCATTCTGAACACAGAACTGGAAGACAGTCGCTACTGGTGGAAAGTCCGCGCACGCGACGAATACGGCAATGTCGGCAGCTGGTCTGTCACCCGAACCTTTACCATCAATACAGCGGGACCTGCCGCTCCGGATCTGCTGCAACCGGAAGACGGTTTTATAACGGATATTGCCAGCCTGGAATTATCCTGGACTCCCGTCACCGACGCGGCTGAATACATCATTCAATTGGCGTACTCTCCTGATTTCATCAATCCCGTGGTAGAAGATTCGCTTACGGACAGCTTTTTCTATACCGAAGATGTCCGGTTGTCCGACTCGACCTATTACTGGCGCGTTCAGGCGCAGGATATTCTCGGGAACCGGGGTGTATGGTCGGAACCCCGTTCTTTTACTCAGGTCGCCAATCAACCCTATTTACGGCTGCAGCTGCAGACCGCCACGGTCAACGATCAACAAATTCAGGGAGCTGCTGCGGAATTTCGGGTAAATCCCGGGGAGGAACTGGCCGGTACGTTCACAGTCTATTTTGAACACAATCTGCCCGTGACCGATATTATCCCGCTGGCAGCGACACCCAATAGGGGCAACCGCGAAACCGGTTACTGGCTGGCCCAGGATTATGTCATGAATGAACTGTCCTATCAGGGACAATTGTCGCTCACGGCGCCTTCCCTGCCGGGCACCTATTATATTATACTGGCAGCCAGTCCGGAGGAAACAGCCGGACAAATTGTATCGGCGACCCACTCGACCTACGGAAGCCTGGTCTGGGATGACGGCAATGATGTTTACGATTTATCCGATTCACAGATCCTGCGCGCCATTGAAACCGGAACACTGCCGATCGCTGTGCTCACCCGGGAAAACCCCCTGTACGTTCGCTACGGACTGACAGCAATTACTATCATTGTTCAATAGCCGGATTTCATCAAATGAACAGGAACAATAAATGATCAAACGCAAAACAAACAGCTGTTTCATTTTTCTTTTTCTGGCCGCATCGTTTGCGTTGGATGCGCAAACTGATTCCTCGCAGGTATCCCTGTTCTCTCTGCGCCGCATTGAGGAAAGCGTGGGCTTGAGCGCACAGTATGCATCCATCCAGTCAAATAATATCGATCCGCGCGCCTTTACCATGGTCTCCCTGCCTCTGTTCATGGACTATACACCAACACGCTATATGCGCTATACCTTCAAGCTGAATCAGGGCTACCAGATGTATGATACAACCGGACTCTATGGACTGAGTAATCTTGATTTTACAGTACACTATAAAGTGCGGCGGCAGCTCACGTTATCCGCAGGTGCAACTCTGCCCGTCGGCACTTCTGAAATCAGTGCGGATGAATTCCGCGTGATGGCCACAGGAAAATTACCGTTTATCGATGCACCGACTCTGTACAAACAATCCGGGTTGGGCTTCCGCGCCGGCATCTCGGTAGGCGATCAAATCAGTGACAATACATCGATTGCCTTTGGCGCCGCGTTTTATTACCGGTCAGCCTACACACCGATTCTAAACGGACTGGAGTACGATCCCAGTGATGTACTGATGCTGAGCCTGGGCCTGGAAAGCGGTGATCCGGATGAACCGGGTTTCATCGGTGATTTGCAGGTTTCTGTTTATACGCCTGAACAAATGCAGCAGCAAAAAGTCAATCGGGCCACGCTCGGCATTGCATTCAGCGGTATCATGAATTACGAACGATTCAAGCTATCCATCCTGGCGCTCTACCGGGAAAAAAGCAGGTTGGTGTACGGCGGTGAATTTCAGGCGCCTTCCCTGCAAAATATCAAACTGGGATACCGGGTGCGGCCGCAAATCATTCCGTATGCCGGTTACGAACATATCAGCAAAGGCTCGCGTGTGCCCGAATCACACTTTGTATTACTGGGAACGGTTTTTGAAGATTTTGCTTTAAATGGATATCCATTATCGCCGTATCTGGAGCTTCGCTGGGGTACTCTGGATCCGGATGCGACGGTTATAGGAATCAAGCTCGGCACCCTGTTTTCATTTCAAATTTACTAATATGAGGAGCCTATGAACTCTCTAACTCTGCGTTTCTGCCTGTTTCTTCTTTTCACGACTGCAGTATTGTATGCGGGTGTTCAACCCGGACTCTCTGAGACGGACATCCAAACCATGCAGCGTTCCCTTCAACAATCAGACGCCAACAAAGCCCTGCTGAATGCCGTCAGCAATAATGACATCAAAGATCTGGTATTGAATCGGGAACGCGTCAATCAGCACAATGACGCATTCAATGTCACCACGGATGCCAAAGGCATCACGGACCAGCAAAGCACCGGACGCTGCTGGCTGTTCGCCGCCCTGAATATCATGCGCCCGGTGGTTATGGATTCATTCAACCTGGACAAATTCAAGTTTTCCCCGTCCTATCTGTTCTTCTGGGACAAGCTCGAAAAGTCCAACTATTTTCTGGACACGATCATAGAAACCCGGGACCGCCCGATTGATGACCGCGAATTACAGGCCATTCTTGACGCTCCGGCGCCCGACGGCGGCTGGTGGAATTATGCCGTCAATCTGATTGAAAAATACGGTGCCGTGCCGCAGGAAGTGATGCAGGAAACGCAAAACACCAGTAATTCTCGCATGCTGAACAAAACCCTGGGTACCCTGCTGCGCCGCTATGCCGCGGAACTGCGTTCCATGCCGGATTCTGAAACCCATCTGCGTAAGCGCAAACAGGAGATGTTACAGGATTGCTACCGCCTTGTGGCGCTGCATTTCGGCACGCCGCCGCGATCCTTTACCTGGCGTGTACGAAACAAAGCTGACAGCCTGATCACTGGCACATTTACCCCAAAAGAATTTTACAGGCACGCCGTCAATCTGGATTTAAGCGATTACGTGACGCTGGCAGATTACCCCGCCTATCCCTCACGTAACCATTACGCTATTAATTTCTGCACCAATCTCACCGGCAGCGACGATATGGAATTCATCAACGTTTCGCCGGAAATACTGAAACAGGCTGCCCTGCAGTCGCTGCTGAACAAAGAGCCGGTCTGGTTCGCCGCCGACGCCGGTTGGCAGATGGAACGCGATCACGGCATTATGGCGGATGATATTTACGATTATGAATCGCTTTTTGATATCAGTCTGGATATGTCCAAAGCAAACCGCATCCACTATGGTGTTAGTGTGGCCAATCATGCCATGGTGTTCATTGCCGCCGACACACTGAACGGCAAAGTGCACAAATGGCGGGTTGAAAATTCATGGGGCACGGACCGCGGCGACAGCGGATACTGGACCCTTTACGACAACTGGTTCGATCCATATGTATTTAATCTTATTATCAACAAAAAATATTTGAGCGATAAGGAACTGGCGTTGTTTGTAAAACCTGTTCAGCGCATTCCGGCCTGGGATCCGCTGCGTTCAGCGTTTTTGAAATAAATTTACAAATCAGCATTTAAAACGAAATCCAATATTATGACAAACTATTTTCTTGTACTTTTTATGATCATTGGCTGTACAGTCCCCGGACTGACACAGCCGGACTCTCACTGGAGCCATGACATTGAGGTGGACTCGTCCGGAATTTTTTACATTGCGGGCCGCAGCAGTGAATCCGCTTTTCTGATCATCAAATACAACGCTATTGGCGTTCAGCAGAACGAGCTGAGCGCTCCGAACAGCATACATTCAGATGCCGCCGCAGCTCTGCATATAGACCCGCCGGGTAATATTTATGCAACAGGATTCCCCGCCATCCCCGCAAGCATTTCAAGTATTTCCCAATCACCCGAATCCGTTCAATGCAGAAACCGTGATCCCGTTTTACAGTCCGCAAGCGGGTGAAATACAACTCGATGTTTTTAATCTGCGCGGGCAACACATATTGTCAAAGCAATTACATACAGAGGCAGGTTATTCAAAAATGCATCTTGATGCACATGAATGGGAAAGTGGAATTTATTTTTTTATATTTAGAAACACAAAGGAAACAAGTGGGAAAATACTTTTACTAAAATAATTTAATTAGTTTTCCCAACCCCTTAAACTGTTTGCCTTTTTTATATAATCTACATAGGGTCTATCAGATTTTGCTGGTGGTAAATGTATAACAGATCTCAAATTTCTAATGAATTTTTCAGCCCCATCATCCAAATCCAGCTTGGAAAGTTCATTGAATCTAAACTTATCATAAACAACTTGGTATTCTTCAGTAAATGTTACCAAATTTATATCATATGCCCGATGGTGTAGAGCACAAAGAGCAATACCATTAGAAGTTTCATCATTACCATCATATTGTACGGGAATAATATGGGCTGCATCAACCAATTTAAGTTGAAGACCACAAAAGGCACAACGATTTGAATATGATGTTAAAACTCGAGATTGAAAACTATAATCTCGAATTCTTTTTTTTACATTTCTTAGAGTTGTCTTTCTATATTGTGTTACCTTTTCAATTTCTGTATCATTTATTTCATCGGGATTTTCTGTAACCCGATCCAATATATCATAATCTTGTTTTGATTCTCCAAAGGTATGCAATACTTCCAAATTCCTTACATACTCTACAAAAAAATCAGGCCTAAAAGCAATTGAAATTTCTTGATTACCTTTTTCCCACGGGGCAATACCTTTAATATATGCTTTTCTAAGTGCTTGTTCTCTTATTTGTATTGAAGGCGAAAATCCAAAGTCACTACTATGTCGTTTAAAATCAAATCCAGCAAAAACCTCCCCCTCTTTCCACCATCCTAAAATAAGCGTTTTCCCATCATATTCCGGCACAAAGCGATCTATACCAGTTATTTGAATCCTATACTCGTCAGTGGGTCTTTTTGATCCGCCGCCATGCGTTAAATTCCAAATATAAATTTTCAATTTGTAGTTCTCTTCATCATGATATATCTTGAGCCGAAATGGATGAGACTTCTTATCCGATAAAAAAAGAACATGCCACCCACTTTCACGGACACTTTGTATTATCAATTCAAGTAGATCGTATTTACCCAGTCTTGACACCATTGACCTTTAGTTTGATTGGAAATAAAGTTAATTCAGATTTAAAACGATAAATGCTGCCTTCTAAATAGTTCTTTTCTAATTCAACAGATATCCATTTCCGATTTAACAACTCTGCTGAAAATCCGGTTGTATTTGAACCAGCAAAAGGATCCAATACAATATCATTTTTTTCCGTTAAAAATTTGATAAAAAAATCAGAAAAGCCCTTTGGAAATCGTGCAGGATGTGGTTTTATTCCAAATTCACGACATTTCTTCTGATATTGACCATTCGAGTTTGTATTGGGTAATTCTAAAAGATTTGGCGGTATTGCGCCACCATTATCTTTACCAAATTTATCAGATATATCATGACCACTTGGGCGAAGTTTAGCCTTATAACCATTTTTAATTAAAGTCTTCATACTGTCACTATATGGTCTTAAAATATTTCTATTTTTTGCTTTTGGATATTGACTTTTAGCAAGCCACCAAACTACATTGACCGAATCTTTCACTCTTATTCGTCTTACCGTAACCCATTCAGCAGGAGTTGGTAATCTTGATGGATTATAATGAAAAAACTCTTGTGCCAGAAAAAATTTTTGCTCTCTGCATAACCTAACTAAAAGCTCATATTGATAAATGCTTCTTACTGGATAACCTGGCAAATATGCACCACCTAAATCAATAACTAGAGAACCTTCATCTTTAATGATTCTGTAAAACTCTTTTGAAAATTCGAGGAACCAGCTAATATATTCCTCTTCCTGTTTATTTCCATATTCCTTTTTTCTTGTAAGAGCAAAAGGGGGAGAAGTTAGAATTAGATCAATTGAGGAATCAGGTATCTCTTTCATCAACTGCAGGCTATCACCCCAATACGCCTCGCCAAGATCAGTTTGATAAAATGGAGCAGCATTTAAATTTATTTTTAGCATATTATATAATCACATCCCCTCTCATATTAATTATTTATTCTAGTATTTACCAAAAAGGATATAACGTAACTCAATATAAGTTCTTTTATATATAAATTCAATAGTTTCTTATTCACGCATTTATCAAACAATTGGTTGTTTAAAAAGTGATATATTTTTACGCTATTATTTTATAATTGTATAAATATTTACCGTATTGAATTATTCGGTTCATCATTACATTAATCAAAAGCCAGCAAAGTATTGTGATTTTGTTCAAGTATATAATACAAAATCAGCAGCACGATTTATCTCTTTATAAAATTTATTGTGGCAATATCTCACCGGTTTGCCGTTTTAACCCTGATTCCCGGATCCGGAATATACCAGACATTCTTCTCCAGATCAACACCGCCGCCCATCTGCTTCTGCACCACACGATCAATGATATACACACCGGTCCGGGCCATATTCTCAAACGTATCGATGCCGTCGTTGGGAAAATTCTGGCGCGTTCGGTGGATATTGTATTCATCCGCAAACTCACGTCCGAACACCGCTTCCACCGCGTCTTTGCCGAGCATGAATCCCAATAGGCCGCCCCACGTAGCGGTGGGATTGTCCGAGTCCCAGCCGGCCAGAGTTCCGATCTTGATGGTTTCCTTGATATCTCCTTCACCGTAAAACAGACTGACCAGATATTCAGCTGATCCGGCTGCCCCCAATCCTCGCGTGTGTAAAAATCACCGGTTTTGATCTCACCGATATCGCCGATTTTGTCCATTTCCGTCACCAGGCCGGTCCAGTTGCCGATACACTGTCCCAGCCAGAATCCCTGCAGCCTGTTCATGTAATCTGAACGGGATATGACACGATCTGTACCAGCCGGCGTATAGGATTCATAGTCCAATTGAGGATTCGCTGGAATGTCCGTACCTGCTTCAGGCTGACCTGATCCGCAATTCCAAATCATGCTTATAACAATCAAAAATAATAGTCTGTGCATAGGGTTCTCCAATCCGTTTCAAACAGGTCTAAACCCCGTTTGATCCATTACAAATATTCTCATTTTAATGATATAAATTTGTAGTTTGCATAGTTACTCGAGTCTGAACAAACTCGCCTTTTTTAAGGTAGACTCGAAATGGCACGTCCCGGTTGTCGAACCACATGACGTAAATCATTCCTTTTTCATCTACATCCACTGATACAGACCGGCAGGTACCGGAATGGTCCGTCACACGACAGTTGTCACTCCATGTAATACCATTGTCCGGCGAATATTTTAGAAAAATCTGATAACATCCCTCAACTTATTCCTGCCAGGCGATCACCACTATATTTTATTTTACAATCACAGTCGGGTTCGTGGATGGACCGTCGGAAAACGTGAGACGCTCCGGAAGAGCCCATGTTTGGCCCGAATTCAATGATTGTATCAAATAGATTTCATAATTTGGAAAAATTATGGGTTGTACGTACCGGTTGTTTCCAATGACGACCATTATCAGGCGAACAGGCATAGAAAATGTCCCCACAGTCATGATCTGTTTCATCCTTCCAGGCTGTATATACATGTGTTGAATTCACAGCAAGACAGGGGGCTGTAGATTTACCGCTTGTTTCACAAAGTCGGATCGGGGCGTGCCAGGTTGCTCCGGCATCTGTCGATCGTCTATAAAAAATATCGCTATTGCTGTCAGACAGGATCGCAGTCCAGACCGCATGCAGCGTATCCTCCTAAGCACACAGAGAATACCCGCCATGTGTGGTGACCGCGCCGCTGGACTCCTCGGTACTGAGTTCAATGTCATCCTGCCAGTGTAAAGACTGCCCCCCGGCCAGCGCAGCACAGTGCAGCAAAACAAAAAGTAAAATTTTCATCATTCCCTTCCTTTGAATTTCTGCTACGAAAAATGAATAACAGCATATCAAACAACGCGGATCTCATCTATTCAGCCGCTTGCACCAAGGGCCGTCGGCACAATCCGCTGCATACGCTTGATCGTATCATCCACCTGGTCAGTCGATTCAAAACCGATGGTGGTCGCATCCACCGCGCCGCTGTTCCAGACAAAGTTCAATGACTCTTCCCGCTGCTGGGGGTCCGTGGTCCGGCCGCCGCCGTAAATTTTCATACCAACGACACCCTTTCCCGCCTTGCGGGCTTGTCGGAGCAACGCCGACACCTGTTCCGGCGAACCGCCCATCATCGTACCGCTGTTGTTGATACGGCCCATGATCACTCCGGTCCAGGACGATTCCACTGCGGCAGTCAGCGCCTGGAACGAGTGACAGGACACGCCGCACGCACGGATCACACCACGTTCACGCAGTTCGGACAAGCCGTCGCAGACCGGTTTATACAGTTCCGGCCAGTCCGGCCGAATCACACAATGAATCAACACAATATCGATTACATCCACGTCCAGTTCCTGACGGAACCGGTCCACAGCGGCCTGCGCGGTGGTGAATTCCGCCCAGGACGCCGGTCGCGTCCAGACTTTTGACAACAGCGTGACCTGGTCGCGGGGAATTTCCTTCAAAGCCTCACGCATATACGGATGCGATCCGTAACTGTCCGCCATGTCAAACAACCGCACCCCCGATTCATAGCCATGCTGAACCAGATCAACAAATCCGGTCATTCCCAAGCGGGTCTGCCGGGAATGCTGTTCACTGCCATGCGTGCCGGTCCCCATAGCCAGACGGCTCACTGAAATCCCCGTGGTTCCGAGCTTGACTGGCCCCATCACATCGGGTTCATTTGTCGTAAAGCCTACCCCCGGCAGCGACAAAGCGGCAAAACCGGCTGTTGTTTTCATAAATTGACGCCGGGTCATGGATATCATAATCGTCTCTCCCTATTAATACTCACAAAAGACAAATGCTGAAAAACAAAAGGATAGACTCGATCAAACACGGCCTATTCCACAAAAGAAATTACAAATATTTTTGATGAATTCAAGCAAAAAAATGTACAACAATACAGCAGGGTTTAGGCGGATATAGGGATCGGTGATCGCAGCCGCCAGAAACGCATCTTCTCCAAAGCTTTCAAAATTCCGGCCCGCATAAGGCGTGCGGTGTATATTGACGCATGGACCCAGAATCACATTGCGGCCCTTGGCCTTGGTCTCCTGCGCCAGCGCCTGTCCGTATTTATTCATTGCAGCATCATGGGCCTATTGATAAAATCCTTCCATTTCTTCAGGTTCGATTTCAAAAGTCAACATGTCCAGACAGTGGTCATATTGTTCAATGATATCCGCCTGATCTCGTCCTCCGATAAAAAGATTGGCGATTTCATAGCTATAGCTGTCTTGCCCTTGCAAATCCGACAATGGCATTCCGGGATGCACGGGTATTTTAACACGTGTATCCGGCTGCTCTTTTTTCAGTGCTTTAATTTCATCATCAGAAGGCACTTTTTTTACCACGCCATTTTCAAATGTACGCACCATAAAATGGCCAGCCAAATTATATTTGCCGTTCTTTTCCATAACTTTGGGCTTTTGTCCCAAAGCCAGGTCAAGCATAATCTGATGATGCGAGGTTCCGTGCACTTTTTCAAAAATATCCGTATGCGCCTGCGAAATGCGCGGATTGATTTCCAGCAAAAACACCTCATCATAGCTTTGATTGTAGAAAAATTCGATATTGAACGGAGAATTGTCCAGTTCAATCTGCTGAATCGCGGTACGCGCCACATCAATCATGCGGTGCTGAATTTCAAGAGGCAGCGAAGAGGGATATTCATAGCGTGCGAACGACGAGCTGTCCGGCTCACGAATCGAGTCCACCACTCCGTATACCGTAACACGACCATTATAAACATAACCTTCCAGTGTACATTGCGCACCGCCAATTGGACTTTCCGCAATACAGCTTTCCGGCATTTCAGCAATTTCCTGAGGCATATGATAGGTGTTCATCAATTGCTTAAAGGGTTTTCCGATGAAATCAATATGCTTTTTTACTTCTTCCATAGCTTCGTAAAACTGTCCCTCACCATTAATCTGATAAGAAAGAAAAGAACGAAAAGATTTGATCGGCTTGATCCAGTACGGAGTCAGAATATCAATCGTGTCAAACACATTTTCCTGAAACGGATCAAAGGCCTGAAAACGGGGAATATGACCCAAAATCACTTTTTGCTGTTCCAGCCGACTCCAATACTTGTTCTCAGATTTCATGATCGCTTCCAGGCTCGGTCCGGGCAGATTAAACTGTTTTGCCAAAATAGGTATCATAACCGTACCCGGAAAATCATAATAGCTTGCAATCGCATCAATAGAACCATCGAAATTTTCCATATTTTTGATCGCTTTATCAATCAAATGCTGCATATCATAATCATCCACATTGCGGATATCCTTAATATCCAGAGCAGCATGAAAATCACAATATGCGGCCTGTGGGGTGTGTTGGAGCAATTTGTAATTAAACTCGTCCAAACCGATAATAAAAACATTTTTTTTTGCCATATGAATCTCCTTTCCTTATACCTGATTGCGCGAAATTCGTTCTTCCCAGCTTTTGCTGTGTACGCGTGAATCCCCCTCATAAGCGTCCAGAGTCGCCCGGACAATAAAATGTGAACGAGTGGACGTCAAGATCGTTCGTGTTATCGTCAGCACTTCCCAGTCACCGCGTTTAAACCGGCGTCTGCCTTCCACCAGGCCTTTTACCGTGTCATAGTTATTATTGTAATAAGAATACTCTTCCTTGACGTCCCTCTGGACTTCCAGATCAATATCATAAAGCCGATAGCGTTTGTCATTATTTATAACATTCAGAGACACACGGTTATTCGCCAGATTGTGCTTTACTGTCCATTCGCGCTCCGCAGGCGCCAGCAAGGTGGTGTCCGGCGGAGGTGCGGATACTGCATTCCCCAAATCGCGCAAATGATGATCCAGCTCTTTCGGCTCGCGTACAGGTAAACTCAAACGGCTGGATGCCAGATGAACAGATAGTTGCACCGGCTCCGGAGACGGCCAGGCCAGAGGCCAGTAGGATGTCGACAGACTCAATCTGATCTTGTGGCCGGCGGGAAAGCGCTGCGCCACATGATTCAATGGGATGACAATATTATATTTGTGATTCACCTTTAACGGCTCGGGATGTTCGTGATTGTTTCTGTGCGTCAGATTCAGCAATCCATAGGTTACCCGTGTCGCGCGATCATGGGGGCCCACATCAGACAATCGAACGGCAATCATCGCCCGGGGTTTATTGGAACTGATCCCGAGCTTTACTTCCGGCATACCGAGTATTTCAACATCATGTTTCAGCGGTGGGGAATCGAACACCAGAGCGCCGCCGTCTTCTTCCCGTTGATCCCAGGGCAGATCCGTGGCTGCCGAATACGAGCACCACTTGCCGGCAAACAATCCCACGCTCAACGGACTTTGAAGGGTCAGCACCCGGTTCGAGGTTTTATCCTCGCTCAAAAATCCGGGTCGCAGCGCATATTCACAGGTCGGCAGGTCAGCCGGCCATGTCTTTTCAGCGACCCATTTGCCCGGACGCTTGGACAACAACGGCGAGACGGAATCCTGCATCCACACCTGCAGCACGGGGTCTTGTTCCACACCGGTATCAATGCCTTTGAGCCATCTATCCCACCAACGCAAAGATTCTCCGAGAAAATTAATAGCAGGACCCGGACCGCCCATATGCGGATATTTATGTCCCCAGGCGCCCACCAGACCTTTTCGCGGCGCTTGCAGATTCTCAAGCAGGCGAAAGACGGTATTTGAATACCCGTCCGCCCAGCCGCTCACGGCAAAAACCGGGCATTTGATCGCGGAAAAATCCTCACAGACCGAAGCATGCTTCCAGAAATCATCACGGGTTTGGTGCTCCAGCCAGTTTTTAATCCATAATCCGCTTCCCTCGAGTCGCTCCAGCCACATCTCGCGCCATCGTTCTCCGACTATAGCAGGATCCGGAGGACAGGAATTGAACGCAAACATCGTGGAAGCCCAGGACAGATTATCCGTTAACAGACAGCCGCCCATGTAATGAATATCGTCGGCATAACGATCATCCGATGAACACACCGTAATTACCGCTTTGAGCTCCGGCGGCTGCAGGGAGGCAATCTGCAGTCCGTTGAATCCGCCCCAGGACAAACCGAACATGCCGATATTGCCGGTGCACCAGGGCTGGGCGGCAATCCAGTGCAGAATTTCCAGTCCGTCCTGCAATTCCTGCGGCAAATATTCATCGCGCAGCACGCCTTCAGAGTCTCCGCTTCCGCGCAGATCCACTCGCACACAGGCATAGCCATGCTGGGCAAAATAGCCATGGATTTGGGTGTCGCGTACCGCCTTGATGTCACGTTTACGATAGGGAATATATTCCAGAATAGCCGGCACCGGTTCCTGATCCGCTTTTTCCGGCAGCCATATTTTGGCTGCCAGCCGGCAGCCGTCCTGCATAGAGATCCATACATTCTCGATCACCCGGATCGGCAAAACCCCGTTGAGTTTCATTTCCTGTCTCCAATAAACAAGTACACGATAAACGCCCGGTCATAAAACAAATTGCCAATATAGCCTTTATTAGGAAAATTGCAACTATTTTTTTTACAACCGGGCGTCAAATACCATTCAGAGCTTTTTAAGATAAATATTCTTGAACCGAACGACCGCGTGATCATCATGATTCTGCAGCCCGAAATATCCGTTCTCGGAAAAGGATGTTATTTTACCGCGCGGCTCTACAATCCAGTCGATGACCAGAGCCCCATTCAGTTCAACTTTGTAACGATCACCTTTGCACGTTATCTTGTAATGATTCCATTGCCCGTCCGGTTTCATGGCATCTCGTATCGGCGCTTCTGCATCGTAAACCGCGCCCGTTTTATGAGTCCCCATGCCGCGGTCATAGATCTGAATTTCAAAGCTGTTAGTGATATAGTCATTGTTAACAACCACATCCGGGATGCGCAGGAAAATCCCCGAGTTGGTATTCATGGACTCGGACTTGAAATCAAGTTCGAGAACAAAATCAGAAAGCGGTTCCGCACTGTACCATAACAGTCCCATACCTTTATGAGATTCCAACACGCCGTTTTCTTCATCCAGGATAAAATATCCGGGGCCGTAATGATTCCAGCCGTGCTTGGAATAACGCAGATTCCGGCGGTTAAACGGCAAAAGGGACCTGTATCCGTCAAGATGCGTGATATTTTTTATATAATCGAGGCCTTTCTCAATGGAAGGCGAAGGATTCAACCGTTCGGCCTTGTTTTCGTGCTCCACAGCCAGAAACCCGTGGTAATCCTGCAGCGTCAATTCAGCAAGAACATCATAAATATGGGCCGCACCGCTGCCGAAAGGCACATCATGAGCGGTTTTACGGCCGGCTTTATTCAAATCCTTTAAATGGACATTGGTGATGCGTCCGGTTAGAAACCGCAGGGCTTCCACCGGATTGACGCCGGATCGCAGCCAGTGCCCGGTGTCCGCACACACTCCGATACGCGGGTCCAGGTCTTTGATTGTGTTATACACGGTATACGGGTTCCAGTATTTGGACGGTTCAGGATGATTGTGAACCCCGACCCGGATATTATAGTCTTTGACCAGAGATTCAATTAACGTAAAATCATCATATTCCGGTTCAATGACCAACGTATAGATTCCCATATCCCGGGCAAACTGAAAAACCGTTTCCGCCGCTTCCCGCGTGTTGTCGAAATGGACCACACCGTAGCTGACCAACGTCAGATCGTACTGTTTCAATAGGTCTTTGACCCAGGACCGCTGTTCCGCTGTCATATGATGACCGAATGTCTCCGATTCCGGACGCTCCTCGCTCAAGCGTTGTCCCGGATAAGCTTCAACGTATTTTACCCCGAGATCATTGATTTTTGCAAGCGCTTGCTCAAACGTAAACTGATTGAACGTCCAGCACTGTACAGATACATCCATCGGAATGATACGCACATTTTCGTAACGCGGATTAAAGGGTTCCTGACCCGCCTGCAGTGAAAACACCAATGTCAAACACAACAGAATGCATTTTTTCATCTCATGCTCCTTGGTATATTTTAAAACAGTTTATTTTACTTTTTCCAGAAACATTTCCTTACCGTCCTGGATCAACCTCAAACCGGTCACCTTGCCGTCTCTGTGCCGGAACGCCATCTGCATTTGACAGACCGGTGCATAGAATCCGCGCCATGACTGCGGCCGGAACACGACCTGATCGCGCCGGACCTGGTCGACCCAAAGTTTGTCATCCTCAGCCCGCTTGACATTCAACTCAAAAGAAGGATCTGATTTCGAGCGATAAAGCCCGGTATAAGCGTTTAAATCTTTTTCAGAGACTGTTACGTGACCAGCGGATGGCTTGGTTTCATTTTCTTTTTCCAGATCCCGAATCCAGACATTGCGGTACCGCACCGGATTGCTGTGATCCTGCAGGAAAATCGGCAGTCTGTCAGAGTGCGGTGCATAATCGGTGCGAATCTGATAGGTGGTGGGTCCGGTGAGTTCAACATGATCCTGAACCAGCACACCATTATGAAACACCGTCACAACAGCCGGTTTGCGCACCGAGCCGTCCGGATTGAACCGCGGACGCCGAAAAATAATGTCATAGGTCTGCCACTTGCCGGGAGGACGACTGGCGTTCACCTCCGGCGGCTTTTGGCCGTATAATGCAGCTGCCTGTCCGTCCGCATAGGTTGTATTCTCATAGGAATCGAGCACCTGAATCTCATATTTTCCCATCAAAAACACCCCACTGTTGCCGCGACCCTGTCCGTTACCTTCAGGTTCAGCAGGCGAGGCCCATTCCACATGCAGCTGACAATCTCCAAATGCTTGTTTCGTTATAATTAAAGATTTCCCCGGCACACATTCAAAATACTCATCCGTCACCTTCCAATCCGCAGGCTCTCCCTCCGCTGTTCTCCAGGCTGACAAATCACCACCATCAAACAAAATAACGGCATCCGAAGGCGCTTTACCTGCCTTTTCCTGTGTGCTTTCGGTACCGGATTGAACAATCGGTGGATTTTCACGCTCTGCACTATGGATGGGATGTTCATATTCGTAAAACTGCTGATGCGGTTCGGCAAAAACAACTGCAACCGCCAAGAGACAGAACAACACGATAGTCTTCATAAACCTCTCCTTTTTTGAAAATTAAAATTAAAATTAAAATTAAAATCGAAACCGGAAAAACAGAGATATTAATTCAGTGGTTATCTTGACAATATTGTTAAGAAAAGACGTCCGGCTGTCCGGGTCCGCTTTCCATTGAATCGGGAATTCACAAATTTGACAACCATGTTTGCGCGCGTTCAAGATCACTTCAAGATCGAACAAGGCGCCTGTACAACGTAAATTTTGATAAATCATTCGCGCCTGAGGGCCCTTGTACATTTTAAATCCGCACTGCGTATCCGTCAAATTTTCGGGGAGCGGCAACAATACGGGAAATAGCCTGCGCAGCAAACGGCCGATCCATTGACGGATCAGAGGTTGTGGAATGACGATCTCGCTGTTTGACATGAACCGCGAAGCGTGCGCCAATTGGCATGACCCGCCTTGCAATAGACACATCGCATCAATGCTGTAATGGTAGGGTGTACAATGCCCGCTGTCCGCAAACAGCACAAACAATCCGGAACTGAAAACCATCCCTCTGCGCACGGCCGCGCCTTTGCCGTTGTGCCGTGGGCATGACAATACATGCAGCGGTGCACTGATCTGCTCCCGGACTTGCTGTGCTGCGTTCAGCGTCGTGTCCTCCGAACCGTCATCGGAAACAATAATCTCACCCGGGAATCGATTGTCACTTAAAAACCGGTCAGCTGCCAGAATATCCGTCCTGATTTTCGCGGCCTCATTGTAAACCGGAATCACTATAGACAGCAGCGGCGCCAATTGCGGGTCTTTTTTTAAAACAATTTTTTGCATGTTTTGATTCACAGATTACCCGTCTTTTATCCATTTGGGGCCAAAACTTTTCATAGACTGCGCGTCCCGGCAGATGACACTTGTGTTGTAAGCTCGACTGTATGCATCGATTTCCGAAACCGGCATCAGCATAAAAGCTGTGGACAGCGCATCCGCCACAGCCGCGGATTTTGCGGCCACCCAAACAGCTCGGGATTCAACCGGTCCGGACTCGCGCCGGGGATGAACAATATGCGGTCCTTTGAGCAATCCGGAAGCGCCGAGGCTGATACACTGCGCCGGAAAGGCTGCCAGCAGTTCTCCGCTTTCCGGCGCCGAGATACTCAGCGTCCATCCTTCGACCGTTTCCGGAGGCAGACCGGCGCGGACGGAACTGCGTCCTCCTGAGATCAAATAGCGGCCGATGTCCCAGTCTCCAAGTTCTTCAGATATCAGGTCAACGGCAAATCCCTTGCCAATCCCGCCCAGGTCCAAATCCAGGCCTTCCGGCGGCAGCCATACAGCCATGCGCTCCGATTCAATTTTCAATTCAGCAAAGGCTGTGTTTTGATTTTTATAATTCGGATCAAACCGGCCGCCGGTTTTATGATAGAGGTCAAGGGCGGTGTTTCAGACGCTTTAGAGTTTCCGGTGAAACCTGAATCCATTCCTTCCCGGCCGACTGATTGATCCGGGAGATTTCGCTGTTGGGGATAAACCGCGACAGCTGTGATTCCAGTTCGAGCAGGCCTTCAAAGGCCTGAAAGGCCGCCTGCTCCGCATAACCGACATCGGTATGGCATAACCAGATATCGAAGCGGGTGTTCATCGCAGAATGTGAAAACGTCCAGGTGTCAGGCAAGTTTGTTTGTTTGGCGGTATAGATCATAAGCCTTAATTCTGTAACGGGTCGCGCCATCGTTTTTGAACAAACACCTCAAGTTGAACATCCGGCCGCAGAAAATAACTTGATTTTGCCAACGGCACATACAGCAGCCGTTCGCCCGGTGGAGGCAGTTCATAAATACGGCGCACCAAATCAGTCTCGAATTCGGGAGGGATCACCACCAGCTTTGGCAGCGGCAGAGTCTGCGGCACAGAGTCGTACCATCCCACATATTCAATGTTTCGCAGGTACCAGGGCAGCGGCCAGTAATCATGTCCCGGCATAATAACTTCAATGTGATAGTTTTCGCTGTCCGGGACTGCCGCACAGATATCCCGGACTGTATCGACCAAATTCAGAATATCCGGCGAGGTATGGCCGTAAACATAAGGATTTTGCGGATGGGCATCATATTTGAAATTCAGCTGAAGCGTCTGCGCCAACAAATGGACAGTGCCCGAAATCAAAACCGCCAAAGCCAAAATCCAAAGCCGATTTTTTACGAGTTCAAACAGTTGTTTCCAGAACAAACCAGCCCAGACACTAAAGATCACCCAGACGGTTAAAAAGCTCCAGGGGGTTTTATAAGGTAACAGAATATAGATACCGGCGATTGCAAGAGTGAATACGGCAGCGTATTTACGGAAACAGGTCGGCAGTCCCAAAAACAACAACGAGGTCTCTGTAAATCGCCGGTGAACAGCCATCGTCAATCCGCCGAGCGCGGAAAGCAAAATAAAACCTTCAGTGTAAAAAGAATCTGCAGAGTTGTAAAACCCATACCATCTGAAATAGGTCCACCAGGGATGCAAATGCGCCCCTCCTCCAGCCCGGTTTAAATACACAGAAAAGGCTTCAAACGGCTTGCTCAACGCGCCGAAATCAGTAAACCATTCGGAGTAAAATATCACAAACGGCAGCACAAATCCGCCAAGGAGCAGCAACCCGAACATCAGGTAACGGGTCAGACTGCCGGCCAGGTTGCGCTGATGCAAAACCGTAAAAATCACCGACATCATCGCCAAAATCCCGGCCGGAATAATCCAGGTTTCCTTTGTAGCGGCGGCCAGTCCCCAACACAAGCCGGACAAAAAAACAAAAAGCCGACGCTGATCCCGGACCGCCAGAACAAACAGCAGCAATGCACTCATGATAAAAACAACAAGCAGCATTTCCTGGATATAATAGCGACTGTAGAATACAAAAGCCGGAGATATCGCGATAAAGACTCCGGCCAGCCCTGCAGCCCGGTGACCGATCAGGGTCACTGCCAGCAACGGGGTCAAAATCAGCAGCCAGCCGAATAAAGCCGGGACCATGCGCAAATGCCGCTCTGTGGTTGCCGCGATCGTGTCGACGCCGGTCAGGGAACAGGGCAAAAGAGAGAATACATTCAAAGTGGGACCGTGATACTCGAACGGATCGTATTCGTATTCTTGGTCTTGAAGCAGATTTTGAAATTTGATGGCATGTACAGCTTCATCGGTGTGCATGGGGCGCTGTTCCAGTGCGCTAAACCTCAGAACAGCTCCCGTCAATAAAACCGCCCCCCAGCTGAACACCAGCGTTACTTTGCGTTTCAAACCCCGCATTTTAACAGGTCAGGATTTTCTAGATCGAAAAACCAGCCGATCCAGACCGATCACTCGACTGGTCGGGAGCATGGATATCACAAACAAAGCCGTCATCTCTACAAATGTTTTGTTGATAATCAGATAATTACCTTCCTGGGGCAGGGTATAGAACAAACCGGGAAGCGGCGGATTGCTCAAGTAATACAGCAAAAGCAGCAGCACGCCCGCCACCGCTGCAATTCGTTCCAATGCACCCAGCATGAGACCGAGTCCGATCAGAATCAGGCCCCACGTGTTCAATTGATCCACGACAGCAAGCACGGACGGCGTATCCGCAATCCATTGAAACAACGGTGCGAAAATCCATTTGGATTGCGAAAGAAATCCCGCCGCGGTCCAGTCCGGATTGATCAATTTTGCAAGTCCCTCATATAAAAAATGCCAGCCGATCGCCACCCGCATGACAACCAGCGCTCCAATTTGCAGCTTTGAAAGAGGTGTTGAATTCATAAATCGATTCCTTTTATTGTCCGCCTGCAAAGTCAGTGTTGTCGATTTTATTTTCCGTATACAGCGGCTTCGATATAATGATTCAGGTCATTGTTGTTGTTGCCGTTGCTGTAAAAACGCACATACCGGGCTTTTACGCCTTTGGCATCAACGAGTTTACCTTCAGAGGTTTCCACATAATGTTTGTCCTCACCGGTACCCAGACCGATTGAATTATCAATGTCATTATTAAACAGAATATTCACATTCTCGGTAAAATCTGCATCCGTAGCGGTCTGAATAATCACATCAAAATAAACGCGCGGCTGTTTATGAAAATGCCACAATACCACCGCATAGAGCGTATAAACATCCTCCAGATCGACCGTCACATGCTGCTCAAAGGGACCCAGTTCAACATAATAGCCGTCAGCAGCTTCCTTGTCACCGTCCGTGATCATATCAATCTCGCCAATGATCGGAAAATCATCCGTACTGGTCACCGGCTTGCCGAGCGCAACATTTTCCGTCCCTTTGGGTGCGAGAAACGGCTCGCGCGGTTCATTGGCGGGCTTTTCCAGGTTCGGAACGTCCATATTCTGCGGCGTCCCGACAAACATGGGTTTGGGTAGATCGATTTTGATCGGGACCAACTCTTCACCTGCGCCCAGACTCACAGCGACCAGTACAAGCATCATCAATAAAACAGGTATATTTTTCAACATCTCAGCCTCCTTTTTAACACGATCATTCATCGTTTTTACATTTAAATCAGATCCGATCAAACATGAAAAGCATCGGATTTAAAACTCAGCGTGCGGCCCGCTTCAACCGCATCGTTCACCTTTAATACCGTCACAGCTGTTTCATAACCGATCTCCGCCGGACAGTTGAGCGTGTCGTCTCCGCGCACGCTGTTGAAAAAGTTTTCCAGATGCGGCTGATGATAGGGGTCTGTCAATGTCACCGGAATATCATGTTTATCCGGAGCAATCGTTTCCCGCACATCGAGTACAGCACTGGAACCCGGAGTTTCCACTTTTTCCGGTTTGGTCAAATAGCCTTTGCGCACCCATTCATCCCACTGCGGCGCTGAGGGCTCACGGTATACCGAACCGCGATTTGCAGATTCGGAGATGTGCAGCGTACCCTGATCACCTAAAAAGTTTTCAAAATAACCCTCACTGCTGTTATTGGTCAGCGTTTGATAAAATGCGCGCACCGGACCCTCGGCGGTTTCGTATTCGTAAATCGCCAGCACGGTATCGTACCATTCATGCGTGGCTTTATCGTAATAATCCGTGCCACCGCTCGCCATAACGGATTTCGGCGTGCTGTTCAAAAACCAGTTATAAATATCAATTTGATGAGAACCGAGATCCACAATCGGACCGCCGCCAAGTCCCTTGTACCAGCGCCAGTTGCGGAATTGATGCATCGAGTCGAATCCGTATTTTTTCAGACGTTGAGGATCGATGGCGTAGCGTTGCGGCCAGCCCAGGTCAGGCTGAACCGCACGGTTCCACTGGCCGTTTATCGATGTGATGCGGCCGAGGATATCGGCTTCACCCAGCAGCTTGTCAAAAGCGTGAATATAACGCGGATTGCTGCGCCGCTGATGCCCGATTTGCAGCAATTTGCCGGTTTCCCGCGCCGCCATCACCATCCGATACGCATCATCCAGCTTGTTGGACATTTCTTTTTCGCAATACACATGCAAACCGGCATTCAGACAGTCGATGGTATGCCGGGCGTGCCAGAAATCCGGTGTGGCAATAATGACCGCATCCAGATCTTTTTCCTGGTCCAGCATTTCCCGATAATCTTCATAACCGGTCACATCATGTTTGTATTTCTGCAGCAGCCGCACCGCACGCTTTTGATTATATTCAGCCCAAATATCACAAACAGCGCGAAATCGAATACCGGGTATACGCAGACAGGCGTTCATCAGCACTTGACCCTGGGCGCCGGCGCCCAACAAAGCAACATTGAGTTCACGGCCGGATTCAGCCGGTTCTCGCACGATTGCTTTTTCCATTTTTTCGCTATGCTTTTGATAATACGCAGCGGCAAATGCACCGAGCGCCGGTACCGCAGCCAGGCCCTGCACAAAATCACGACGGTTTATTTTTTTGTCCGATGCAGCTTTGTTTTCTTTTTTTGTTTCAGGCGTTCTGGATTGTTCACTCATAATTCATCATCCTTTACACTTGTTTCTGATGGTAAGGTTGCGGCGATTCTATTGAATGCATCAACACATTGCCGAATTTCAGGCAACGAGTCTAACCAATGATACTCATATTCCACGGAAAAGCTCCCATGAAACCCCATATTATGCAGCTGCGCTAAAAATTCTTTAAAGCCAAGCTCTCCCAAGCCCCAGTGCACATCATGTGCATCCTTGTTTCCAAATGCATTCAGGTCCTTGAGATGAAAACACATCAGCCGGTTTCCCAAAAAGTCCACAGCAGTCTCCGGCCGAATGCCGGAACGCATCCAGTGCCCCGTATCACCACATACTCCCAGATACGAGCTGCGGCCCTTTAATGCCTTGAGCACGATCTGTGGATTCCAGTAACGGGACGGTTTGGGATGATTGTGAATAGCCACGCGGATATCATATTCTTTACATTGGCGGTCAATCAATTTGAGGGCATTAAAAGGAGGCTCGGAAATAATGGTGCCGATGCCAAAATAATTTGCAAATTCAAACACCTTGACATTGGCAGCTTTATCTTTGGAAAGACCGACGACCCCAAAATTAATCAGCTGAATACCCGCTTGCTCAAGTTTTCCCCGCACCCATTCTTTCAGGCTGTCGGGCATTTGAGGTCCAAACCTCACATCGGGGATGGTATCGCAAAGTGTTTGCCCGCTATACGCTTCCAAATAACGCACCCCCAGCGAATCCAGTTTTTCGAGCGTTTCCATAAATGTAAATTCTTTAAAGGAATAGGCCTGCACAGCAAGCTTCCACCCGTCATAGGCAGTGTCCGTATTCTCGGCATTGACCGGAACGGTGATCAGCAAGCCGATCATGGCAAGCAGCAGTATAGCAATATTTCGCTTCATGTTGATGTCCAGATTGAGTGATGGTTTATGATTTACATGTCTTCGAGCGACCAGCCTTTTCGATACTCTTTGCTCAACAGCGCATTGGCGGCTTTTAGATTGGTAAACCGTCTGGCCCGGTCATCCCATTCCAGAACGGTATTCTGATCGCTGGTCAAGATGGCAATATTGCCCAGCAGCATGGTTTCCGTCAGAGGACCGGAATAACTGAAATCCGTAGACGATTGTCCGCCGTTCACAATCGCCTCGATCCATTCTTCATGTATCCCGGGCGAGCGTTTCAGAGTCTTTTCCGGCACCTCAAACTCGCGCATTTTTGTTTCCGGCACAATACGCGGCACACCGCCGTGCGATTCCTGCATCATCACACCTTTTGTACCCTGATACAAAATACCTGAACCGCCCAGACGGCGTCCGGGCTCCATACACTCGGGACGCATCGGCTTTAATCCGCCGTCGTACCACCACAGATCAACGGGTCCACGTCCGTTTTTAGCTGCAAACTGGTATTTGACCACGCAAGCATTGGGATAGCTCGCATCAAACAAATCAGTAGAGGTGGCTTGCACGCGTTCGGGGTAGCCCAGATTTAGAGCCCAGTACGGATGGTCGATGATGTGCGCTCCCATATCTCCGAGGGCTCCCACTCCGTAATCTTTCCAGCCGCGCCAGACAAAATGCGTCAGCGCCGGATGATAGGGCCGCCATTCCGCCGGGCCCTGCCACAGGTCCCAGTCAAAAGTGGGGGGAACCGAGACAATCTCTTGGGGCGCTTCAACGCCCTGTGGCCAGATCGGACGATTCGTCCAGCAATGCACTTTCTGGACCTCACCAATAGCACCGGCAGCAATCCATTCATTCAGTAAAAACGCCCCCTCCCTGGCATGCCCCTGGTTTCCCATTTGCGTTACCACACCGTACTCTTTGGCCGCGCCTGCCAGTTTTTGTGCCTCTTCCACCGTATGTGTCAACGGTTTTTGACAGTACACGTGTTTGCCGCGTTTCATGGCCGCCATCGCAATAACAGCGTGCGTATGGTCCGGAGTTGCAATAACCACAGCGTCAATAGAGGGTTCTTTATCCAGCATTTTCCGAAAATCATTATATATTTTGGCTTTGGGGTAGGTTTTAAATATAGGGGCGGCACGCTCAAAATCAACATCGCACAGCGCTACAATATCTGCGATAGGAGCCAGTTGTTCCAGATTGCGCTTGCCCATCCCGCTGATCCCGATACCGGCAACACGCACCCGGTCGCTGGGCGCTGTATGAGATTTGCCCAATACATGAGAAGGTACAATTGAAACCGTTGCTGCAGTCAGCAAGCTTTTACTTATAAAAGATCGGCGGGTGCACTGATGCTTATCCATGTCAAAATACCTCATTCATCTTGATTAGAAAATCGCTTGTTATTCAATTATCCGTGTAACCGGACAGTTTTCTATGCTACACAAAATTGTTAATCAGAGGCAGTATATATGTCATATATGTCAACGAATTTCTATTGAAAATATAAACCTGTAAACATTCTGTTGGAAATCTGAATCTTTATCACATGGATATTAACCCATACCGGTACATAATGGTATGAGTGATAGGTTGTTGAGATAGAGTAATATGATAATCCATAGCATTAATTACAAGTAAAACCTGGTAAATGCATGTAAAAAAATGTCATAAATTCAGTCATCCTCGCGATATGGGGTCACCACAGGTATTTCATCTGCATTTATCTGCACCTGAACGGTAATGGGTCGGCAACAGACCGGGCAATCTTCTATATAGGATTGCCGGGACACGGATATATCCACCAACAGTTCAATGGATTCCCCGCAATACGGACAGAAAACCTGTTGTGACCAAAGCCCCTCGTTCATATTTACCTCGTCGATACATTTTAAAATTCACATTATCTTTTTCATAACACTGCTTATATTTCACTTATTTCTGCCTTGTATATTACGCAAATTTATTTTAACCTAAATTGAGCGATTTTAAAACAGAACAAAATAAACTGGCTCAAAAGGGAGCCAGTCATGTCTATTTGTGTAAATTCTATTCTGTTTTCATGTTACAAAAGTCTTTTTACCTGTTTTTAAAATGAACTATGCCTAAAAACATGAAAAAACTAACATTAGGGCGTATCAATCCTGTGAAATAAAATTTTCTGGAAACATTTTGCTCTATGTCATGAAAGCTGGTTTTTGTTCGCGAATCGCCTGCCATAAAAGTGGAATTTTTAATGCATCATAAGTAGCTTGGGTGACTTTCAAGATTACCTGTTGACTCGTCGATATTATCTTGACAGCAAAATCAATTACAGTCCGGCGAAAAGTGCTGGGATAGCTCGTAACCGGTAACACATCCTGGGTCATATCACGCTTGAAAGCTTCGTATAGAAAATGACTCATCAAAAAAATGTAATAAAAGGCTCTGTTCATTCCAAAGCCTTTAAAGGGAAGCTGCTCGCATACGACAAAATCCTTTTGTGAACGATGAACAAGTTCACCCTTGCCGCGACTATGATCCAATTCAATGATCTTTTCCGCCTTTAAATAGTCATCGCCAACTGCCTGCACCAGCTTTTCATCACATTCTTTATTCTGGCCAATGTTTGTATAAATCACATTGTCCGGTCGAGCAAAATCAAAGGTCATCTGGCCATTATCTTCGGTTTCTTGTGATGTGAAAATGCATCGCCGAAATGTAGACCACGTGTCAAGCCGGTTACCAAATTCAACAAACGACCACGACATTTGATACAAGTGAAATCGATCAACAGGAACTTCTTTAACATATTGTTTAATACCCTTATAGAGCTTTCCGCTGCACGCATAATGAATGCCGAGGCGTTCTTCAAAAAATCTGAAATTCTTATCATCTAAAAAACCGCTGTCTTTAAGCAGTATGATTGGCACATCAGCATAATGGGTTCGAATCGCTTTGACCAAACGTCCAACAGCTTTTCTCAAATCTGTCCCATGATTGCAGTGCACATTGCCAGGACGGAACAATGCATCCACCACATAAGGCCCCCAGCTGATTTGCAGCGGCTGAAAGCCCTTTTTCTTCTTATAAGTTGGCTTAACGCCTTGACGTTTTTGGGCATCGTCATTGTCAAAGACCACCGTATCAGCGAATAATATGATCACTTTGGGCTTTTCAACATGAAGGCGCCAGATAAAAAGCTTGAGCAAAATAGAACGAAAGAGCCATTGTCCGACAAAACCAAGTCGGCGAAACATTCTCTTTATCTGATGCGATGTCGCCATGTGCCAAGGCTCATTCTCTAGGAGCGCGGCATAAGCGTCGTCGTTTTTACGTCGATCAAAGCCTAACATGGAACGGTCGGTGCCATCAATGAACCAGCCCACAACTTGTTTAATAAACTGAAAGCAACTAATGCCCTTGGCCGAACCTTTTAGAGAACCAAGACATTGTTCGAAAAGCTTGAAAAAACCAATGTTTTCGACATATTTGATAAAGAAAAACAGGCCGCCGCGCCCGCTCATTTTTTCAGTTGTGACCTCGATTTTTGAAATTTTTACTTGCTTTGAATTGGTTTTTTTCTTCATATTATTGTCACCTTTTGGGTGCGTGGATTGATTTTAGTTGATTTTGTCTTAATTAAAATAATAACAATCCATTATAATCCCAAAAGGTTTTTTATTTTTCGAAGAATCGCTCAGTTTAGGTTTAACTTTATTAAACGGATTCTCCTTTTCATCTTATACGATGTGAACACATGAAACTTTCCAGACGCCGGTTTATAAAATCAGCTGCGGCATTGAGCGCCACTTTCTTCCCGGGACTTGTTCGATCCTGCAGATCACAGCCAAACATCGTTCTGGTCGTCGCGGACGACCTGGGCTATGGCGATTTAAGCTGTTATGGGCAGAAAAAATTCGAAACACCAAATCTTGACCGAATGGCCGCGGAGGGTATGCGCTTTACTCAGCATTACAGCGGCAGCACGGTATGTGCACCTTCCCGCTGCTGCCTGATGACAGGCATGCACACCGGCCATGCACAGATACGCGGCAATAAAGAAATTCAGCCCATCGGCCAATACCCGCTCAAAGCGGGTACCTTGACGCTGGCGAGGCTTTTACAACAGGCCGGTTACAAAACCGGAATGTTCGGCAAGTGGGGTCTGGGGTATCCGGGAAGCTCAGGAGACCCCTTGAACCAGGGATTTGATACCTTTTTCGGATACAATTGCCAGCGCAACGCCCATAGTTTTTACCCCTCTTATTTGTATCACGATAAAGACAGAGTCCCTCTTGACGGCCAGACTTATTCCCATGACCTGATTATCGAAAAGGCGTTCGAGTTTATCAAAAACAATCAGGACAACCGGTTTTTCTGTTATCTGCCGGTCACCATTCCGCATGCCTCCATGCATGCCCCCCCCGATCTGCACTGCAAATGGCGGAAGAAATTACCTCAATTCGATGACGTCACAGCGGATTACGGCGGCCCGATCGTCCGCAACCCGGTCGCCGCTTTTCCAGCCATGGTAACTCATCTGGATAATCAAATCGGCAGTCTGTTTCCGCTCTTAAAGAAGCTCAATCTTGACAATAATACACTGGTCTTGTTTACCAGCGACAACGGTCCACACCAGGAAGGCGGGCATCGGCCGGATTTCTGGGACAGCAACGGATCGTTTTCCGGCTATAAACAAGATCTTCTGGAAGGCGGTATCCGCACTCCGCTGATTGCGCGCTGGCCGGGTCAAATACCCGCCGGCAGCATCAGTGAACATGTATGTGCTTTTTGGGATTACTTGCCTACTCTCGCAGACTTTGCAGGGGTACAGGCGCCTTCCGATATCGACGGTATATCCATGCGTTACTCGCTCTTGCAGTGGCCCGTGGAAAAACAGGAACACAGCTATCTGTATTGGGAATCTCGTCGTCTGGGTGGACAACAGGCCATACGCTACAAGCAATACAAAGGGATTCGGCGAAAAATACGCAAAGATGTCCCCTCTCCTGTCGAGATTTATAATCTCGAAACTGATCCGGCGGAACAGAATGACATCTCTGACGAACACCCGGAACTGATTCTGGCATTTCGCACATTATTCAAAACAGCCCGCACGCCATCTAAACTCTTTCCCCTGTTCGAGTACGAAAAAGAAATGTAACAAACTTTAGCAAAAGTATCAGCTGCACTCCATTTGCTGATCCCGGCGGTTCATATACTCACACGCGGCACGAACCACCCGTTCCACAACCGCTTTCAGCGGTTGCTCAAAGCTGGCGCCGGAGGCAAACTGATGTCCGCCGCCGCCAAACCGTCGGGCCAGCTCATTGACGGGAATACGTCCTTTGGATCGAAAACTGGCCTTGGTCAGATTTTCACCCAGTTCCGTGAACATGATACTGATTTCGGCATCCCGTAGACGGCGCGGTATATCCGAAAAGCCTTCCGTTTCCTGCAGCTCGACCCCGGTTTCACACAATAACGCTTGACTCAATACATACCAGACAAACCGGCCTTTGCATTCATAATGCAGCCGGGTCAGTAATTTACCCTTTAACTGAAACAGTCCCGGCGAGTCGCTTTCATAAATCTGTTGATAAATCCGGCTGTAATCAGCGCCGTTCTCTATCAGGCGCGCCGCCATTCGGTGTGTGAATGCCGTTGTGTTGGAAAACCGGAATGAGCCGGTATCCGTCAGAATACAGGTGTACAACGACTGCACAATCGTTCGGGTCCAGTCCGCGCCCAGATGATCCAGCAGCCGGAACACCAGTTCACCTGTAGACGACGCCGTTGTGTCAATGAGCTGCAGATCATATTCAGGTCCGGTGTAAATATGGTGATCCACACAACCTGTCTCGAGTCCGGCGGCCCGACTCTGCGTTTTAATGGCGCCGATTCGGTCAAGTTCGCTCACATCCAGCAGCAACAGAGCATCCGCCTGCCTAAACACGGCATTGTGGACAGAAGCATCGTAAACCTCAATCTTTTTTTCAGGATCAAGAAATTGAAAATAGCGAGGAGTGGGATCGACATTGATAATTCGGTATTGCACCCCCTGCTGCCGGCAGTAATCCGCAAGAGCCAATTCGCTACCCAAACCATCACCATCCGGATTCAGGTGTGTGCTGAGGATAATCAGGGATTTATCCTCGAGAAACCGCTGAAATAAAGTCCAGTTCATTTGATCAATTCAAATCTTTTACAGGGTATACATTGACATTTCCGAACTCATCCTGCACCTTGATGGCAATATCCGCATTGGGCTCTGAAAGTTGAACTTTATAATTTTCCGATTTGGAATCCGCAATATCATCACGCGGAAACACATCCTGCCATTCCCTGGCGTTTTCGCTGTACCAGACATTTTTTATTCGTGACCACGCGTCATAAACCGTAAAAGAAAGAACAGAATCTTTAGCTGTCAGATGTTTCAATACCGGGGGTGTATTGTCTACCAGAAAAGTATCAGATATTTTATCAGATGCCAATTCTCTGCCTTTGGGATTATCGGGCGCGTCACTGGCCTCAATTTTAACCCGGTAATAGCCGTCCGACATATGCTGTGTATCCCAGGAGTAATAATTCAACGCCCATTCATCCTTCATTTGGCGCCAGTAGCTGCTGTTTTTTTTCTGATAATACACGGAAAACAGCAATCCGTCGTAATTCGGGTCTTGAAATTGCCATTCCACACTGCGATACCCCTGTTTTTCCGATTCACTGCTCGGCGATTGAGGAAATTTAAGACCAGCCTTGTCCTGGTCTTTATGTTCGAAAAACGTATTGTGAGAATGCAGAAAGAGGCTGGTAATTTCCGGCTGCAGATTGGCCTGCAGATAACTGACGGTTACTTTTTCAATAATCGCGGATTCGTTCTTTAGCTCGACTTTCCACTGCAGAAAACGGCTCTCCGGGCTTGCAATGCTTTGATCTTTGGCAACCGGTTGCCATGCACTCCAGGCGGTTCCGGGTTCTTTGGTATTGCCGCTGCGGGTGTAAAACTGTATGGCTTTAACCGGCCCCTTGCTCTCCCATTGCAATGCCCCCCATCGTGCCCTGACATCGCTGTCGATGGGTTTTGACAAATAACAGGCATTTTTTGCGGGCTCGTCAATTAACCGGTAAACATGCCCAAGGTTGGATGTGCCGATCAATACATCATCGCTTGTTGTGAAAAGAGCTGAAACATGCGACTCGTCCATCTGATACAACAAGGTTTTTTCGCCGTCCGGGGTCATACGGTAACAGCGTCCTTCTTCACCGGTTCCGACCAGAATATCCTGTTCCAGCGGTGCAATACTCTGAATGACTCCTTTACTGCCTTGCCACAACTCCTTTCCGTAACCATGAGAGGTGATACGGAACAGAGACGTGTTCAGTGAACTCATCTGAGGCGACATCAGACCGTTCGTTGCAGAAACCATTCCGCTGCTTTCGCTATCCTCACTGGATTCGTCCGGACTGGAAACTGAAGCAGCAAATGGATGCAGCATGGCTTTGCTCATGGCTGCGGCATAGACCACACCCTCCGGCCTGACAAACAAATCAATCACTTCTTCCATCATGGTATCAAACAGAACAAACATATCGTTCTCACGAATTCGGTAAATATGCCCGTCTCCGCTGGTTCCCGCATATACCGCGCCCCCGTAAAGTGATAAACAGCGCACATGTTGGGCATCCGGTGTAAACCTTTGCAGAACCGTTCCCTCTGCTGAAATATGATAAACACGCGCTGTATCTCCTGTGGCCACCCAAATCGAGCCATCAGGCGCAATATCAATATCCCAGATATAAACCGCATCCGGATTGTAAAGGTCGGAAACTTTTCCTTCCGGGGTAATCCGCTGTAAAAGCCCGTTCGGAGATGTTCCAATGATCAGGTTATCATCCTTGTCGACGCTCATGGCATATGCCGCCAGTTTGTCCGAGGTATAGAACAAACTGGTATCGGATCCGGATATTTTATAAATGCGTCCCTGATTGCCGGTGCTGGCATAAATAATTCCATCACTGTCTTTGACCAGTTTCCAGACAACAGGTTCTGTGGACATGAGCAGGGATTGTTTGCGCGGTGAAGTGCGCAGCTCACCGTCTTTGCCGATTGAAACATTTTTCGGCGTACCTTGTTCAAATTCGCTGCGGCTGTCAAGCGTGACAAGGGTTGCATTCACCGCCCAAAGGCTCATCCCCCACAATAAGCAAAACAAAAAAACCGCTCGTAACATGTGTATTCCTTTATAATGATTACCGATTGCTGTTTTGATTACCGGATGCGCCGCCGTTGCCTGTCGGTTCAATAGAAATGACATGACGCTTGATACCGTAGACAACCTGATCAAGTTCGACAATATCTTCAAGATAGGCGTAATCATGCAACCGGGCGCCGTTCTGACTGCGGCCCCGGTTGTCCATGACGTTCATCACAGAAGGAGGAACCGACAGCATACGCTGACCCTCCACCACCAGATGGTTACCCGTTCCGCGCAGCTGCAGCGCCAGATTTTGAGGTTTTCGCCGCTCCTCAAGAATACGCAGCAAATCATCAAATGAATGCGGTACAAAAAGCTCCCGATTCACCTTGGATTCATACTGCGCCAGATAGAGTCCTCCGCCGACCAGAATACTTGCACGCCGGGCATTGATGTGACGCGGAATGACCAGCGGACGTATAATCGTGGAACGGCGTTCGCGGGTATCACGCAGAGAAACCGTAACAAAAACGGTATCCCCCGGTTCTACGGTTGTTTTGTCCAGCCAGATCGACTCGATACGGGTTTTCCACTTACCGGGCAGGGTCCGGGTTTCCAGTTCAACCCGCTTGACGCGCGGCGCCTCAAAATCATTGATCATCAAAGCGCCCAATGCCGATGTCACAAGATCAGAAGCCTGGACAAAATCCGTGCCGGTTGCCGAATAACCGAATCGTTGATTTGACGAAAACAAATCATCAAACTCTATTTTTTCACCGGACACCAGTTCTACAAATCCTTTTAAACGCACAGAATGCTGTCCGCCCGCATAACGGGAGACGTTCAGCGCCTGCACCAAAGCAATACGCAGATAAAAGGGAAGCAGATGGTTCAGGGACGGGTCCCAGGCCATTTTGAATTCAAATTGTTGATCCTCTCCATAGGGCGACTGCGTCTGCAAGGATACCGGCACCCATTGGGGCATCTCATTCAAATCACCAAGCACACCGGACATTCTGTCCTGTCGAAAAACTCCCAAAAGCTGCGTAGGTGTGGCCATTTTGTTGGACCCCATTAAACTGGGAACCGTCCAGTGAATGCGGGCGCCGTACAGCGGCAGGTTGATGGCTCCCAGACTGAACACGGGATGCCCAAAGGCCAGCAGTTTTCCGTCCGAAACCGCTGTGACCGTGCCCGTGGCTGCGATCCCGGCGTCACCGGCGATCAATACAGTAGAGACGGCAGAACCGGGCTGCAGAACCTCGGCGCTGTCGACCAGAGACACCCGAGTCCCGCCTGCGGAAGACGTAAATCCCATTTTTGACAAGACATCCTGAAACGGTTCGATAAACTCAGGCTGAATTCCGGAAAACACAAGCGGCGTTTCAATAGGCGCAAACACCGAACGTGTGGATGCCGCCTGACTTAAAAGATCAATCCACAGAGAATCGCCTCCGCCGCTCAAACAAGCCTGCAGATATCGATTTCCAAAACCGTTCAGAGCCTTCCATTCCCTCGAATGATGAGCATTCAATTTGTCCAGACGCAGCATATTTTCAATCGGCATGATCCCGGTGATCGGCTCTTTGAGAAACGTGCCCATACGATAGGCGATCGCTCCAATTAGCTTGCCGTCAATATAGACCGGACTGCCGCTCATGCCGCTTACCACACCATTCTTCTCCGCCTGTTCTCCGGCAAGCCGCGCCAGGATGATATCAAAATCCGGATATTGGTTGCGGACAATATCCAGAATTTCCACCTGAAACTCTTCGATGGTCTGTCCGTAATACACGGTGCGCCCCACTCCCTGCATACCGGGTTCGATCTCGTCCAGCCCCATGACGGGCAGATCCCAATCGGTCCCGAAAGCAAGAGAGCCGGCCATTAAAAAAACAACAAAACTGTAGATAAAAATTCGGTTCATAATCGCCATTCTATCGTTTAGAAAAGAATTAATATAGGCAAATTGAACGTCTAAATCAAGATTTTCATGGGCTGCCGAATTTCCAATGCCTCAAGTGCAGCCGGACTCTGCAGCTTTATCCCAATCCTGCCGGCACGGGATGTTACTGCGTATCAAAATTTTAAATATGAGTAAAATCGAACAACATAGCGGCCATTTTTCATACACACTCTTTAGCCGGCAAACACAGCCACTGTCAAGTCAAATTCGCACCGGCAAAGCCCCCCAGCTGCGGGCCCGATCATTCATATTGACCGTTTTTTCTTGGCAATTTTAACATAATTTTATATTTTCAGGCATCATATAAAAGGGAGGTTTGATCATGAACCGCAACACGTTTGTAATAGTTTCGGCGCTGTTGTTTGCCGTTGCATTGTTGACAGGATGCGCGGCAAACAATGAAATGTACATCACCGAACCGGCCGGCTTTTGGGCCGGTCTCTGGCACGGACTGATCATTATCATCACATTTATCATCAGTCTGTTCACCGACACTGTCGGAATCTATGAAACCGCCAACACCGGCGGCTGGTATAACTTTGGGTTTGTCCTCGGCCTCCTCATTTCTCTGGGCCATGACAAAGTGCGCAAACCCTGTAAACATAAAATCAAGAGTGAGAAAGAAAAAAAATGGGAGGAAATCGGCAAAGTGAGAACCGGTATCCAGAAATAGCTGGAAGAAACAGACCGTCAAGATTCGGAATGGCAGGAAATCGGTGAAAAAATCAAACGCGAACTGCGCAACTGGGCGGAAAAGTAAAGAATTTAATATAACCGCAAAAACCGCCGGACTTTTTCTGATCGTCTGGATCATATTTTTTGTTCGTCTGCCGAACTAACCAGCCCGGCTGTCAACGGGGTACCTGGTCTTTCTGGTAAAAACCGGAGCAGCTGTAACATATGCTAACAAGTTGCAAGGTTTACTTACTTATTACTGCTTTATCCAATTGTTTTAATTGCATATAAATTACCCCCAAACAAAACGTACTGTAGTACGTTCTGTTTGGAATGTTCCAGTATCACATTTCAAACATCCCGGATGAGACCAATGCCTCCAAATCATTGTCCACTTTGTCAAAATGATTCTGTATTCTTCCATACAGACAGACGCAGGTCGTTCCTGCGCTGCAGTGCTTGTCATTTGATATTTGTCCCGCAACAATACTGGCTGAGCTCTGCAGAGGAAAAAGCCGAATATGATCTGCATCAGAACGAGGCACAGGACCCCGGTTACCGCCGCTTCCTCTCCCGCCTCACCGTCCCTCTCATGAGCAAATTATCTCCAGGAGCCACCGGCCTGGATTTCGGCTGCGGCCCAGGTCCGGCGCTGTCCGCCATGCTTGAGGAACAGGGATATAACATGGTTCAGTACGATCCGTTCTATGCCGATGACCCGTCTGTTCAGAATCGCCGTTATGATTTCATCTGCGCCACCGAAGTCGTGGAACATCTGAAAGCGCCCAAGCAGACCTTTGAGCAGCTGTTCTCAATGCTCAAACCGGACGGCTGGCTGGGTGTGATGACCAAACGGGTGCGCGACCAGGAGGCGTTTCGCAACTGGCACTATATCCGCGATCTCACCCATATTTGTTTTTACAGCAAAAAAACGTTTACGTATCTCGCTCGGACATTCAACGCCGGGCTCGAATTTGCGGGGGATGATGTACTTTTATTGAACAGTCAAAAAGACGAGAGCATGAATAATAAGCCTAACCCGATACGGAAATAGCGGGCTTTAGCTCCCTTTCATTCCCGAGCCCACGGATTTATTCGTGGGCGATTGACCATTTCAGCAGGGTATGGCGGCTTTTTCTCCACTCATAAACCAGGTCTGAAAGTCATATTTTTTCAAGCCCGGAATTCAAATTTCAGCGTTACAATTTTACAGCAAACACCTCTCAACTCTTGTACACATAAAGCGCGTACAATTCTCCCTGCCGTTCCGACCAGACAGGTATACCCTGTTCTTTCAGCTTATCCATCATGGGCATGGGAAGAAATTCAGACGTAAGCTTTAGAATGGAACCGCTTTCGACTTGCTTCAACTCGGCCTGAATCTGACTGTAAGGGTAATCCCCTTTTTCAAGCAGTTGAGCGGCGTTCACCGTTTTGACGATTTTCCGATCCTCCAACCAGTGCGGTTTTTCCCCGGTTTCGCCGCCTGTTTCCGATATCTCCAGCGCCGGTTGTCCGACCGCCTGCCGCAAATTGTTTACCAGGGATTCCACCGGTACCTCACCGACCCTGGCGGCCTGTTGCAGACTGGTAACTTTGGCGACGGTTCGTCGCAGCACCGGATTCTTTAATTTTTTGAATGCCGGAACCCGCCGGATCAATTCATCCTCCAGTTCCGGAAAAGCCTTCAGCAATTCTGATATTTTGATACGCGGGGTAATATCCGGTTTTGCCATTATTGCTCCTTGTACGACAAGATTCGTTGTTCGCCTTCAAGCTTGCGCAATTCAGTAAGGTCCTGAGTCACTTCGATCGTACCCAGATACTCGCCTTTTTCATTGCGCAGCGCAAAGTACTCAATATGTATAAAACGTCCGTTCATTTGAATCCAGAACGGCGCGCTGTCCTGTTTTCCGGATTTGAAATCACTGACGATCTGTTCCACCACATCAACACTGGACGGCGGATGGCACATCCTCACATCCCGGTTCAATATAGCGCGGTTGCGATCGAATATGCGTTCCCGGGGCTGAGAAAAGAATTTCACCTTGTCATCCGCATCCACGAACGTAATGTCAACAGGCAAAGAGTTAAACAAGACCGTTAGTTCCTCCAGCGTGAAACGGCCCGACGGCAGCTGGACATGGCCGGTATCCGGCTGACTCTCGGCTGTTTCAATGGTTTCCGGCTGCCAGTCGGTCTGCGGATCATAAAGACAGAACCCGATCTCCAGCGACTGCTGAACAATTTCATACCATTCATTCTCGGTCAGTTCATCCAGCGCCATGGGAAACAAAATTTGCTCTTCTTTATAGACCATTTCCTCCAGCGCATCCAGCAGCGGTTTAAACACCAAATCAATAACAGACTCCCATTCCGCTTTATCGCCGGATTTCTCACTCACCGCCTCGTGCGCCGCTTTTAATTGTTCGCGAATTTCATCATGCTTGCCCCACATCACGGTCGGCGGACCGGTAATGTCTTTTTCTCCAGATACGGAAACAGCAGGTTTTCCTTGCGGCGGTAATGCTTGTCCACATCGGATAATTTATTCAGATAACCGCGGGCACTGGTTAAATAGTCATTCAGGGACAGATCCAAAAACTGTTGATTGAACTGTTCAAATCCGGCGATTTCAGCCTGCAGCGCGCGGTTCTCCTGTACAAACGTATGCACCGGATGTCCGGCCGGAACCTTGTCCATCTCCGATTCTTCCACCACGCCCTTTAATGCTTTTGAATGAACGTCGCACAGTTTGATCACTTCTTCCTGCGGCAGACCTTCGGCAATCAGTTCCTGTTCTACTTCGACTACATCACCATAGGGGATCTGTCCAAACAGTTCGGTAAGCTGTTTTTTAACCGTGTCTGTCTCTTTACCTTTGTGCAGCTGCAGGATCATATGTTTGAGCAGATCTTTGCGTTTTTTCGAATTATTAATCAGTTCACTCATGAATAACCTCAATGTTTTTGGTTGATAGAACGCAGCACATGTCGAACAGCCAGTATCGGATGGGTAAACATCATCCGTGGACCGGAATAGCGCATGACACGTTTAATCTGCTCCCGGCGTTTTGAACTGTAACAGTGTACCGCACATTTGGAACAAACCGGTTTATCACCGGAAAACGGACAATGCTCCAGTCTGGTCTGTGCGTATTTTAGCAGATCCAGACACGCTGTGCACGGTTCCGAGGTTGCCTGGTGATGCGCCCGGCAGTACATCGCGATCATTGTTTTCACGGTTTTCCATTCCTGCTGCAGTCGGCGTTCCGGCAAGCTCTTCTCCTCAGTATTGGCTTTTGAAAAACTCGTCTCTCAAATATCGGTGCATCGGCGCGTCGCGTGTGCTGTCGACCACTGGCCGGACAAAACTCAGCGGTGTCTCACTGTCCATAGCCAGAATCGAATGGCATAAAGTGCAGTCATGGCGCATGCTTTCGCCGCTTTCCGTGCGCATATTCTCGTTATGACATCGGAAACAGCCCAGATCGCGTTTGTGTCCGGCATGACTCGGATAGGCGCCCCATGATATGTTCATGTGGTGATGCCGGTTCACGCGGTAAATGTCCTGCAGTACGGTCACCGCCTGTTCAAGGTCTGGTCTGTATGTTCGCGCTGCATCCGGATAGTGCCGTTGATAATAGCCAAAGAGTTCGTTTTCAATTCCCTGCATGGCGGCCGCTTTGGACGCGTAGGAAGGGGTGATGGCAGACAGGGCCTGACGCTTGATAAAAGGAATCTTTCGGTTGATCTCGCCGCTGCGAATGGCTGCATCCACGGCCCGGTCCGGGTCTTTGTAAATATGAGTGGCGCGGTTGTGACAGTCAATACAGTCCATGCTGCGAAATTCGTTTTCAGTTTCATGCCGGGATTTCCGGCGCACATTGGTGTAAACCCTGGTATCACCGTCCGACAGCAAGGCCTTGACCGTCAGCATTTCGCGGCGCTCATCCCCGATCGAGGTATACAACACCTGGTTTTTTTCATCAATATGCCAGTGAGCGCCCGGATCATGACCCGGCCGGCCCGCATCGATTTTCACGCTCAGTGTGGTATACTGCGGTGTGGACAAACTGTCTTTTTGATAATGGGCGCGGGTGATCAGCCGCTTGCCGTAAAATTTTTGCGGCCAGTGACATTTCTCGCAGGTTTCACGCGCCGGCCGCAAGGTGTGCACCGGTGTGGGAATGGGCTGATTGTAGAGATTGAATGCCGCCAGATACATCTGGCGAATGCCGTTGAGCTTGGAGGCGATTAAAGCATCCAGCCCCTCGCCGACATGACATTCCACACAGGATACCCGGGCATGCGGGGACCGCTGATAGGTAACCCACTCGGGATTCATCACGCGGTGACAGGCGGTGCCGCAAAAACTCGACTGATCCATAAAATGCAGCATACGAAGGGTGGCAAAAGTCAAGACCAGAATATTGATGACCGTAAAAAAAGCCACAAACCGGATCAGTCGGGCGCCGACCGGCTGCGGCGCCAGATCCTGTTGATTGAACTGATCGCTGAGCAGTTCTTTGGTGGACTTGCCGGCGCTGTTTCTATACTTGATCCAGCCGATCGGGATGAGTAAGAGTCCCAGCACAAACAACACCGGAAACGCCAAATACGTGATCAGCCCGAAATAGGCGTTGCGGATAAATCCCAGCGTGTGGGCGGACTCAAAGACAAGAAAGGAAATGAAGGTAGCCGTCGTCAGGATAACGCCCAGTTTCCCGACCCAATTGATAGAGACGCCGCGCAAAAAGTACCTGTATTTGTTCCACATTATTGCGCCTCAAAATAAGATTCATAAACCTGCTGCATTTTTCCGGACCCGATCTCTTTTTTTAGCGCCTCTGTTGAACGCCCCAGCCATTGATGCATGGGATCATTCTCCAGCAGATCATCGATCGTCTGATTCACCTCCGGATCATCATACGCACGCGCCTGCGGCAGAAACGTGAAATAGAAATGCTGAGCGACCTCGTAAAAACCGTGCCACCAGGTGTAATCCGGTCCCATCATGGAGGATCCGTGCCGGGCGCGACGGCCTTCATGGTGCCACAATTCCCAGAAGGTCCATTCGATATCATTGGAAAACGAGGCCGGGTTGTGCATCAACTCTTTTTCCTTGATCAGAGAAATAATCTCCAGAGCCGGTTTGGCAAATTTATCGTTATACAGCCGGATTGTGGCGTCCATTTGCGTATAGTGCCCGTCCACAAATACGGAACCATGACAAGTCGAGCACACATCTTTCATATGTTCCCGTTTGGTCTGCCAGTTGTCCTTTTTACCGGAAATCACAGGCCGCAATGTCCAGGATAGTCGGTCGCCCACATCATGCGTATAATCCTGTTTAGAGGTAGCGGACATGTGACATGTGGCGCAGGTGGGCGCGGCAAAATAATCTTCTCCCACCACCCATTGATCATCATTTAGATTCATTTTTTCCAGATTGGTATAGTAGGTATTGCCATGTTTGGATTCTTCATAGACTTCTTTCTGCGGATGATCAGGACCCAGATGACATTTGGAGCAGGCCTCCGGCTGGCGCGCCTGGGCTTTGGAAAAGGAATGACGGGGATGGCAGGCATTGCAGGACCCCAGAGATCCATCCGGATTGATGCGTCCGATCCCGGAATTGGGCCAGGACTTGTGCGACAGCTTGTTATCCGTGTTCGGATTTAGCTGTACCTTGGTTCCATGACAGCTTTCGCACCCTTGAATGGCTACCGGATTTCCAGCCGTCACATGTGCCAGATAAGCGTCCTGGGATTCCAGAATTTTTCCGGCCTGAGCGTGATAAGACTGTCTCACCTGATCCGCTTCCTGTTCATGACAGGCGCCGCAGTCTTTGGGTGTCACCAGCGTGGCAATATAAGCGTCATAATGTTCAAACGCATCCGATTCATTTTTATTCGCTCCGTGACAGTCAATGCAGCGCACCTTGTGCAGGGCATGTGAAGATTCATACCATTGATTGTACAATCCTGTTGTTTCTTTTTTATGACAGGTCATACAACGTCCGGCCACCGTTTCATCCGGCGCCGCCGACAAGCCAACTGCAGCCAAAAGCAAAATTAAAAACATTCTTTTGCAAAACATGTCGTTCTCCCTCTGTTTCAAACCACAAACCTTTGCAAATCAGGTGTTTTTTTAAAACAACAAACCCGCATAACTGATTATTCGTTATAAAAATGATTCAATATTGAAAATAACTGCTGATTGACTGCATCACACGGATCGGACTTTGACAGGATCGTATTTGCCGATTGAACAAACGGCCCCGGCACAAGCTCAGCTTCATTCTGCACTAAACTCTGCACCGTAAACGGCGTCGCTTCCATATGGAATTGCAAAGCCAGCGCCTGCCCCTTGTACAAAAAACCCTGCTGCTCGCAACACTCACTTGAAGCAAGATGAATCGCACCGCTCGGCAGATCAAAAGTATCGGCATGCCAATGCAAAACTCTTGATCCGTTTTTTTTCAACTGAAAGATATTCACAGCCTGATCTGTCCAGCTGACTGGAAACCAGCCGATTTCTTTTTCGCGATGCGGATAAACCCGTGCCCCCAGCGCCTGGGCGAGCAGCTGCGCTCCCAGGCAGACACCGATAACCGGTTTGCCCGTCGCAAGAAAAGATTCGATATACCGCCGTTCAGCGGGTAGCCATGGATACTGGTCCTCATCATTTACACCCATCGGACCTCCCATAATCAGCAGCATATCCACCCGATCCAGATCCGGCAGTTCAGCAGACCGGTACAATGCTGTACGTGTCAACTGAATACCTCGCGATAGCGCCCAGTCCGAAAATTTTCCGGGGCCTTCAAACGGTACATGCTGAATCACATGCAGTCGGTTCAATCTTTTTCCTTTTTAAAAAAACAAGTTCAATCCGTTGCTGTTAGAATGTATATGTAGTATCATAACAATTTTTTTAACGGTTGCATTCTCTGTAAATTAATTTAGCATTACACAAGGAGCAGAGGGAAAAGAATATAAACCATCAGGTTACTTTCCTTTGCGTTCTCTGCTGCGTGTTATTTGTAATTTTGCTCATAGCCCGGAAAAAACATCTGTACAATGAGATTTCTGCTATAAAACACGCGTTTTTCGTGTGGGCCGCGGCACCTTGCCAACCAAAACACGCAAGATTTGATCACTTTTATTGTACCAGCAATGCGGTATTCCTTGCGGGCTGTCAATCAGGGTATCTTTTGAAACGGTTTGTGTTTCATCACCGATTTCAACCACACCCTCACCTTCCAAAACATAGAAAAACACATCAACAGGTGTGATATGCGGTTTTAACTGCTCACCCGGCGCCAGTTCAATATGTACCACCTGCGCATGTTCTGTATCATAGATGCGTTTCGCGTCAATCCCGTGCGAATTTTTCATGGGTTCCGCGTTGTTTATGTTTATTGTTTTCATACATCACTCTCGTTTATTAATAATATGTTTAGTTTTTTAACTGTGGCATTGTCTGCAGATTATTTTACAATTGTACGCAAAAGCGCAAAGAAGCAGAGGAATAAAATTCAAAACCTCTGATTTATTTTCTTTCCTTTGCGTTCTCTGCTGCTTTGCGTGCAATTCATAATTCTTGGCGTAAACGAAACAACCTACAGCGTAGAACAACAGAATCAGCCCAAAATAGCTTTCAGGTCTTCATCCGCCGTGGTTACCGGTTTGACGTCAAACTGGTCTACCAGCACATTCAACACGTTATCCGTCAAAAATGCGGGCAATGTGGGACCCAAACGCACACCTTTGATTCCCAGGGCCAGCAGTGACAGCAGTATAACCACCGCTTTCTGTTCGTACCAGGACAGCACCAGAGACAGGGGCAGTTCATTGATTTCGGTATCAAATGCCTCGGACAGCGTCTGTGCGATACGGATGGCGGAATAGGCGTCATTGCACTGACCCACATCCATCAACCGCGGCAGCCCGCCGATTTCGCCCAGGTCTTTGTCATTAAACCGGAATTTGCCGCAGGCCAGGGTCAGCACCACCGTATCCTCGGGCGTTTTTTCCACAAATTCTGTGTAATAATTACGTCCGGGTTTGGCGCCGTCACAACCGCCGACCAGGAAAAAGTGCCGAATATCGCCGTTTTTCACAGCATCGACCACGTTGTCAGCGACATTCATGACCGCATTATGGCCGAATCCGGTCATGAGCGTGCCGCCCGGCTGTTCTTCCGTCAACCCGCCAAGTTGCAGCGCTTTGTCAATGACCGGTGAAAAATCATAATTTTCGATATGGGTCACGCCCGGCCAGGCAACCAATTGACTGGTAAACACCTGATCCCTATAAGACGGTTTTGGTTTTTGAATGCAGTTCGTATTGAACAAATAGGCTGCCGGCACACCGTCAAATTCTTTCTGCTGATTCTGCCAGGCGGTTCCAAAATGTCCGGACAGATGACTGAACTTTTTCAATTCCGGATAGCCATGCGCAGGCAGCATCTCACCGTGCGTGTAAATGTTAATCCCCTTGCCCTCGGTCTGCTGCAGCAGCTTAAGCATACTCAACATATCATGACCGGATACCACAATGGCAGGCCCCGGTTTAATTGTTGTCGACACCACGGTGGGTTCCGGATGTCCCAATGTTGCGGTATGTCCGGTGTCCAGCAATTCCATGGTCCGCACATTGGTCATTCCGCAGCGCATGTTCAATTCCAGCCAGTCCTGCATCGGCTTTTCATCATTCATAGCCGACAGCGCTTCATGGAAAAAGGCATAGACTTGATCATCCTGCTGCCCCAGAATGGCGGCGTGATCCGCATAGGCGGCCATGCCTTTCAGACCATAGGTCAGCAGCTCCTGCAGAGAACGGATATCAGCATCTTTTTCCTGCAGCACACCAATCCCGTTGATGGTCACTGCATCCTGCAGCAAACCGGACTCGTCGTTGGCCGGATTATATGTTGCCGACTCTGGCCAGAGACTCTCATTCGGTTCAACCCGACTCTCTTTTGCGGCCTGACGCAGCAGTTGCGCCGCCTGATTACGAACCTCAGCCGCCTGCTGAATCCAATGCAGCATGCGTTCGGGATCAAAGTCCACATTGGTCACGGTTGTAAACAGGGCTTCCACCGTAAACCGATTGACTTTTTCGTCCGTGCGTCCGTATTGCCGGGCCTGATGCGCCAGATATCCGATGCCCTTGAGCTGATACACGAGGATATCCTGCAGATCAGCAACCTCGGGACTCTTGCCGCAGACTCCGATTTTATCGCATCCTGTTCCACTTTTGGTTTGTTCACATTGATAACAAAACATATTAACTCCTTTTTCAGTTTAGATCCATTCCTCACGCAGGATATCGCCTTGCAGTCCGAGAATAATGGCCTTGATCGGTACGTGACGGGTTGCCTGTTCCGCAGCCGCCTGGGCCATGTGCAAAAGCCCGCCGCAGCAGGGAACCTGCATCATCAATACCGTGAGTGTATTGATTTGCGCTTCTTCTATTAATGCTTTGATTTTTTCAACATATACATTCTGTCCTTCATCCAGTTTCGGACAGGCAATGGCAAGTGTTTTATCTTTGAGAAAAGATTGATGAAAATCACCTGCAGTAAATGCCGAGCAATCCGACGCCAGCAGCAAATCCGATTTTTTGTAATGCGGCGCCGCAGGTGAAATCAAATGCAGCTGCACCGGCCAGTGGGTTAACTGTGAGGGCACAGAATCTTTCGTTTGCTGCGCCTGATTGCTCTGCGTTGCAAAAGACATAGACTGACTGCCGGGGCAGCCGCTGAATACGGGTTCCGGCCTGTCATCCGGAACGGGCATGCCTTTTTCTTTGAGAACGTTAACCGCCTCCTGTAAATAGTCGGTTTCTCCATGCTCACGCAAATGCTGCAAATGTGCCTTGATTGTATTTTCTCCCTGTGAGATTACATTTTCCATCACGTTGCGTTCATCATAGGTCTCCGCGTCCCGCTCCTCGATGGTTATGGCGCCTTCGGGACAGTGTCCGAGACAAGCGCCCAGACCATCGCAATAACGGTCACTGACCAGCCGCGCTTTGCCGTCGATCAGCTGTATAGCGCCTTCCGGACAACCCGGAATGCACAATCCGCAACCATTGCATTTTTCTTCATCTATGTTGATAATTTTTCGTTTCATATCAATTTCCTTATTGTTAAATTGTACTCCCAATATAAAAGAAAAACGGGTTATCAACCTTGATCTGAATCAAGAAAACAGAAAAATGACAGAAAAAGAGAAAAAATTACTTGAATTTGATTACTTTCGTCACATGGCGTCAACAAGCCGTCAGCATCTCGCGGATATTTGTTTGGAAAAAAATACGGAAAAACAGGAAATCATATTCACGGAAGCAGAGAAAGGATATGCTCTATTCTGCTGTATTCAGGGTCAAATCCAATTAAGTAAAATCACAGCCGACGGCAGGGAAATTGTAATCAAAGTCATACAGCCGGGTGAAATTTTCGGTGAAGTCATTTTGTTCGAAAGCGACTTGTACCCGGTAACTGCGACCGCGTTAAAACCGAGCCGGCTTTATATGATCCCCAAACATCAATTTCTCTGTTTGCTGGAGAAACAGGATTTCCGCAATGATTTTATTGCCCTGCTGATGCGCAAGCAGCGTTATCTTGCGGAGCAAATTAAATATTTAACAATACACGATGTGGAAGACCGGTTTTTTCGCTTTATAAAAGAGCACTATGAAGGAGCCAACCGTATTAAACCCGAACTGAGTAAAAAGGATATGGCCGCGGCGATCGGAACCACCCCGGAAACCCTGTCCCGTTTATTCAATCGCCTGATAAAAGATAAAAAAATTCATTGGCAGGGGAAATGGATGGTCATTGATCAACCCTAGCGCTGTCGCGCAAAAAAACAAGCAGCTCGGCCATTGATCCCGAGTAGTGCGGTGCAAATCCATTTTCTGCGTCGCCAAGCGCATAATTATTGACCAGAAATGTCTCTAATCCTGCAACGCGCGCCGACATATCATCCTGATAATCATTTCCGATCATGAGGCACCGGCTCGGCCTGCAATCGAGTTTTTCGCAAATTTCCAGGTAATAGTCCGGATGCGGTTTGCTCACGTGCATGATTTCATAACTGGTGATCATTGAAAACATCGCACTGTCAAGTCCCGCCCAGCGCACGCGCTCTTTAATCGCGGCGTACGGGAAAATGGGTACCGTGGCCAGAACAAGATTTGATGTCAATTGCGCTGCAGCTTGAACAGCAGCGCTTGCTCCCGCAACAGGATGCGTGATTTGTCTGATCTTTAAATAGTCATTGTGATAATATTCTTTAACGATTCCCTCCAACGTTGAAAATGAAACAGAGGACTGCCGTTCAAAATAATCAGCAAAGACCTGGCGCAAGGTCCGGCGCCCGCGTTTTGCAGACAGGACCGCCTGGGTCGCCCCTGTCATCAGAGAAATAAATTCGGTTTCTTCAAAGTATCCAGAAACACACGGTGTCAATGTTTTAAAATAGTGTTTTACAAACCGGTCCGCGTTGTTGCGCAACAATGTATCGTCCAGATCAAATAAAATAGCTGAATATTTCAATAAATTTTCCATGTGCTCCGATCATTATCATATAGGCAGAATAATAAACATTTCAGCCGGGTATCAAAATCCAGTTAGAATGCCAATGCTTTAAAAACGCTTTGTCAACTCTGGCACTTTAGTGATAGTATACTCTAAGAGCTCTCCTTCAGCCGAAGGTAATTCGTATTTAACAGGTCCAACCCCTCTGGCGTACCACCATACATGCTCTCCGGCAAAAACAGGACTTGCAGCCACATCCAGATAAGTCACGGCAATCTTCATCCGCAGACAATTATGAAACGTCCCCGCGGGTGTGATAACAGTTTCAATCCGGTTAATGTTATAATCTATCCTGATCTGAGACCGACGTGTTGCAGAATCCGTTTGAGTTTCTGTGAAGACCATACTGGTTGAAAATTCCATACGCTCCGACATGGGGGCATATGGAAGCGGCGGTGAAAACATAATCCTGGGGAATAACGGCAAATTCGGTTCAAAAGTTTTCCAATACAATTGACTGTCCTGCAGGACGTGGGTTTCACTCCAAAGCGCTGTATCTAAAGTATCATAATAAATCAATTGAAATGTTTGAATTCCGTTACCGGTTTCAGTCATCAGTATTTTGGATATACTGCCGGAAAACTCCCACGTATTCCCGTCATGGACCGGGAAATAGACGATCGGCTTAAAAACCGGTTCTTTTTCATTGCAGGCCATCACCAGGAAACCGACCAGCAGCGCAAAAATAAAATATTTACAGTCTTTTCGCTTCATTCCATTTCTTTTTTCTGGTTCTATCACACATCAAGTGGCCAAGAACCTCTTAAACGGCAAGGCGTAAATCAAGTATTTTTTTCACTTGAGACTAACGAGCCGGCAATGAACAGGGCCGCGCTTATGATCGCAAAATTTTTAATAATATACTGACCTTCAAGCGTCAAACCATAGGGGAACTGTGTCCATACGGCATCCGGGGTGACCACAAGGGGCAGGAAGGTACCCGGCATATGCAGCGCCAGCAACAACAGGATCAGCCACATGGGGCGACCCAACAGAAAACCGATTCCAATGACAACCTCCCAGGTAGCAAGCACGGGAATAAACAGATCAGGACTGATAAAGGTAATTGTATTCCTGACCACTTCTTCCGCCGGTGAAAGTCCGGGGAAATATTTCAAAACGCCGAACCAGATAAAAATAACACCAAGCGCCAGCCTTGCGACCCTCACACCGTTACGCTGGGCCCATATTGCAACTTTTGTTTGAATGCTGTGTATAAAATTCATTTCCTGCTCCAATTTTTCAAAGGTAACACCCGGATTTTGAAAACATTTCATTTTCTGATGTATTTTTATCTTTACCGGGCGCTTTTAGACCGGATTGTCAATATCAACAAATGACACTATAATATCAAACTTTTTGGCGACCAGACCTCCAAGCCGCTGAATGCCAAGCCGTTCTGACGCGTGATGGCCCATTGAAAAAAAATGTAATTTTCCCTCCTTGGCAAGATGCATCACAGGTTCTGAAACTTCGCCTGTGACAAACGCATCCACTCCCATTTCCAGCGCTTCTGCAATTAACTTTTGCGCGCCGCCGGAACAGACCGCAATCGTTTCAATGGTTTCCGGGCCATAGGCAAACGACAAGGGTTCTGATGAGTAAATCTTTTTTAAAAGCTGAACAAATTCATTCAGCTGAACCGGATGAATCCGTCCCCGGAGTCCGATGCCGCCAAACGGTTCAAGGTGAGTCATGCCCAGCAATTGCGCTGCAGCCGCATTATTCCCGATTTTGCGATGGGCATCCAGAGGCAGATGATACGCCAGCAATGTAATATCGTGCTTGAGCAGTTTTTGCAGACGCCCCTTGAGCACGCCTTTGACCACATGGCTTTCTTTGTCCCAGAGAATGCCATGATGCACAATCACCATATCCGCTTTTTCTTCGATCGCCGCATCAATTAAATCAGCATTACAGGATACTCCGGTCACGATTTTACCGACGGTTTCCTTACCTTCCACATGGATACCTTTGGGAGTAAAATCCTGAAAATTTTCAATTTCAAGATATTCATTCAAATAGCGGATCACATCATCACGTTGCACTGTCTTCATACTCAATGTCCTCACATTTCCGGATACTGGAACCCATTATGATGCAGTACGGATTTTATTGAACGTTTCGGGACGTGAAGCTGTTCTTGTTTATCTTTGAAATACTTGATCGAATCCGATAACGGTACCGCTACGGGTTTTTCATCAGGATAACCCAGGGCCAGGGCGGAATCAATTTCATGCGTTTCCGGTACATTCAGAATATGAGCGGCCTTTTCCCGTTGTATTGAACCCAGCCAGCAGGATGCGATATCTTTTTCCAATGCGGTTAATATCATATTTTCAACAGCGGCTCCCACATCATGCCCGATCCATTTCGATTGACAATCCTTGCGCACCACGATGACGATATAAGCTGTCGGTTCTTTGCCCGGCGCCGGTCGGCCTTGATTGTTTTTTAAATATCCAGCCCAGCTCGTCAATTCGAATATAGAATTTACCACATCAGGATCATCCACCACGATGAATTCCAGAGGTTGCCAGTTTCTCGCAGAGGGAGCGAGGCGTCCGCTGTCAACAATACGTTCAAGAATAGTATAGGGCAGTTTGGCCGGTTTGAACTGCCGCACAGAACGGCGCTTTTGAATCATCTGATACAAATTCATTTTTTGCCTTCTTTTTTTACAATAATTTATCAGAAAAAGTTGTAAAACACAAGTGAAAATCCTTGTTCCTGCAGCCAGGTGTTTGTAACTTTTATAAACTCGTATCGTAAACCCTGTTAGAACAACAAAAAGAAAAGGAGGTGCACTTGTGACAGCCTCGGAACAAACAACCCGGAAACGGCAGACCCCTCAAAAGGACCCTTTGAGCGGTATTCTGGTCGGATTCATTTTAATGACAGCGGGTGTCATTTTTTATCTTTATGAACAACATGTGATATATGAATGGTTATGGTGGTTCTTGTTCGTCGTGGGAATTTTACTGATCATAGATGTGGTGGTTCGTCTCTTTATTTCCAAATACAGATATTCCATCGGAGGCCGGTTCATCGGCGCTGTTTTTATCTTGATCATTTCCGGCGGTAATTTATTCGATATAGACCATTGGTGGCCATTTTTATTGATCGCAGCAGGAATCGGAATCATTTTCAATGCCCTGAGACAAGGCCCGGTACCCCACGAATAAATCCGTTTGCAGCAATAAAAATCACTTTTTTGAGCCCGGATTGAACCCAAACCAGAGACGGACAACATAACACGGCCTCTGGTTTATTCAATCCTGAAGCATCATCCCCTCCCCGTTAATCCGCTTTGCCATTAATACTTTTTGTATTTTTGTCTTTTTTTTATATATTTCCCTTTATATCAAGGAGACAGAATGAATTTAACCGACATTTTATCGCCCGATGTCATAAAAATCCCTCTTAAAGGTGCAGAAAAAAACGCAGTCCTCGAAGAAATGGTCGATATTCTGCACCAGGCTCAAAAAACCGACAAAAGAGATGATGTTCTTCAGGCGGTCCAGCAGCGGGAACGGATTATGAGTACCGGTATGGGAGATGGTGTCGCCATTCCGCATGCAAAATCAGATGGTGTTGAAACATTAACCGCTGCATTGGGGATCACCAAACAGGGCGTGGATTTTCAGGCCATAGACGGAAAACCTGTAAGAATCGTTTTTTTACTGGTAGGACCCAACGATCAGGCGGGGCCGCATCTAAAAGCACTCAGTCGCATATCGAGACTCATGCACCGAAAAGAGTTCAGACAGCGTCTGGCCAAAGCCCGGAATGCGGAGCAAATATTATCAGCGATCGAAAAGGAAGAACAAAAGCACTTTTCTTCCTGAGATTCTGTTTCTTTGCAATGTGTAGCCAGGGCTGTAAAAGCCCTTTTTTTATTTAAGGAGGTGCGTATGAAACAATGTCCGGATTGTCAGCGCTTGTTTGCAAAAGAGATAAAAGAGTGTCCGCATTGTCATAAAAAACTCGAATCTTCATCTGCCGATGACACACAAGAAACATTCATCGGCCTCTATTCCTTACCCGGAGAGGTGTATGCGAAAATGGTCAAAGAAGTTCTGGAAAATGAAGGCATTACCTGTATATTAAAACAGGATGTCGTCGGAAGCAGTCTGTTGGTAAAAGGCACCAATATATCAGGCGGGTCTTATCAGCTTTTTGTAAAAAGAAAAGACCGAGATCGGGCACAGAATATTCTACATGGAATGATGGATCACATATAAGGAGCAACCAGACGAATGAAATACAAATCAGTCACCGGTGTTCGAGATGTTTTACCGGAAGAACAGCCGTATTGGCGGTTGATTGAACAGAAAATTGCAAAGATCACACAGCTTTACGGATATTTACGGGTAGACCCCCCGATATTTGAAGAAACCCGTTTGTTTGAACGCGGTGTAGGGGATACCACGGATATTGTCGAAAAGGAAATGTACACCTTTCAGGACAAGGGGGATCACAGTTTGACCCTGCGCCCTGAATTTACAGCCGGGGTGATGCGGCTTTATATTGAAAACGGATTACACAAACAGCCCAAACCGGTTAAGCTTTACAGTCAGGGACCGGTGTTCCGATACGAACGTCCCCAGGCCGGACGCTTTCGCCAGCATAACCAGTTTAATGTTGAAGCATTGGGCGAACAGGACCCGGCCCTGGATTTTGAGGTCATGTCCATCGCCTGGCAGATCTACAGCGAACTTGGCTTTACCGGACTGAAATTTCAGCTCAATTCTACCGGATGCCCGACATGCCGGCCCGCTTATATTGGTAAATTAAAAGAATATTATCGCAAACACTACGACAGCATTTGCAAAAACTGTGTAAACCGTCTGGATCGCAATGCCTTGCGTTTATTGGACTGCAAGGAAGAGCAGTGCCAGCCTATTATAGCCAGCGCGCCGGTGATCAGTGAACATCTTTGTTCAGAGTGCGAGGAGCATTTCACCAGATTGCAATCCTATTTAGCAGAAACCGGGCGAACATTTGAAATCAACCACAAACTGGTGCGCGGACTTGATTATTACACTAAAACGGTATTCGAAGTCTGGATTCAGGGCATCGGTTCACAGAATGCCATGTGCGGAGGCGGAAGATATGACGGATTGATCGAGCAGCTGGGTGGCGAACCGACGCCCGGCATTGGATTTGGTTCCGGAATCGAACGTATTATTCTCAGTATGAAGGAACAAGGCATTACACCTCCTGACCTGCCGTCACCTTCCGTTTATCTTTGTCCGCTGGGAGATAAAGTCAGAAATACAGCCGTTCAACTGACGGCATCACTGCGTGAATCAAATATTGGTGTATATCTTGCCTTTGGACAAAAAAGTATGAAAGCCATGATGCGCGATGCCAACCGTAAAAACTGCATCTACGCCGTCATCCTCGGTGAAACAGAACTGGAACAAAGCAACGTCATTGTCAAAACTCTGGAAACCGGCGATCAGCAGACCATGGCGCTGGATGCAGTGGCAGACTTTTTTAAAACATGACTGATCATTTATTCGAAAATGCGCCGAGCCTGTCCCGGAGACAGATTCAATTTATCCGTTCTCTTGCCGGGAAAAAAGTCCGTGATCAATCCGGTCAATTTTTCATAGAAGGTGTGCGAATTTGCGAAGAAGCTTATCAGGCACGCGCAGCCATCGCCTATGCCGTCGCCTGTCCGCAATTGATATCCGAACGCGGTCGGGCATTACTGGCGTCTGTTGAACTCTCGGACATCCCCATACATAGGGTGTCTGCATCAGGATTCAAATCCCTGTCCAGCACCCGCTCACCCCAGGGTATCGGTATGGTCGTTTCCAGGATGCAACCTCATTTAAATCCGGGACCTATAATCATGGCCCTGGATCATATCAGGGACCCGGGAAATATCGGCACGTTGTTCCGGACAGCAGACTGGTTTGGTATTTCATCCATCATCCTGTCGCAAGGCTGCGTTGACGTTTACAATGACAAGGTTGTACGCAGTTCAATGGGTGCGATTTTCAAGGTTCCCTTTACTGAAAATGCAGACCTGATTGACATATGCAACCAAATGAAAACAAAAGGTTATGTCATTTTAGGCACTGCAGCAAACGCTGACACCTCGCTTGTCGATTTTCAAAACAGGGATAAAATATTATGTGCGCTGGGAAGTGAAGCTGAAGGGTTGTCTCCCCCTCTGCTGAATAGTTGTGACGCTGTCATTTCTATCCCCGGCAACGGCAAATCAGATTCACTGAATGCCGCCATTGCAGGTTCAATTCTCATGTACCATTTAACTCTGGAACGCTCATGAATTCTGATACCGGTTACCAGCCGCCCGAGCCGCAAAAAATAATGCTGGTCTTGTTTCTGACCATCATTGGAATCATAGTGCTGAACTTTTTGCCACTTTCCACAGGTCATTTATTATTTTTGCTGGCCGGTGAATTATTTATTATTATACCTGCTCTGCTGTTCGTTTTGAGGACCAGGCATTCTTTATTAAAAGCCTTCCGGATCAAGCCTGTAAAACCGCGAAAGCTGTTTGCAACTGTTCTGTTTTTTGTTCCGATTTATATACTTACGGACGAACTGGATCGACTGGTGATGCATTTTTTCCCGCTTCCGGAAGAGCTGCAGCGTGCAATCACGGAAATGGTGACCTTTACCTCTCTGCCGCAGACCCTATTGCTGATCTTCACGGGAGTGTTCATTGCCGCTATCGTGGAAGAAATGCTGTTCAGAGGCTTGTTCCAGCAATCCCTTGAATACTATCGTGATCCGGCCATTGCCATTGTGCTCTCTGCCGTATTATTTGCAATCCTGCACTTTAATCCCTGGACCTCACTTCAAATTCTTGTTCTCGGCTTAATTTTGGGCTATGTGACCTGGAAGACCCGCTCCATTCTGCCGGCGGTTATCCTTCACGCTCTCAACAACGGCGTATCCATGGTCTTTATCAACCTCCCCCCTGAACAGATGACCTGGTATGCCCGGAATGGTCACGTCAATGTGCCGTGGATTCTTTTTGGAATAGCCGCTATGGTTCCGGCTTTTCGGTTTTTTCTCAAACGGTAATTTCATCTGTTACGGACAAAGTCCCGAGAACCTTTAGAATTTTTTCACGGATACCTGATACAGTCGGCAAATCCGTGATCACGTTTCCATCTTGAATGATCGGTATCAAGACTTCCTTATAGCCTTTCGGCTTTTTGGCCTGCGACGGATGGATAATGCGCTGCTTGCCGTCGTTTTTCTGCAGCAGCGTTTTTCTACCGCCCATTTTACCGCGCTTGGCAAGCGGTTCTCCCTCTATCTCGACAATATCCATGGCAAAGTCAAATACCGGGGCATTGCTGATCGAGGTTCCCACTCCATACGCATCGGCAATTTCATTCAAATTCATGATTGAATATTCATCCAGTCCCCCGGACGCAAACAATTTAATATCCTTGTAACCGCGCATATCCAGTTCCCATCGCACCTCTTTGAGTAAATTCAGAAAATCCCCACGCCGGCTCCCGGGTGTATCAAGCCGGAGCGCATCAACCCGTTTTAGCTGTTCAGCGACACGAATCGCTTCGAACTTTTCATCATTAAACGTATCAATCAATACAACCCGTGGAATCGAATCCGGCATCAACTCGTCAAAAGAACGCGCGGATTCTATCGTATCACCTTTCAGCAAAACCAATGTATGCGGGATCGTCCCGACCGGATCGAGTCCCAGCATCTCGGCGCTTTTGACGGCAGCCACTCCATCACATCCTCCAAGGTAAGCGCTTTTGTCAATCAGGGGAGCAATAGCCGGATGCATGCGCCGGGCGCCAAAACTGTAAACAGGCCGTCCCTGGGCGGCAAGTTTGCATCGGGAAGCTTTTGTGGCGACCCCGGTGGCCTGACATAACATTCCCAAAATAGAGGTTTCATAACAGCCGAATTTTGTATAATCACCTTCTATTATCAAGACCGGTTCATGCTCGTGAAAAAACGTACCCTCCGGTACAGACCAAACATTCACAGGCTTGTTCTCCAGTAATGTTATGACGTCTTCGAGCCCCGTGAACACACCCCATTTGTAGGGTTTCGGGATACTTTTAATGGTGCATTCCATTACCACCTTTTTGTGGATATTCTCGGACTGCAGTATGGTTTTTGTTCGATCAAAATACACATCAGTCACCCTGGCATCAAGAATATCCTGTTGAGAGGCGATATACAGTCTGCTTTTTTCACGCATATAGCAATCCTTTCTGATTCAACATATTTTTGTTATCGACGGAAATGTTCGCGCACAAAAATCCGTTTAGATATATGAACGGTTAAAGATAATGTTACATTCTATAACAACAAAAACCGGTCATTTATTTACTGAAACGGCTCTTGAAAATGAATACTAACTTTATACAAGAACAAACAGGATCCGGTTTGAAAGCATTACTTGTACAGCCTCCATTACAAGATTTTTTTACAACTCCCGGGCGTATGTACCCCCTCGGTCTGCTCTACGTTGCCGCCGTTTTGGAGAAACTCGACATCCAGGTGAAATTACTGGACTGCCTGGCGCCGCACCGAAAACGCCAATTACGGCTGCCAAACGATTTTAATTACTTGCGTCCGTTTATACAGGACAACTCTTTTCTATACAAAGGTTATTATCACTTTGGTATGGACACTGAAACAATTATTCAGAATATCAAAGAACAAAACCCGGACTTTATCGGGATTTCATCAAACTTTACAGCTTATTATTCTGCCACAAAAAAACTGATCAACGATATTTGTTCAGTGACTTTAGTCCCGATCATTGTGGGCGGACACCACATCACAGCCCTGGGAGATCAACTCCGCGGTACACTTCCGGACCAGGTAAAACTTTGCGCCGGAGAAGCGGAAAAAAACCTTCCGGTACTCATGAATCGGATTTTTGGAACCCGAAAAATTTCCCTAAAGTGGCATGACCTTTTTCCTGCCCATCATTTAGCCCAAAACCGGGATTATATGCAAAACGGAGAACCGGCGATTTCCCTCACAGCGAGCCGCGGATGTCCGCATCTGTGTGATTACTGTTCAGTATCGGCTATGTTTGGACACAAATTTCGCAAACGCCCGGTTGACCACATTATTAAAGAAATGGAATGGAATACCGTTCACAAAGGCATAAAAGCATTTAACTTTGAAGATGACAACATTACAATGGACCCGGGATGGTTTGAACAGTTATTAGAGAACATCCTTGCCAGTCGAATATTGTCAGACAGTCGTCTAATCGCACTGAATGGATTGTATTATAAACCTCTCTCCCAGCCTATCTTTGAAAAAATGAAACGGGCCGGATTTGAACATATTTTTCTCTCTTTTACACAACCCCCGGGTACGTGTATTGATGACAATAAAAAACAGGTTAGGGACCTGATTGACCGCATACGCAAAGCTCAAAAATGCGGATTGCATGTACATGTGTTTACGATCATTGGATTGCCCAACCAAAAATTGAAAGAAATTAAAGAATTATTTAACCTGCTTGAATCAGAAAAAGCGGATATCAAACCATCCGTTTTTTACCTGGCGCCGGGCAGTGACTTGTATAAAAACCGGGTCGTTTCTGAAAATCCAATAAATTGGAATTTATTGCGGTCATCGGCATTCCTGTTCGAAAATGAAAATCTTCGCCGGGAACAGCTTTTGGAACTTTGTCGCACCGCGAGAAGCAAACATACACTATATAACAGGAGGATTAAACATGCGTATTGACATTGATGATATCCAGATAAAGGACAGACTACGCCGTGAAACAGGAGATTTATCTCTGCTGATGCGATCGATTAAACAGGTTGGATTAATTCACCCTATCATCGTTGATGAAAACAATCAATTGCTGAGCGGCTACCGGAGATTACAGGCCTGTCGCCAATTGGGCTGGAAAAAAGTTGTCGTCAAAGTCGTACCGGTCGGTGATGATAAAGTGAGGGGATTGGACTGGGAATTTCATGAAAATCTGGGGCGCCGCGATCTCTCAGAGCAGGAGGCCCAGGATTATATCGAGTCACGAAACCGGCTCTTGCATCCGGAGCCCAAAGGAATTTGGCAGCGCATCAAATCTTTGTTCCGAAAATTGATTGGGCTTTTTAAGAGAAAGAAATAGCTATTCTACGAAGAATGTCTGTTCCCGATCAGGCCCCACCGATCCAATAATCAGAGGAACATTCAAAATCTCAACAATACGCTGCAGATATTCTTTGGCAGCGGGGGGCAGCTGCTCATACGAGGTTACATGCCGGGTTGAGGTCTTCCAACCCGGCAGAGTTTCATAAACAGGCTCTGCATTGTATTGCCTTGTGAGATCAGCGGGATAGTCTTTAATAACCTTCCCCTGATAGTTATAGCCGGTGCAGATTTTTAAGCTCTCAAGGGAATCCAGAACATCCAGTTTGGTGATAACCAGGCCGGAAAGCCCATTTACCCGAACCGAATTGCGAACGACGACGGCATCGAACCAACCGCAGCGCCGCGGCCGTCCGGTGGTTGCCCCGAATTCTCCGCCCAGTTCTCTGACGGTCTCTGCAAATTCAGGATCGAATTCAGTCGGAAGCGGTCCTTTGCCGACACGGGTCGTATAGGCTTTGACGATACCCCATATCTCATCGATGACATTCGGCGCGACTCCGGTTCCGGCGCATACTCCGCCTGCGGTTGGATTGGATGATGTAACAAACGGATATGTGCCGTGATCAATATCCAGCATCGTACCCTGCGCGCCTTCAAACAAAACGCTTTTGTTGTCATGCAAAGCCCGGTTGAGAAAAACCGAAGTATCGGTTATGAACGGAGCAATCGTCTCGGAATAGTTTAAAACCTGATCCACAACAGCCTGAACATCCAACGGTTCTTCACCGAAAATTTTGACCAGCTGTTCGTTGGCATACTCGACATTTCGACGGGTTTTTTCATAAAGAACGGGTTCATCAGTCAAATCACAAACCCGGATGCCGCTTCTGGATATTTTGTCCATATAGGCCGGGCCGATACCGCGTCCCGTGGTTCCGATTTTCTGATCGCTGGACAGACTTTTTTCCTTTGCCTTGTCCAGTTCCCGGTGATAGGGCATAATCAGGTGTGCCCGGTCCGAGATGAACAGTCTGTCCTTAAAATCAATATTGTGATCCTTGACCAGCTGCAATTCATCCACGAATACGTCCGGATCAATCACCACCCCATTGCAAATCACATTCAGAGTGTGCGGCCACAAAAGCCCGGATGGAAGCTGATGCAGTATGATCTGTTCCCCTTTAACGACAACCGTATGCCCGGCATTGGGTCCACCCTGATAGCGGGCAACAATGTCCATCTTTTCACTCAGCAGATCAACGATTTTTCCTTTTCCCTCATCGCCCCATTGAGCGCCAATGACCACAGTAGCTCCCATAACACTCCTCTTACATATAAAAGCCCCGTGGCAACGTAACGGAGCTTAAAAATGATACCTATTTCAGACTATTTGCTAAAACGCAGCGACCGCAGACTCTACCACATCATAGATATCAAACACCTTGTCCAGTTTTGTAATCTGTAAAAGCCGCTGGATACGATCCGTAACCGATGCGATTACAAGTTCACCGCCTGCATTGCGGATCGTGGTCAACGCGCCGATAAGAATGCCCAGACCGGAACTGTTAACCCAGCTCACTAAAGACAAATCCACAACCACCTTGAGGTTACCGGATTCGATCAACTCGTGCAGTTTGTCATTCAGGGCTGTCGCATCCGGTCCTCCCATCATCTCACCGGACAACTTTAAAACAACAACATCATCATGTAACTGTTCTTTAATTTCCATAAACACACCTATCGAGATTTACGGCCCGAGCGTTTTTTCGGATCAGAACGCAACTCCCACTCTAAAACAATAGGACTGGCCACAAAAATAGAAGAATACGTTCCAATCACAACACCAACAATCATGGCAAAAGAAAAATCATGAATGACCTGGCCGCCGAACAGGAACAGAACCAACAGCACAAACAAAGTTGTGACTGAAGTGATAACGGTTCGACTGATCGTTTGATTCAGACTGATATTCACCAGGTTTGGAAACGTTTCACGTCTAAGAGTTTTCATATTCTCACGAATTCGGTCATACACCACAATGGTATCATTGAGCGAATAACCGACAATGGTCAGGAAAGCGGCTACCACTGCAAGCGATATTTCCAGGTTGAGCAGTGAAAATATGCCAAGTGTGATCAAAACATCATGAAAGAGAGCCGCTACCGCACCGACGGCAAATTTAAACTCGAACCGCCAGCTGATATAAATCAAAATGCCAAGCAGGGAGATGAGAACAGCCATGATCGCTGCTCGCCGAAGCTCTCCTCCAATTTTGGGGCCGACTTCCTGTACCGAGATGATCTCATACGGATTATCCGACAGATCATTGCCCAGTTCTGTTTCAACCAGACCAGCTGTCTCTGCGCCTTCGTGCTGCTGTTCCACTCGAATCATGATTTCATTTTCTTCAGCAGTCCCCATCTGCTTAATTTCAGCATCCGCCAGACCGATATCTGTAAGCGATTCACGTATTTGCTCCGCGGAAATCGACTTTTCAAAGGCCAGGTGTAATGAAGTTCCACCTGTAAAATCAATCCCGTAACGTGGACCGCCTTGAATGACGAGAGAAATTAAGCCAATGAGTATAAGGACACCTGAAACAACATAGGCGATGTTACGTTTTCCGATCAGATCAATTTTGAGGTTCTGAAAAAATTGCATTACTTTATCCTATATTAAATACTTAATGTTTTAATTTTATAACGAGCCAGAACCAGTTCAAATACCAGACGCGTGACAACAATAGCCGTGAACATACTGGCAACGATACCGATAGACAGCGTCAATGCAAATCCCTGGATGGGCCCTGTGCCGAAACTGTAAAGAACAATAGCGGTGATCAGAGTGGTGACATTGGCATCCAGAATCGTTGTGAACGCACGCCCATAGCCGCTGTCAAGCGCTGCCTGTACGGTTTTCCCCCCGCGCAACTCTTCGCGTATACGTTCAAATATCAGCACATTGGCATCAACAGCCATACCAACCGTTAAAATAATGCCGGCAATACCCGGCAGGGTCAAGGTTGCATGAAATCCGGCCATCACGGCAAAAACAAATAATATATTTAGCAGCAACGCAAAATCAGCGACAAGGCCGGATGCGCGGTAATAAATGACCATAAACACAACCACAAGGGCCAATCCGATCACAGCGGATAGTTGTCCTCTCTGAACGGAATCGCGTCCCAGGGACGGTCCGACCGTGTTCTCAGTGATTGCATACACCGGAGCGGGCAGCGCACCGGCACGAAGCACCAGAGCCAGGTCCTTAGCCTCGTCCATGGAGAACGAGCCGCGGATAACCGCACTGCCGGTGGGGATTTTCTCATCAATATTCGGCGCGGAAGCGACTTTACCGTCCAGCACAACCGCCAATTGACGGCCGACATTCATACCGGTAACGCGTGCAAATATCTTGGCGCCTTCGTTGTTCAACTCCATTTGCACCTGGGGATTCCCCGCGGTCAAACTCGCATCACCGCCGGAGATTTGCACACTGGCGTCCGTTAGCATTTTTCCTAAAAGTTCAGGTTCTTTGTTCAACAAGTAGAGTTTGTGAAATTCCTGTTCATTAAAATTAATCGGCCAGCGTCCAAAGACAAATTCCGTATCATTGGGAATCACATCCTGAACTTCCGGCAGTTGAATGATACGTTGGACGGCGTTCAAATTCTTAGCCGGAACCGCGATATAATTGGCCTGTCCGGATAAACGGCGGAGCAGCGAGGTGAACGGTTTTTCGGAAAAGGTCTTTTCGTCAACAACAACCGTTGTATCCTCTTCTTCAGACATCGTATCCTGATCACCGAATAATTCTTCGAGTGAAACTTCGGATTCGTCCGCGACCTCTCCTTCTTCAAAGGTTGTATCGGTTTCAGTTTCTACATCATCAAGAATTTCTTTACCGGCGCGCTGCGAACGCAACACGCGGTCAATGTCATCCAGAATCGACCACACCATATCTGCTTCTTTTACCAACCTGAATTCCAGTAAAGCGGTCTGACCGATAAGGCGTTTGGCGCGTTGGATATTCTGAATACCCGCCAATTGTATCTCTATACGCCGGTCGCCCTGTTTGGTAATAGAAGGCTCGGAGACGCCAAACTGATTAATGCGGTTACGCAGAACTTCCAGCGTTCGATCAATGGCATCTTCAGCTTCCAGTTTCAGGTCCCGGATAATTTCATCAGGGGTTTCACCCTTGCGGCCAAAATAACGATTCATGGCAAGATCGCGCTTTTCAAAACTCTGTTCCAAAGCGACGAAAAAATCCACACCCTCTGATTCAACGGCTTGACGCGATTCCTGAATGATCTCTTCCAGGCGTCCGTCGGGGTTCTTGGCCAAATCCTGAAGCAGTTCAGGCAGATCGGTTTCATAAACAAGATAAGTGCCGCCCCGCAGATCAAGACCCTGTCGTATGGCTTTGGCGCTGACTTTATCAATTTTTTGGTTCAATTCAATCAGATTATCAGCGGTCTCCAGTGCGATTTCCTGAGAATCTGCAGATACGTTTTTACGCACAAGATTTGCCAATTCACCGGTTACCAACGCATCCGTCAATTGGACCTGGGAAAGACCGGTCATGGCGTTCAATTCACTGAATAATTCCGATTCCTTTTCCTGCAGATCACCCAGCTGAAACGTCGGGTATAACGACACCACTGCAAGAATGATTAAAGCAACTATAAATATCAACCGTGTCACATGTTTTCGTTGCATGAAGACAATTCCTCCAGGAATTTATTTTTCGTAAAGACACAACCGCGAAATATACTTGATTTCCTTGAAAATGTCAAATGGAAATTGGATTTATGCGGGTTTATTCTTAAATTATCAACACTTGAACAAAACAATGCCGTCAAATGCGGCAATTTTTTAATTATCCTATACAATAAGAAATATTTTGCAAGAAACCTAATATTATTTTCTCCGTATAGGCTAAATAAAAGGAGAACTATTATGAACCGACGCAAACAGGATATATTAATCGGCAGCATCATCATCCTTATCGGTGTTTTTTCCCTGCTCAGCCAAATGGACTTTTTTTATTCGCTCAATAATTTCATTTTCGGCGCCCTGTTTTTGATTGCCGCCGGCTATTTTATAAAGCTCTATGCCGGGAATCGAAAACAGTGGTGGAGATTACTGGTCGCATGCGTATTCGGATTTTTGGGAGCAGGTATTCTCTTAGAGAGTTTTCTCGAATTGCCCGGAAGCCTGTACGGAATTCTTTTATTTTTAGCTATAGCCTCTTCATTCGCTTATGTGTATGGCCGGGATACACGTCAATGGTGGGCCGTGATTCCCTCGGGAATCAGCTTTACTCTGGCAACCCTTGTCCTGCTAAATGCCTTTGAATGGTTATCCTCGGATGTTCTGGGGGTTGTTTTCCTGTTCGGCACCGGACTGACGTTTCTCTACCTTTGGGCCCAGCGGTCTAAAAACAACAAACTGCAATGGGCTGTTTTCCCCGCAGCGGTTTTTATTGTTCTGTCCGTCATTGTGTATATCGATGCCAGCAGCTGGCTGCATTCGGATTTTATCTTTCCCCTCCTGCTGATTATTGCCGGCATTTTACTGATATTAAATACGATCCGGTTACATCATAAGGAAACATTGCAAAAAGATGAATCGTTAACAAGCAACAAAGAAAAACAAGAGTAAATGACGGTTGTCGTCGGTTATTGCAGTTGAAAACCATTAGACAGTGACAAGTCTATACCCGCAGAGTTTTTATAATATGAATCCATTGAGCATAATACCGCCTGTCGACGACCTTTTAAATACATCCGAGGCCGTCGCTCTAATAGACGAGTACGGCAAACAGTCCGTCAAAGCTGCCATACAATCCGAACTGGTGCAAATACGAAAAAAGATAATAAACAAATCGGGTCAAACGACAAGAGCAGCATTAATTGAACACATTCTGAAAAGTATCCGGGAAAACCTGACTTTTGAATTCCGCTCACGCCTCGGCTATGTGATCAATGCGACGGGGATCATTCTGCACACCGGATTGGGCCGCGCGCCTCTTTCGGAATCCGCCGGAGAGCATATCCAACACGTCATAAAGGGATATTCAAATCTCGAACTGGATATGGAAAGCGGCAAACGCGGCGACAGAATGACTCATATCCGGGACCTGTTGTGCAAACTTGCAGGTTCTGAAGACGCCCTGGTCGTGAATAATAACGCCGCGGCGGTTTTCCTGAGCCTGAACACACTGGCCTGCGGCAAAGAGGTTCTGGTGTCCCGGGGGGAATTGGTGGAAATCGGCGGATCATTCCGAATCCCTGATATCATGCATAAAAGCGGTGTGATCATGCATGAAGTCGGTACAACCAATAAAACCAAACTCTCTGATTATAAAAATGGTGTATCTGAACACACCGGGGCTGTCATGGTCGCACATACATCCAATTACCGAATAACCGGATTTACAGAGACCGTCGCCTTGAACGAGCTTTGTGATGTCGCACACTCGCATAACATGCCGGTGATTCACGATCTGGGAGCCGGTGTGATACATGACTTGAGAGCATTCAATTTACCGTATGAGCCCCTTGTTCAGCACAGTCTTCACGCCGGTGTTGATGTGGTCACATTCAGCGGTGATAAGGTTCTGGGGGGACCCCAATCCGGTATTCTCGTCGGGTCCCGTTATTATCTCGAGCAGATTTTTGAAAATCCGATTATGCGCGCGGTCAGATGCGGAAAACTGACGCTGGCAGGATTGGAAGGCACATTAAAACTCTTTTTCAAGGCTGAATTCCCCCAAAATCATAAAAGTATGCAACTGTTAACAGATTCTGTTGAACATATTGTAGAAAAAGCAGAATACATAGTATCCCGACTGCATACCGACATCCGGACTCGCTACCGGGTCAAGATTGAAACATGCACAAGCCAGCCCGGCAGCGGCGCGCTGCCCACTGAAGAACTGCCCAGCCGGGCCATCGTACTCGAGCATTCATCACCGCACAAAGTCGCCGAACACTTGCGGAAAAGCGATCCGCCTGTCATTCCATATATCTACAAAGGCCTTGTTTTTTTAAATTTACGTACGGTTGACAAAACCGAACTGGAACCATTAACAAACGTTCTAAATCAGCTATAAAAAAAGCGGTGTCTTAAAGACACCGCTTTTTCAAGAGTTCCCACCCGGTCAATCAATCAAAGTACGGAGTTCGAGGCAAAACCCGTTCTGCTATTTAATCAAAGTCATTTTTCTGATTTTTGTATACGGCCCGGTACTCATTTTGTAAAAATACGTACCGGCGCTCATCTGTGAAGCATTCAGGGTGATATGATGAGACCCGGCGGGCATCGTGCGATCAATGAGTACCTGAATACGTTTACCCAGCAGATCATAGACTTCCAGGGTGACATGCGTCTCTTTTTTCAACTCATAAGAGATGGTGGTTTGGGGATTGAACGGATTCGGAAAATTTTGCTGCAAGGCAAATTCATGGGGAACAGCCTTGAACTCGCGAACCGGAGAATACTCAAAACTTCCATCCGTATCCACCTGTTTCAGGCGATAGTAATAACTCCGGTCTGAGGCGGGCACAGTATCCAGAAAAGAATATTCTTTTGCAGCGCTGGACGTCCCGGCGCCGGGCACAAACCCGATGACTTGCCAATCAGCCTGACTTGCGCCGGCTCGCTGAATCTGAAATCCATAATTGTTGGTTTCCGTCGCTGTCTGCCAGGTCAGCAGGACACCGTCAACGCTTTGTGTGACCGAAAAAGCCGCCAATTCGACCGGGATGACCTGTTCAAAATTTGCGGTATAGGACTCGTCTTCTTCCATAATGAAAACGACCGTTTCATTGGTGTCCGACTCTGCATCCCACGTCCATTCGATAAATTCATACAGTACAGCATCTTTGCTGGCTGCGGCCAGCCAGACGGTATCACCTTTCTGGACGTTATAGGAAGGATCAGCCGCCGAATAGGCAGCCGACTGGGTGAATTTGGCAAGAATATCACCCATCGTTTCGTCATTCACGCTGAGATCAAGATCCAGTTCCTCTGCATTGATTTCCACGGCAGCAGTGCCTTGACCTTCATATTTTAATGAATCAATCGGTATTTCCTCAGAGGTGGAAGGGTCAAGATTGGTCAATTCTTCATCATTGAACACATAAACTTCATCTTCAGCCGCCTTGTAGACGGCCAGTTTAATCCTGTGACCCTCAATAAATCCCAGTTCAGTAATGAGACCACTGGATCGTTCCGCCTTGTAAGCTTCAAACCAGAGTATACTTTCATTCACATCCATGCTGGTGTATGAACTTGTCAGTGTTTTCATACCGACACATATTTCATTACCTTCTACCGTGTCGAACGCGCCTATTTTGTCTCCGGCAACCAGATTCGTTTCATTAAAACCCGCATCAATAGAAACACTGGTTACATATATCTGCATGGGGAATTGTGTACTCTCGGGATTCTCAAACATCTCGGGAGTAATCTCCGCTTGTACTGTACTTGCTACAAAAGTAAGGCAGCACAGCACCAAAGTCCTCAACATACCTTTCATGATTGACCTCATATTTTTGTACATTCTAAATGTAATTTACAATGGTTTCGGTAAAAATTCAAGTTTTTTACCAAGCCTTTGCAAATAAACATCACATCGTTCTTGTTCACCGTATCAGGGACATTTTCCGGGTTTCCTGATACATGTCCGTTGATAATCTGTAAAAAAACATCCCGGATGCGACGGGAATACCCTGCTCATCAGTTCCGTCCCATTGTACAGAATAGGTCCCATTCCTCTGGATATCGTTCACCAGCTCCCGTATATGCCTTCCCGTCAGGTCGAATATATTTAAAGCCACATGACCGGTTCGAGACAGTGAATAGCAAAGAGTGGTCACCGGATTGAATGGGTTTGGAACATTTGCATCTAATCTAAAATCATTGTTAACCTGTTCTGCTTCACTTACATGGCTATGTGCTCCGCCATGGTGAATTTTTATTGCAATTGAACTCATTTCTGTTCTGTAAATCCCATCTACAGGTTCACCGGTATTGGCATTCAAAAACTCAATATCATCATAATCAATTATCGTTTCTTTTTGATCAGAAAAATCCCAAAACCTGAACCGAAGCGTATCGCCTTCATTAAAACCCACCGTATTTGAATCACTCAACCCCGCTCGTAAAATCTCGTATTCATCAGGAGCCGGGGCCAATTGTTGTTCCAACACAAAAGAATCAACCAAAAGCGTATCCGGGTTAAAAACAGCAATTTCATCACCGCTAACCATATGCCGACCGTTATATGTCGCTTCGATCACATAAATGGTCATGGGTTGATACGGATTTTGATCCGGTGGCTTGAAATGCTGTCCTTTCGCCATACCGGCGAGCAAACATACAATTAAAACAAAATACTTGATGCTCAATCTAAACAACCTCATGTTAAAAAGCCGGGGGCGGTTTCAACCGCCCCCGCTTTGCTTTATTTTGCAAACATCATTTTACGGGTTTGAGTAAAGTCACCGGATTTCAGGTGGTAAAAGTAAATACCGGTTGCAACCTGATTGCCGTAACGATCCGTACCGTTCCAGACCACGGTGTGATAACCGGCTTTTTGCTGAGTGTTCACCAGAGTGGTCACCAATTTACCGGTCACATCAAAGATCTGAACGGTTACCTGGTTATCCGCGGGCAGAGCATAATGAATGCTGGTAGACGGATTGAACGGATTCGGGTAATTCTGTTCAAGCGCAAAATCCTCGGGCAGTTCCGCCTGTTGTGCAACTTTTGTGTTGATATTGACAACTGCGGTTCCCATTTGCGAGAACAGAGCCGGAGCCATGGATTCACCGGTTTTCGGGTCGCTGTACTGTACAGCTTTGGCGTCAATGTTCAGCAGTTTGTTTTCCGCCTTGCTCCACAGTTTAAATGTCATCGCGTGACCTTGAACGAATCCCGGAGCATTTCCGTCAGTAGCAGATGCTTTGATCAGCAATGGCTGTTCCTTGGAAACCGGCTGACTGACCACAGCGGCGCCGACGAGTGTTTCGCCGTCATAAACCGCGATTTCATCACCGACCTGAACATCATAGTCATTCACTTTGGCTTCCGTGACATAGACGGCCATAGGCTTGTATGGATTGTCCATACGTTCCATCTCAAAGTATTGCGGCATCTGTTCCACAGTTTGTTCAGCAACTGCCTTGGGAGTACTGCTGGGACAATTGACAGTGAACGTACCGCCGCCATCGACTTTGACGTAATAGCCTTCACCCGCCTGAACATTACCGATTTTGTTCTGCCAGCCTGAGAAGAACAGTTCTTCCAATGGATTACCTCTTTCATCCAGAGCCTTGACAAATACACCCTGATTGATGAGAGTCTGGAAGAATTGCTGCGCATCCTGACTTGAACCCAGGCAGGGATAGCTGACAATGTTCCATCCATCATTCAGCGATATATTTAACGGAGTCTCCAAACGGGTTCCGCTGACATGCAGCACGCAGGGGCCGTCAACATTGATATAATAGCCCTGTTCCGGCTGCCAGTTCCCGATAAAGTTCTGCCATTGACCGAAAAGTACTTCAATAGAACCGATACCGGGACCGCCTTGTACTTTTTCAAGATTGGATTCAATTTGATTCAGAATACCGTCCGAGCCGTTTGTATCGAACATATTATGACTGCCGGTAGGATTGACAGCCAATGAGAAGATATGCCAACCGGCTTTGCTGAATTCAATATACTGGTTGTACATGGCGTCCGCCATCGTAAACTCAATCCGGACAGACTGTCTGTAATCAAATATATACGTATTCGGTGTTGCGGGATTGACATATTCATCCACATTCACTTTAAAGAAATCGACAACCGGTACGATATATTCCTGCTGCTGACTTTGATCCCACACTCGAACCGTAACCTCGTGTCCGGGGGTAAACCCGTCTTTATCAGGCGTGGTTTCATCATCAGCTGAACAGGTAATCGTCAGCGGATTCTGAGGTGATATAACAGCGCTTAGCTGGCTATAGCCTACGCACATATCATTATCATAAATCGCAATTTCATCGCCGTATTCCATAGGAACACCCGCTTCAAGATTGGCGTCTGTGACGTAAGCCGTCAGCACCTGATAGGGGTTTTTACCGAGCCAGATCAACTCGTCACGAAAGTGCGTGTTGGTAATGACTGACTCTTCCAGCCCCAGGGTGAACAAGGCGCCTTCGGATCTCAAACCGCCCAGAGAATTGCGGTTGATGATAACCGGACTGGGCTGATCAACATATTCAGCGTTGTCGTATTCATTCGGGCTACCCTGTAGCCGCCACTGGTTCTCAACATCCTGTTCATTACCGTGACGACGAATGATACGCAGGATCTTCAACATCCTGGTATTCGGTAAATCCGTCGGCAATCAGTTCCAGATCAAAATAGCTTTGGGAATACGTGCCGTTTGCCCGAATATCCCAGTAGAAATCCGGATAACCGCCGATATCGCGATTGGCTTCAATCCCGTTCTCAATCGGCAGACCAACATCGCCTTGAGGGGATTCCGAAACGTGTTTTACAGTCAGTTCAATTCCGCTCGGAATCGTCGGTTGCGCTCCGATCGGCTGGAAGGTAATCACAGCCGGACGATAGGCAAACCGGTTCCCGACCGGAAATTCACTGCGCTGGAAGGTTGAGGTTGCCAGATTACCGGTATTCACCATTCCTTTCCGGACATTGCCGACCACGTGGCTCAAATCATCATCACCGACATCAGAGCGGTCAAATCCCTGTCCGTCCGGCGGCGCGGGAATCACAAAGGCATTGTCATCCTGAGTGGCGAGCAAGCCATTGCTGAAAAAGATAACACCGGTTTCAATGTCTCCGCCCTGCAGTGTGACCATCGAGTCGGAATTGGTTTTTGCCACCCGCAGATTAGCATTGGCAACGCCACCGCCGGTCAGGTCCATACCCGCCGAGGGCACATGAAGCATCTGCGCGTTGGGTCCGGCAAATTCCAGAGGTGCGTGGAATTTACATTTCGGATCCGTGGCAAGATTAAACGCATTGGATTCGTTTGCAAAATATACATCACCCATGGTGGTGATTTTGCCGAATGTCTCTACATTGTTTTTCACATGCAGAGAATTCAAACCGCTTACCACAACCGGGGTCATTACCTGTGTATATTTATTTGCAATATTTCTATATCGGGTAAACTCTAACCGTTCAACCTCCGGCGGAAGTTCCGGACCCGTTACCCGATCCGTACCATTGTTATAATAATAAACCCAAATACCGGAACCGTAATTCGTTGACGCTGTTCCTAACAGCTCCAATGTTCCGTCAACAACTTCAATCACAGCATCGTTGGCAACGGTGAATACATTGCCATCCGGTACCTGAACGTTACCTCTGTAATAATTCATGGTGTCATTAACGGTTCGACTGCCCGGCAACACCATATCAACCGATGCGGCTGTGGCGCTGTCGTTTACCGTCGTGACCAGGGTTGTGGGTGCGGCAGGCCATATCTCATCAGAGATCGGATGATCACTGTCACACACCAGATTCAGACGAATTGTCCCTTTGTAATCCGGTGGATCATCAAACGTACCATCCTCGAAAGTAAAGGTCACGCCATTCGACATGGCAAGTTTGCCGTCATGATTGAACTGATGCCCGTCACCGATACGCAAATCAAAACGCTGGGTGACTGTAAAATCGGCATCTTCGGTTGCGGTAAAATTACCGTTATAGATCAGACTGAGATTCGGTATGGTGAATGCAGTTGCACCCTGTCGGAAGGTATTGGTATTAATAACCAGATACCCTGTTGTTGCCGCATAGGTGCCGTCATCACGATGATAATGCCCGTTCACGGTGATATCAATAGCGCCGAAATTCAGCAGACCATCGCCGTGGCGGAACCAACCATTGACATCCAGAGCCGGATTCGCCTGAGCACCGGACAGATTCACATCTTCCAGAACCGTCAGATGATTCAGACTGGGTGAATCCTCGATCATCATTTCCATGGGCGGTGTTAAACTGGCCAAAAACAGCGTATCTGCACCGATCACGGAACCATCTTCATGGAAATTGAAATGCTTTCCACGCAGATGCAGCTCTCTGAATAATCGAATGGTGCCCTGTATCAGAGTAAAATCACCATCCAGATACAGGTCCCCGGGAGTGCCGACAGGCCGCAGTTCAAGCTTGTTGGCCGCATTATCCAAATTAACCACAACATCCGCATCAATATCCGGATCGTTGCCGCCTATTCGCTCCAAACCAAGACGAACAGTACTCGGATGATCAAACAGGAGATAACCCTCGTCACCCAGTGTTGAGGAACCGCCCTGGAAATTATGTTGTTTGGTACCGGACATGAACCAGTAGACAAAATCACTGACATTAATCGCGGCATCCGCAACGTGTCTCAAGTATCCGCCTTGATTCATATTGGATAACAGAGTCAAATTCGCGCCCGAGCCCATAAAAATATTTTCGATATGAGATTGACTGCTCGGTGCAAAACGGATCGCCAGTGAAGAGATACTGCCGGCCGGGTTGTTCTGAAAGCTCAAACTGCCGCGTACAGCTGATGTGTCGCCTGCGATCAAATTATCATTCATAAAGTATTCCGTGTAGAGAGCCGGCGCATCATAGATCACATTGCCCTGTGACAGGGCGGAAACATAAGTATCGGGCAAACCGCCGGGGTCATCTCCGGGCGCTGAACTCAGACAGTTGATCGTTGTACCACTGGGACGAGACAGCACAAAAATGCCTCGATCAATATAAAGCGGCGGTGTCGGAGTAGCCAGTGCATTTTCTGCCTGAACGCTCTGCTCCTGCGCCGATTCACGTATGGGCACTATGGGTGTATGTTCATTGGCGAGATCACCGTAAATCGTCGCATTGCTGCCCATCATCTGCAGATAGGTACCGGTCGCGATGATCAGCGCCTGATCTTCATTGACATTCAGCGACCCGTGCACGGTGGCATCGCGACTCAGATAAATGGTACCGCGTCCCGGGGCCGTAAGACTGTTGGTCGTTTCAACAGACAGATCGTTCAAATGCGAACCGTCGGATGGAATTTCATACCCGGATTCTTTGTCTTTGCCGATATACGCCACATTCACGCGTGTGGTGTCGCCGCTGTCGTCAAAAAGCGGCAAAGCAGCCAATTCACCGCGATTGCGCACGATGGTCGGCTGAACACCGGTGGTTTCATCCATATTAAAGATAATATAGGCGGGACCGGAATTATCAACTTGTCCCTTGACCAGGTACATATGTTCTGTACATCTCAGCGTATCACCGAGAAAGATATCAAGACCGCCGGCATTGGCGTCGTTGTTAAATGCAATATTGGCAAATTCTCCGTCACCGGTCACAAATTGGGGTGAGGCGTTACCATTCATTTCAACATGGCCCAGGTTCAATGATTTGTAACCCGCGTCGTTGGTAAAGGTACCGTTCGCCATATAGGGCGGTGTATCACTGCCGACGATAAGATGAAAATCGCTTAGCGTAATATCGCCGGTCTGGAAATGCACATCATCCAGAACACGCAGCTGCCCGCGAAAATCATCGCCGATAAACACCACCTCATTGTTGCCGTTATTGATCGTCAACGGACCAAACCAGAGAGCGGCTTTCTGACGGCCGAAAATGTACTGATTGATGCCGCCGTTGAACAGCAGGGTGACGGCATCCATGTCCGTATGATTAAAATCCGTGACCGTGCTGCTGCCGAAGGAATCAGTGCCGAAAATCGTGGTATCGGACTGAATCGACAAGGTACGGGTACCGGAATTAGGTCCCATGCTAAAGTCACCGCCCAGGAACTTGGCCGGGCTGCTTTTGATAATGACAGCAGAATCGTTGGTCGCCGGATTAAATTTGACCAGTCCGTTGACGAGATTCAGCCCGTTGAGGACAACTTTACCGTCATTGCGGAAAAAGATCTCACCGCCGTTCATCTCCGATGTGGTATTATTGGCAATGTAAACATCGCGCGGCGCCGCCGCCAACCAGCTGACCACAATCTCCCCGCGCTCTTCATTGGACAGTCCGTAAATCTCGTTGCCGTCCGTTCCGGAATGCGGGATTTTGACTTTGATCCAGCGGGATTTGTTGGTGACTTTGCCGATGCTTTTGTCGGTTTTGAGCTGCAGAGAGTCCATACCCGTGCTAATAAAGCGGGAGGCCACAATATTGGGCAGTTTGTAATCGCCATCTACTACGACTGTATACCCACCGCTTCCGCCTTCCATACGGAAATACAGGGCGCCGCCGCTGGTGTATTCAAAATCAGCTTCTACAGTATGTTGATCACGCGACCAAACCACCAGCGTATCTTGTAAAATAACCGGACCCTTGTTATGCCAGTCTCCACGAATCCCCTTGACCTGAGCCGAATCCACAAATCCACCCCCTGATTCATTGGCCAGGGCCGGTAATTGATAGGTGGTTCCGGTTTCAATGGTTAAATTATTGATCGGGAAATCGCCACCATTAACATCTAAAAATCTGTGTCCCGAGGAAGAAGTAGGATCAAATGGATTACCATTCTTGTCAATAAAAGGCGCATTCACAACCGGATGCTCGGGTCCTGAAACAATCGTATCTCCTGACAAGGCATAAGTCAGATTGCACCACCCGGAAAACTGCGGTGAAGAGTCAAATGTCCCATCCATCCTCATAATTTGAGACCCGCTGGCCAGAATCAAGTTATACGCATTGACAAACTCACCGCCACCCCAGATTTTCAGGTGTTCATCAATGAGAAACTCGCCAAGAAAGGTGTGCCTGCGGATGGTTTCCCATTTCTGAACGACGGGGGCATCCGATTCTCCCTGGTACGGGGAGAAATACATGTCCTTGTCGTCCGTGGTATCGATATTGACGGGCTGGTATTCGTTGCCGTTCGCGTACGCCACATAGATCGTGTCGTTCGCCGACGCGGCGCGAATCGCATCATTAATAGTCTGTTTGGGTCCCTTGACGCCGTCAATCGGCAGGGAGTAAAGACCATTATACCCGTCGTTCCCCTTCAGGACGTGCACGTACCATTTTTCGGCATGCACCACGCCCAGCATACTCAGTGTAACCAGGATGATCAACACAAAGTACGCTTTTGAGTATCTCAGGTTCATTATGACCTCCACAAAAATAAATGAATAAATTAATGTTTTCGGATTAAGTCAAGCATGTATCTTGTACAGCAGTAAGCAATTTCAGTGCCATGACTTTGCTGCCGTATACTTTAGGGATGCTTTATATAATACTATTTTTATTAGCACTTTACAACACTTTTTTTAATATTTTATAATCCGTTGTAGCATGTGATGGCAAAAACACCGCAATTGTTTGCAATAATGTGACACGATTGAAACAAACTGATACATTTTAGCGTTAAAAACCTCTTTTATATGACTTTTATCGCGGTTGCCATTGTGTTTTATGCAATTATAATGCCACAATTGAATATATTTCATTTTTTTAGACACAACATCCCTTGCAGAGTTTTAAAACAGCCAAACAACCTTGAACAATCCCACAACCTGTCCTTTACTTTATCATTCACTTTTCATATATTAAACGTTCTAATTATTACACGATGACGATTTTATGAAAAAAGACAGTCTCTCTTTTATTTCAAACCCTGTATTTCAAATAATCGGAGATACAGCGGATCAATACGGCGTCCAGGTTTATGTGGTTGGCGGTTATGTCAGAGATCAGTTCCTCGACAACAAATGCAAAGACATTGATGTTGTGGTGATCGGTGACGGACCGCAGTTCGCCCGTCAGGCCGCAAACGCGCTGGGAACCCGACACATCTCTGTTTACAAACGCTTCGGCACCGCCATGCTTCGCTACAAAGATTTCACCCTGGAATTCGTCGGCGCGCGTAAAGAAAGCTATCAACGGGATTCCCGAAAACCGATCGTTGAACAGGCAGAGCTGAGCGATGACATTGCCCGCCGGGATTTTACCATCAATGCCATGGCCATCGCGCTGAACCGGGAAAATCGCGGCGATCTCGTTGATCTCTACCATGGCGTGCATGACCTGGAACATCATCTGATTCGAACTCCGCTAAATCCTGAGCGTACCTTTTTTGACGATCCCTTGCGCATTATGCGGGCCGTCCGATTTGCTTCCCGGTTTCAGTTTAAAATAGAGAAAAAAACACTAAAAGGTCTCAAAAACGAGGCGCACCGGTTATCCATCATTTCCCAGGAACGAGATCACCGATGAACTGGTCAAAATATTGCTCACGCCCCAACCGTCTGTCGGACTTTCTCTGATGGACGAAACCGGCATATTCAAAGTTATTCTCCCTGAAATCGAAAAGCTTAAAGGGGTCGAACAAATCGGCAAACATCGCCATAAAGACGTTTTTGATCATACACTCAAAGTTGTGGACAATATTGCGCAAGTCAGTAAAGATCCGCGCCTGTTAATCACAGCGCTCTTTCATGATATTGCCAAACCGGCCACAAAAGCCTATGTCCCTTCTGTTGGGTGGACCTTTCACGGACACGAAGAAGTGGGCGCCCGCATCTTTGAACGTCTGGGCAAACGCCTGCGCCTGTCCAATGACACCATTCAATATGTCAGCAAATTGATCAGACTGCATCTTCGGCCCATCAGCCTGTCCGAGGAAGGCGTAACTGACAGCGCCATCCGGCGTCTCATTTTCAAAGCCGGAAATGACATTGACGATCTGATCAGTCTGTGCCGCGCGGATATCACCTCGGGAAATCCCAAACGCGTCAAGCAGCATCTGGGCAACTTTGATTGGGTTGTAGAGCGCATTCAAAAAGTCGAAGCAAAAGACCATATCCGCGAATTTCAACCGCCGGTTCGCGGCGACGAGATCATGCGGGTTTGCGGCATTCCGCCCGGCCCGTCGGTGGGCAATATTAAAAATGCCATTCAGGACGCCATATTGAACGGCGACATTCCAAACGAGCATGAGGCAGCATACGAATATATGCTGAAAATTAAAGACCGCTATCTTTCCCGGTCCCGGAGAAACCATCAGTCGGGGTGAGTGCGCTCCAACCGGTAAAGCAGGACAGCTGCCGCCAATAGTACGGCATCCTCTACCAGCCGCATGACTCCGACATTCGAGTCACCCGAAAAACATCCGCACTCGATGTCCAGACCTCGAATCAATGCAGATGAAATCGCTGCCATAAATACAATATTCAATCCTATGAGTATCAGAGCTGTCGGCCTCACCCACCGGTTCAGTATCAGCAATACCGCACAGACCAGCTCAAGCCAGGGAAGAACAATTGCCGTCAGCTTTATCACCAGCGGCGGGATCAAACGATAATTTTCAATATCATTCAAAGTCAGCCGGATCCATGATTTTGCTTACAGCCGCAGCAATAAAAACCCCGGCCAACAACAAACGCAATACAAATTTTATCCCAAAAGCCATTTTATCATTCATGCGCAACCTGCTCAGTTTGTTTCCACTCCTCAATTCCGCTTTTATAATAGCCGACGTATTCGTATCCTAAATTGTACAGTTCATCAGCCAGCAACTCGCCGAGATCACATTCGGGACTGTCACAATACGTGATCAACCACTTTTCCTTTGGCAGGGTTTGAATTTTATCATAGACCATTCCCAGACGTTCAAAAGGAATATTGACAGCGCCAGGAATATGAGCGTCGTTATAGGCATCGGGCAGTCGGGCATCCAGAATCAAACAAGCGTCTTTTTGTATCATTTGTTTCAGATCAGACCGGCTCACAGATACCGGTTGAGCCGGCGGCGCATCGAACTTGAATTCTTTCTGCTCCTGCTCAAACAAAGAAATACCATTGGGATTGATAGAATTGGAAATGAATCCCAATAAAACAGAGAGCGCCAGAATCGCCGTTATTTTTATCATACTCATGCCAAAACCTCACTCTTTTATATTGGCGTTTTGATATTGCCGGGCCAGTTCCATAAACAGTTCCAAATCATTTTCAACAGAGGCCTGGTTGCCGTCAAAATAAAACACCCGCACAGGAAAATTGTTGTGCTCCTGACAAACTCGCGGATATACCGCTTCGGTGACAATACCGTTCATGCAGGAAAACGGGCTGATATCAATCACCCCGGCGGCGCCATGATGATAATACCAAAGCGCTTTGCCCATACTCATCACCATCTCTCCGTTGGAACCTTCGCGCGGCAGATAAGGCCGGGAAAGTTCCAAAATCTCACGAACGTGATGCGGCTCGGGAACATTTTTAAAATCATCTTTAAAAACATTTGTAATCTTTTTCTCATCATGATGCATAACCGCCTGCTTTATTTTACAGCCCAGCATCTGAAAAGACCAGGTTTGACCTGTATCTTTCAAGCGCATTTCTTCTTCATCATGAGTGTACCAAACCCATTCTGCAATATCGGAAATCCAGACCACTCCATTGTATTTCTCAATGTGTCTAAACATATCCTGATTGCTAAAGCTGTTAAACCGGCAAAAGATTTCTCCAACCACGCCGATAATCAGTTTGTCCTGCGAGTAATCAGCAGGGATGCCGCGAAACGCTTCTCTGGCCGCCGATAAAACGTTTACGATCTCGCTTAATCGTTGAGAGTGAGGCAGCGCCCGAACTTCAATAGCAGAACATAGTTCTTTTAGGGACTGTTCAAACACCCGATCCGCATCGCCCGGGTTCAGTTCATAAGGGCGCGTGATTAAATAAAGTTTTCTCAGACAATCCGACGCCACAACTGCCTGCCAACCGGTGCGCACCAGATTTTGTGCTTCTTCGCCGATATCCTGGTATCCATTTGTGCTGGTCGGGGAACAAATCATGACATTTTCTTCCCGGTCGGCAAATATTTTCCGGCAAAGCGGCATATAATGCCCGAATCGGCAGGGACCGTTTGAAGTGGGCAGCATAAACGCCGTATGATCGGGATCATAATCCGGCATTTCCGTTACTTGCAGAAAATTACCCAAAACCACGGCCTGAGGCAGACATTCATCCCCGGAAAGAACTTTTCGCGCGGATTCCAGAGTTTTGGCATCACTTGCCGGTGAAGGCCGGGCATTCACGCCGATAGACCGGAAAGCGGCCGCCATGCACGCAGCGCCCTCATAAGACATTTGCGGAATATATAATGTGCGCTCCTGCAGTGGAATCGATCGGTTATTCATCAGACCAGACTCTTTATTTTTTCCCGGGATTGACCTAAAACATGTTTACTTTGCAAAAAGGCCTCACATCGAGTGAGAATACCGGCATCGTTGCCATGCCCGTCAAATTGCAATGTCAAATAAGGAGAACCCAATGCATCGCGCACAAAATGCTTAATATAGGAATCCGGACCGCACTTGAAATTCGTCAGATAAATCAAGTGTAAATTGTCATGCTGTCCTGTAAATTTGGCGGCCTGCAGGATTCGATATCCATAGGTCCAGAACATATTTTCATGCACATCAGAAACGTTTATATTCTCAATGGGCAGAAAATCCATGGGGATGATATTGATCCCGTACTGTTCTCGGAGTTTGTCAGGAATACTCAAGTTCACCCCGTTATCATAGATGTTATAAGGCCGTCCGACGATCACCACAGCGGATTCGTTGTTTTTTACAATCCGGTCCAGCACGGTTTTTCCGGTCTCTTTGACCCGTTTTTTAAACATCCTCTGAGCATCGTAAGCAAAATCTACAGCCTTTCCACATCGACGCCGTGACACCCCGAGTCTTTCGGCAACCGGATACAACTGTTTTTTGATAAAATCGGGGCCATATCGAAAGCGCAGAACGGGTGACAGCATTTTATCGCGCATGTCCGGGGAACCGGCATTCATCGTCACCAAAGGAAACGTTTGACCCCACGGGCAATACCAGGAAAACACATCGGGGGTTTGCGCTTCCGAGTTGACAGATACCGGTGCAAATATAAAATCCACGTCTTTATCAAAAAGAGTTGCAATATGCCCGTGAGCCACCACGACCGGAAAACAGGGCTCCGCAATGCACAGTTCCCGTCCGGCGCTGATAATCTCATTGTTCGTCGGTTCGGATAAAACAATCTCGGCTCCCAATTGACGGAAAAATGTTTTCCAAAACGGAAAACGATCATAATAGAAAAAAGTCCGGGGAACACCGATTTTTGTATCCAGGCCGTCAGGACCCGGCAGTTCCTCAACCAGCCACTCCCGATAAGCCGCAAACAGATCAGGAATCGTGGGCTGCAATTCCGCTTTCCGACAAGTGCGAAACCGATTTGAACATTTATCTCCCCAAAACGTTTTTTCACCCTCGATGGTAATTTGCTGAATATTGCAGTGATTTGTGCACCCCTTGCAGACAAAATGCCGGATGTCAAAGTCAACTTGATTCAGATCAAAACCGCGAAATCTTGAGCGGACCTGGGTCAAATTTATCTTGTCCCGCGCCAGCAGGGCGGCACCGATGGCTCCCATCACGCCGTTATGAGGCGGCACAATAATCGGTTTGCCCAGAGTGGTCGCAAACGCAGCCGCTACCGCTTTGTTATAGGCCGTCCCGCCCTGAAAGAAAATAGAATCTCCGATTTTGCGTCCACGCACAACCCGGTTCAGATAATTCTGCACAACGGCAAAGGCAAGACCGGCTGTTATTTCTTTAACCGCATGCCCTTTCTGCATATAAGCTGAGACATCTTTTTCCATAAATACGGTGCATCGTTCACCCAGCCGAAGCGGCCGGTCACTTGATAAAGCGTAATCGGCAAACTGCTGTTCAATTGAAATCCCGAGTTTGTCCGCCTGTTCTTCCAGGAAAGACCCGGTACCCGCTGCACAAGCTTCATTCATCGTAAAATCCACGACAATACCATCATCGATCGAAATAAATTTCGAATCCTGTCCGCCTATTTCAAATATGGTGTCAACATTGCCGTCAAGATATGTCGTGGCGATATGGGTGGCGCCCGTTTTGTGCGCGGTAATTTCATCATGGATGACATCCGCCCCGATCAATTCACCAATCAGTTCACGACCGGAACCGGTTGTCCCCACCCCCTCTATTTGTATTTGGTCCTGCCAGCGACGGGCAAGCCTTAACAGTTCTCTTTTGACCACATCCACAGGGCGTCCCTGAGTGGCGGTATAAATTTCATCCAGCACACATCCGGTTTCATCGATTAAAACCAGATTCGTACTGACCGAACCAATATCCACCCCCAGGAATGCATTCAATTTTTCTATGGGTCTGATGGCGTCGGGTTGCGGCGCCTCGATGTACTGAACCTGTTCCAATTGTAACGCGGGGTAACTGGTGTTTTCTTCAAAATCGGTCAACGCTTCCAACCGCGCCCAGCGGCCACGAGACACACCTTTTTCTCCCGCGTTTAGAGCGCAGCCCAGAGCGCCGACAAAGGTATGCAAATCAGGCACAATGAGTTCATCAGTGGATAACCCGCAAATATCCTTAACCGCCTGGACAACCCCGTCATTGGCAGCCACACCCCCGACAAAAGCCACCCGGGGTTCCAGTGTTTTTCCACGCAGGACGGTGCCTTTGAAATTTCTCACCACAGCCTGACACAGTCCCTTGAAAATAACAGCCGGGGAATATCCGCGCTGCTGGGCGTGTATCATATCTGATTTGGCAAACACCGAGCATCTTCCGGCAATAGACGCACCGGTTTCGGCTGTGGCCACCAAATCGCCGATTTCTTTGACATTATACCTGAGCCGTAATGCCTGTTGATCGATAAAAGAACCCGTACCCGCTGCGCAATCGCCGTTTCGTTCATAATCAAGAATCCGAACTTGACCGGTTCCGGGATTTCGGTGCACCTTGAGGAATCGCGAACCATCGCCTCCGATTTCCAGTATCGTTTTTACATCGGGAAACAGTTCAAGAGCGCCAGCAGCGATTGCTTTGAATTCATTCAATACATTCAAATCAAGAACATGTGCAATCTGCACCCCCTGGCTTCCTGTTACTGTGATTTTGAACTCATCTTTAGGAAACATATCAGCAATAGAATCAAACAATATCCGTGCAGCTTTTTGTGGATTCCCCCTGACAGGTTCTTGTGCATAGAGGAATAAATTTTCGCCAAACCTGTATTCACGCCACCCGTTTACCAAAGCATTCGGTATCGTGTTTTTCTCACATATCACCACCGCCTTGGCATTGACGGAACCAACATCCAAACCAATCCTTAAATCCGGCATTTACTCTCTTTTACTCCATTCGTTCTTCCTTTTTTGAATTTCTAAAATAACAAAGTTCAGACTCTCAAACAAGTTAAATATATACTGTTGATTTATCTTTTGTGAATTAATAGCCGAAAAAAGACTCGGATTTGATATTGTTTTCCGATACTCCCAAGCGGTTCAGAATATCCGTCAAATCAGTCACCATCGCCGGCGGACCGCTGATATAATCAGACAGGAACGGTCAGATCATTCACATAATCCCGAACAAAAGCATCATCCAGCATGCGTTTTTCCCCGTTCCAGTCATTATGATGAGTATTGGTTTCAGTCAGTGTCGGAACGTAATTGAGAGCAGGGAAATCTTTTATCATCCGCGTGAAAAAAGAATGGAACGCAGCCGTTTCAGCGGTCTTGTTGCTGTACAGTAACGTCAATGGCGTTTCCACTCCCTCATGATAGTTGTCCAGAATCATTGACCGGAACGGCGTTATTCCAATACCTCCTGTTAAAAAAACAGCCGGCTTGTCCTGATCAAGCACGAGTTCGCCTTTTGCCGGTGTGATTCTGATCTCAGATTCCAGCGGTAATTCTTGCCAGGTTTTTTTGAATCCACTGCCTGTTTGTCGGGTCACAATCAAAAGAGTTCCCGCTCCCGGCGCTGATGCAATCGTGAACGGACGGGACGCGCCTTTTTTGTCTTCATATTTCAACTCGGGCAACTGTACGATGGTGTGTTGTCCCGCTTGAAACCCAAACCCCTCCGGTTTTTCCAGTTCGAATGCCATTGTACCCGCTGCGATGACATATCGGCTCAGCAATTTCACAGCTATCGTTTCCATAGTCTACCCCTTTAAATTTAACCTATAACCTATAACCTCACTCTATTAAACGAAAACAACAATTTTTCTATAACATTCCCCCAAAACTCAAAATGTTTGTCCTGATTTTACAGGGGCAATTCAATTCGAAAACAGGCGCCTCCCAATTCAGAATCAGAGATATCCATACTGCCGCCCAACACATCAACATACACTTTGATCGAGGTCAAACCTAAACCCGTACCCTTTGTCTGAGTTGTATAAAATGCTTTCAGGACATTATTGCGTTCTTCCTCGGGAATTCCCGGCCCGTCATCATGTACCTTGAGCACGGCATTATTTTCATGCCGGTGCAACTCTAATAGTATATGTCCCTGATGATCAATCGCGCGCCCTGCATTAATAATTAAATTGACAAGCAGCTGACGACAGATTGTCGGGCTGCCCTCGATTTCAAACTCTTCTTCCCCTCGATATTCAATGTTGCAATGATTCACTTCCTTGTATTTTCTTAAAAATCCAATCGTTTGCTTGATCAGCTTGGCAAAATCGAAACAGTTCCAGCTCTGATGGCAGGTTCTCTTTACCCGTATTCATCAGACGCTGTGACAATATTTGCAAATCTTTGATCGCTTCCCCAAATTTTTCACGCACCTCATCATCAATCTTTACATCTTTGTTAATTTGGGTGAGCAAATACCAATGGTAATCCAGTATGGTTAAAACATTATTAATATCATGTGCGACGGATGAAGCGAAAATGCCAGCCATTGCCTGGCGTTGAGAAATCAAAAGTTCATTTTTTTGGGCCATTATTTCTTCATGCTGATGAGCCAGCCGTTTAAAAAGAATATATAGCAATAGAAAGATCAACACCGAAGTCACAAAGACAAAGACAACCCCTTTTATTATTTCCAGACTGTAAAAATTTTCTGTATTTGCTGCAATATTTTTGACAACATTCCCCGAGATCCAAATATATGCGACACAGACCACAAAGTAAAAAACAGAGCTGAAAAACGCCCATCTGAATGGTTTTACAAAAAAATAATTTTCAAAAAATTCGATATCCCGGCCCTTGCCGTGTTCAGACTTCAAAGTACTCCCTCCCGTTTATATGGTTATTATACATTCTTAACAACGTTTAGATCACGAATAATCCTGTGTTTTTAAAACAATTTTTCACCTCTCTCTGATTGATCCAGAATGGCCCGGGTATCTCGGGCGATGGCCAATTCTTCATTTGTCGGGATCACCAGTACCTTGACACGCCCTTTGCCGATATCTAAATCATTCCTTTCATTTCTTTGATGATCAAGCAGTAAACCGAATGCATTCAGATTAAATACAATTTTCCCCCGTATATAAGCTGAATGCTCACCGACACCGGCGGTAAAGATCAGAACATCTAGCCCGCCCATCAGGCACATATAAGCGCCTATGTATTTTTTTACGCGATGAGCATAGAGTCTTAGTGCACAATCTGCAGCCGAATCACCGTTTTTAGCGTTTTCCTCTGCAACTCGAAAATCCGTCGTGCCGCACAGGGCTTTTAATCCGCTTTCCCGGTTCAAGACAGTGTCAATTTCTTCTACCGACAATCCTTCATGTTTGGCAATAAAGGGTATAATGGCGGGATCAATATCGCCGCTCCGAGTGCTCATGACAAGGCCTTCCAGCGGTGTAAATCCCATACTGGTTTCCACGCAACGGCCATTTTGTGTCGCGCAAACACTGGCGCCACTGCCCAAATGGCAACTGATGATCCGTAACGCCTCCAGCGGCTGTTGAACGATCTCTGCAGCCCGGCTGCTCACATAGGAATGGGACGTACCATGAAAGCCATATCGCCGTATATGATGTTTCGTTTTCCAGGGTTCCGGGATGGCATAGTCATATGCAGCCTGAGGAAGCCGGGCGCCATAGGCTGTATCAAATACGGCGACTTGAGGTGTATCCGGAAATAATTTTTGACAGGCTGATATTCCTTCCAGATTCGGCGGATTGTGTAACGGACTGAGAGAAATGACGGCGTTGATTGCTTTGATCACCTGTTCAGTAATCAAAGTTGATTGATCAAATTCCGGCCCGCCATGTACAACACGATGTCCGATGGCCGAAATCTCGGTTTTTTTGCCGATCACGCCATACCGCTTATCCAGCAACGTGTCAAGGACGAGTTGAATCGCATGTTCATAAGAGCTAATATCAAGACTCTGTGTCAGTTCTTTGTTATCACCCGTTTTAAAAAAAAGTTGAGAGGCATGGCCGATTTCTTCGACAATTCCCCCGGCCAGTTCGGTTTCATCTGCCATTTCTAATAATTTAAACTTTACAGAAGAACTTCCGCAGTTGAGTACCAGAACTTTCATTTGGCGCCTCCGGTTAAAAGTGTACAGCAGAGAATAACAGGAATATGATAAATAAAGCAGTGAAATCCAAGTCCCGTTTGAAAAAATATTTGGATTTCAGGATTTTGGCGTTAAATTAGTGCTAAAACAAAGGAGAGCTTTATGCCGAAAACATGTATCGTACTATTTACCATTATTCTTCTCATGCAACCACTATCCGCAAAACAGGACTGGGAAGGCGACCGGCCGGACGGCTGTACCAGTATCACGGTAGGAAAACTGGCATCCGACGACGGTTGGGTCAGCACCTCGCATACCTGTGACAGTCACAGAACACGATCCTGGCTGGACATCACAAAACGACAAACCCATACACCGGGATCCAAAGTCACCATGCGGAAGCGGGTCAATGATGACTCTAAAACCATGCCTACGTATAAAAAAATTGAAACCGGACAAATTACTCAAGCAGATACAACCTATGGATTTATCAATACAGCTTATCCCTGTATGAATGAACATCAATTGGCTATTGGAGAATCGACGTTTGGAGGCCGGGAAAGCCTTCGTTCCGAAAAAGGATTGATTGACTGTCAGCAGTTGGTCCAGCTGATGCTGGAACGCTGCAAAACAGTTAAAGAGGCGATCCATTTGTCCGGAACGCTTTTAAAGACCTATGGATGGAATGATTACGGCGAATGCCTGACCATTGCAGACACAGAACAAGTCTGGCACCTTGAAATTGTCGGTCCCGGAAAAGGCAACAAGGGAGCCGTCTGGGCCGCACAACGCGTGCCGGACGACCATGTATCCGTGAACGCCAATGCCAGCCGGATCCGCCAGGTCGATGTGAGCGATAGCGAATATTTTCTCGCCTCGGAAAATTTGACTCAAGTAGCCCGGGACAGCGGGTGGTGGGCTCCGGAAGACGGTCCGTTTGAGTTCTGTTATGCCTACGACCCGGAAGGACGCGAATCTTTTGCCGGACGTCGACGCGAATGGCGTGTTCTCAGTCTCATGGCGCCTTCTCTGAACCTGCATCCGAATGCGGAAAACTTTCCGTTTTCTGTAAAACCGGACGAACCGGTGAGCCTGCAAAAAATCATATCCATTTTTCAGGATTATTACGAGGGCACAGACTATAACTTTGTCAAGAATATCACGGTCACCGATGACAGCGGTTACACGATTCTATCCCCGCTGGCCAACCCGTTTATGCCCTATGATATGAACAAGGTATTCGACATCAACGGCGGCTGGGGATGGCGCGGGGAACGCACGATCGCACGCTGGTATACCATGTACGCCACCATTACACAGTCCAGAGCCGATCTACCCGATGAAATCGGCGGTGTGGTCTGGATGGCGATGGACAATGTCGCCAGTTCCATCTATACTCCCATTTACTGCAGCGCCGCCGATGTGGCGAAACCCTACAAAGTGCCGGGCCGGGTGAACGGCTATACCCGGGAAAGCGCCTGGTGGGCCTTTAATCGGTTGGGCACCCTCACCGCCCAGCGCTGGGGCGATATGCGCCATGATGTACGCGAGGTCTGGGACCCGATGCAGGAAACACTGCTGAACAATCAAAAAGACGTGGAAGCCAAAGCCATGAATTTGTTGAAAACCGACCCGGGGAAAGCGCAAAAATACTTGACGGAATACGGCATCAAATGGGGAAACAAAGTGGTTGAACAGGCTTGGGACCTGGGAGACCTGCTGTGGACCCGGTATGATGAAAAATTTTAGAAATCAGGATGATGAAATACCTGACACAGTCATTTTTCAAAAGTCATAAATTAAGGCACAAATAAAAAATCCCGAAACAGGACTTTTTGCTATCTTGTTTCGGGATTTTAAAATTCTATCGGACAATATAAGCGCTACATTTTGATAGCACAATTTGGGTGAATCTTTTTTCTTTGCGCTCTTTGCTTCTCTGCGTGGTTTGTTTTTTTAAAAGAAACGCATTGATATTATTTAAACAACGGCTGTGTCTTTTCATCCAGCATCACCCAAAGCTCATAAATGCCGATCAGGGTTCCAATGGGAAACTGGATCAAATCCAGAACCGCGATGACGATTGTCAGTATTCTCGCCCAGCGTTGATATTTCAGCAGTCCCAGACCGGCAATGATTTCAGGAATCGCAATCAGCACAAAAAAGATCGCCAGAACGGTGCCCACAATGGAGGTGATTGCCATCGCCTCCGGATCGCCCGAGATCAATCCGCCGCCGGCGATCACGAGAAACAATATCCCGCCAACCATCATTTTGATCACACCAAACACCAAATTCAAAACCGCAACAACGGTAATATGCTTTTCCATTTTTCATCTCCTTTCGTGTGCGTATACGGAGATAATGAGAAAAAGTTTTAGAGCAAATACATTTTTTTCTATTTAAAAGGATATTATCTTGATATCACAAAACCTGTCATTGAAAGACAAACCAATAACGGTTAAAAAAGCGCCTTTAACTTGCTATCAGTCTAGTCATCAACATCCATCTCGTCCCATTCTTCTTTCAAATCATCAATAAACACTGAATTTTCAAAAACCGGATTGGTGATGAGATTGCGTAATTTTTGACGTCTCTCTTCCGAATCTTCAATTTCCTGCAATTTTGTGTATATCACGCCAACGGCAATATCGTTCTCCTGCAATGAGACGGCATCCAGTTTGACCCAGCCTTTGGGTTTATTCTGGTTACCGATAATCTCTAGCCCAATCCCTTCTGATTCTGTCACAGCCACAAAGGACATGGGCTCAAGATTGGTTTCCGTCATGGTAATCAAATCCGGACGCTTGAACACCGGGGTTTTCGACACCACCACACCCGGCTCTCCCTGGGCAATGACGTATTCCGAAGACCAACCGATCGTGCTGTCTGACAGCATAATTTTGTAATAAGAACGTTCAGGTTTGGCCGAATCCGGCTGTGTCATGCCCAACCAGGTTAGTTTTTCTCCGAGAGAAAGGGAGGTGATCCAATCCGCACTCGCAGACGGTCCTTGGCGGACAGAGGCTCCGTCCCAAACACAAACAGCAGGCAAGGAACGGTGTGCCGGCTCGATCGTTTGTTGTTCGACATCATTTTGCTGTTCCGGTTTTGGTTCACAGGCGAAAATTAAAAACAGAACAGCCATCAATACAGAAACATACTTCATAGATCCTCCTTGTTTGCATTCTTTAATTGAATAAAACCCGCACTTTTAAATCCATCCCAATAGTAGTATTGTTCAGACCAGAATTCAGACAACAGCAAAGTCCGCAAAAAACGACAGCCGGGCGCTCGAGTGAGATGGATTGGGGCAATTTTCAGAATCGAAATTCAGACCCTGTTCTTCATGCTCATCCCAGATGGCGCGAGTCGAAACGTCAAGACATTCGATAGAGGCGCACATATCTCCGCGCTCATCTCTTTTAACAAACCGAAAAGTTGATCATTCCCGGTTTGTGGCGGCAATGACCCGGCAATCGATTTGTTTGACTGGGGTGTCAGGGGGCAAATAATTTCATTGTTCAATTCAACCGGGATTTTTAATTTTTTCATGCCAGCCGCGCCCGTCAATGGGATAAACATCATGTTCTTTTGCCCATTGATCCCAGAGCGCCGCCAGATTTTCAACTTTTTCAGGATATTGATCCGCCAGATTTTCAGTCTCCGATCGGTCACGGGACAGGTTGTACAATTCCCATTCGCCCACATAGGGAGGTTCATGCACTTTTTTGGATACCAATTTCCAGTTTCCATCGCGCACGGCCCGATTGGCGGTATGCTCGAAAAAAATGGGTCCGCGTTCAAACACCTCACTGTCAAAATTGGCAACCAGACTTTTGCCCGGCAAGGGATGGATGGGAACACCGTTCCATTCCCGTGGATAGGGGGTGTTGGTAATCTCCAAAAGCGTCGGCATAATATCAATGACATGTCCGATCTGCGGAATGATCTCGCCGTTTGCCTCAAAACGCTGAGGCCAATGCAGGATGAGCGGCGTGGCAATACCGCCTTCATGCACCCAGTGTTTGTACATGCGGAACGGCGTATTGCTGACATTGGCCCACTGTATGCGGTAACTCTGCATGGGATACTCTTGTCCCAGTTCATCAATTTGCTCATAGTCCAGTTCACCGCCCTGCGGTTCATGGCAGCCGCCGTTATCCGACAAAAACAAAACAAGCGTATTTTCCAGCTCACCATATTCTTTTAACACATTGAGCATTTTACCGACGCCCTGATCCATACAATCGATTTGTCCGGCATACACGGCCATGCGCGCATCCCAGATTTGCTTTTCTTTTTCGCTCAAGGACTCCCAGGCGGGAATTCGCGCATCCCGTTCAGACAATGGCCAGGATTCATCCGCTATACCGAGTTCATAAAGACGCGCCAGCTTTTCTTTCCGCATGCGGTCCCAGCCTTTCATAAAAGCTCCGCGGTATTTGGCCACATCTTTTTCCAGAGCATGCAACGGCCGGTGCGGCGCGTAATAGGCGGCATAGAAAAAGAAGGGCTGGTTCTTGTTCGTCTCCATATGCTCGCGCAGGAACTGTTCGCTTTTTTCATTGACCGCCGTGGTCAGATAAAAATCCTCCGGGACGTCCAACCACTCATTGCCCTCAATTAAATTCTTCGGATGATAATAGCCGCCGCCCCCGGACAAATGGCCGTAATAGCGATCGAACCCGCGCTGCAGCGGCCAGTTGTGTTTCGGGCCTTTGGGTTTCATGGTTTTGTCGCTGGTGACATGCCATTTCCCGGTCATATAGCAGGCGTAACCCGACTGCTGCAGGGCCTGGGCGATGGTGATGCAATGTTCATTGAGGTCGCCCGTATAGCCGGGATGTCCCAGATCCGCTACAGTCATCCACCCCATTCCGGTCTGATGCTGATACAGTCCGGTGAGCAATGACGCGCGTGTGGGACAGCACCTGGAGGTATTGTAAAATTGATTGTAAACCAGACCGTTGCGGGCCAGTCGGTCAATATTCGGTGTCTGAATACCGGAGCCCATAAATCCCAGGTCGGAAAATCCCATATCATCCGCCATAATGAGCAGGATGTTGGGTTGTTTGCTCTTGTGAGAATCGGCGCATTGGAAAATTGAAAACAATCCGGCGCTCAATCCCCCGGCTGCAAACTGTTTTAAAAATTGCCGTCTGGATCTCATATCGACCTCCTGTGTTTTGTCATATGTTCATTCACCAGTAACACCAAAGGTTCGTACAGCTGCGCCCGGGAAAACGCAAACTCGTCTACAGCATCATCCCATTCTTTGAAATCCGTTTGAGAAAGATTCACGGCAAAGGTCTCGTGCGCCTTTGTGGTTTCTGCGATCAATTGTTTGTAAAACCGGTAGCGATTTTCCATATCGTCAGAAGCCAATATACTGTCTTTGCTGAACAAATCCCAGAAATTCCAGCCGCCGGTGAGATCCTGCATCAGATGCGCCCATTTGCCGTTTTCCGGCGGATTGATCACCCCCATGGAACCGCAATCCTTGAGCGGCCACAACGCCCAGGATATGGCTTGTTCTTCCAGCACATCCAGAAACCCAGCCAGAGCATCAAAATGATTCGGCAAATGCTGCGGATGACCGGTTTCACCGCAGAATAGCGGCTTGTTCAGATCGCGCAAATGCGCCAACGTCACATCGCGCGCCAGACTCATCTCGATCGGCTTGCGCAAATCGGTTGCATCCAGATCATCAGGGATTTGCAGAAACGGGTAGAGATGAAACGAGTAGGAACAATTTTCATCCGGATTGCTGCGGAACATGGAAAAATCGCGCGCATACACATTGCCCTCGTAGAACAGAATATGATTCGAATCCACTTGACGGATCGAATCTGTACATTGCGAATAAAACCGAAGCATCACCTCGTCATATTCGTGATTAAAATAACAGGGCTCATTCAGCACATCATATCCGCCGATCCATTGCGCATCACTGTAATAATCGGCGATCTTTTGCCAGAGCTCAACCATTTCTGTCTGTGCCGGTTCATCGCCCCAGAACCGGTCCTCCCCGTTCGGATTGTCACTGTGCCAGTCTGGGTTTTGTCCGCCGGGTGCGGTGTGCATATCCAGAATGGCCCAGATTCGATGCTGCTCACAGAATTTGAGCAGTCGGTCGATCTCACGCACCCCTACACTCTTTTCAAACGAACCGGAAAACAAATGGTGATTGACCGGAACACGCACCGTATTTAATCCGAGCGTGGCGACAAATCCCAGGTCCGCCTCATCGGTGTAACAGGTGTAATAGTGATCCCAGAACGCCTGTGCACGCTTTTTCCCAAACGCATGCACAATGGCCTCTCGAATCTGCGCATCCGTGCCTGGAAATCCAAACATAAAATGTTCCAGATTCAGATAGTTGCCCAGTCCGAATCCGCGCAGTCGAACCGGGGCATCATTGTACATGAATGTATTACCGGTGGTCGAAAGAAATGTTTTTTTCATAGTTGGTCCTGTTGTTGTGAGGTGCAAAAAGTGTTTGAGTAAAAATATGTTGCATTATTATAATTCTATATTGTAAAATATTGTACAAGCTTGCTATATTTTGAGGGTGAAATGGCAAACATTTATACTATTCAACAAGCCGCAGAACTCATTGGAGTGAGTAAAGAGACGCTCAGACGCTGGGATAAATCCGGGAAATTCCCGTCTCAAAGAAATCAAATGAACAATTATCGGCTATATACCAAAGAACAAGTCGATAATCTTATTAATGACCTGCAATTGCAATATGGCACAATGGAAATGGGCACGACTCTCGGGCAGCCATATTTCAGCACTGAACTGGGAAATTTATATAACCATGATGTGATTCACTTTTTCAGGAGAACTGACAGCGAGTCCATAGATCTCATATTTGCTGATCCGCCCTATAACATCAAAAAAGCGGAATGGGACACATTTCATTCACAAAAACAGTACGTGGAATGGAGTCTGGAATGGATCAAGGAAGCTCATCGAGTATTGAAACCGAAAGGCACCATTTATATTTGCGGATTTAGTGAAATCCTGGCTGACATTAAATGGGCGGCTGATGATCTTTTTCAGGGCTGCAAATGGCTGGTTTGGTATTACCGCAACAAAGCCAATTTGGGCAATGACTGGGGGCGCTCACATGAGAGCATCCTGCACTTTAGAAAAAGCAAAAAATTCACATTTAACATCGATAATGTCAGGATTCCTTATAATGCGCATACCTTAAAATACCCAAAACGCAGTCAAGCTGAAACGTCTCAATACAACAATGGCAAAGGTAAAAAATATGTATGGGAGCCCAATCCGAACGGAGCCAAACCCAAAGATGTTTTTGAGATTCCCACTCTTTCAAACGGCTCATGGGAAAAAACGCCGCATAAAACGCAAAAACCCGCGGAATTATTGAAAAGATGCATTTTATCTTCCTCCCATCCGGGTGATCTAATTGTTGATCCTTTTGGCGGATCCGGTACAACTTTTGCCGTAGCGGAAGCTTTTGAAAGAAATTGGCTGGGCACCGAACTGAATCAGGCGTATTGTAAAATTATCAAAGAACGTTTATCTGATAAAGAACAAATCAACCGCATCAAACTTGGTAAAGACGAATCAGAAGCGCAAATGAGACGTAAAAAACTACGATCTCAATAGAGTCCATATATCCTCAAGTATAAATTTTGAGAATCTAAAGATATACTGATTGAACGGCGCTTCTTTGGCCTTTTTGGGCCTATCAAAATTCTACTCCTCTACCCGCTTGATTTTCAGCGCCCAGTCCTGCCCGCACAACTGCGGATCATCCGGAAATCCTGACAGCTTTAGCACACCGGCCGTATCAGTCATGGCAACCTGACCGCTTTCCAGCTGCAAACAGTCCTGCGGGTGATACCCGTTCAATGAACAGTCCAAAGGATTGTTGAGTTCATGTAAATCGTTTAAGATCAAAGTTCTTCAGCGGATTTCGATTCGATAGTTTTAAAAAGAGGTTTATTCGTATTCGATGCCGTTCTCCCGGCACCAGGCAATGGCTGCCTGCTCTTGTGCCTGATCCCGGAATTCATACCAATCATCTTCCAGGCCATATCGAATGACAGCATGTTTAAAGCGTTGAAATGCGCCTTTGCCCTGGATCAGGTTGTACAGCTCATTAGCTGTTTTTTCATCAGATACCTTTTGACAAAAGTCACGCAAGAGAGTCCACTCTTCTCTGGCATCCTTTTCCGGAAACTCGATATACTTGTTCGTATCCAGGATATCACGCGCCAAAGCGGCCTGTTCCTGTTCTTCATCAAACAAACCGCTGTCATCATCACTGTCTTCGACATGTAGAAAAATATCATCGGTCACATAGACAATCTCGCCGGTTTCCTTGTTCAGAAAGGAACGTGAAAACTCGCTCTGAAACTCCATTGCTTCCAGAATATCTGAAAGTTTTACATTCATAACGCTCCTCGCAGTTGGTTCACATCAGGCTGACTTTTCATGCGCCTCCTTGCCCTCAATCGAAACACCAAGATTTACTTGATTTTAATTCGGTTTCGGTCATGCGGCCATGCTCCATTTGAAACGGCCTGTCCGTTGCTGACGGCCTCCGGCGCGTCCGTAACAGACAAATTTAAGAAAACAATAACGCAAGCGCTGATGTATCATTGTCCCGGGTTTTCCATTTTAAATAATATTGATATGAACAAAGATTATTAAATAATTTGCACAATATCAAGACTTTTAATGATCATCTTGTAAATATTGACAAAACATAGAACCCCAAAAAGGGTCGCCGGGAGTTGAACTCTTTCCTCACTTTTACTGAAAAAGGCCTGTGGGGCGCGGGCCGGCGATGAAAGTAAATAATTAGACACAACCGCAACACTCCGGTACGATCCGACCATGAACCGCATTCCAGAGATCAGAGCACCATCCAGGCCCTGAAAGGGCGATATCAACACCACTGACCGCACTGCCTCTTGACATACAATCAAATCAACTCGTTTTCAGATTTATTGTTAACTCGTGCGGCCCTTTTCCCTCAACCGCAACACTCAGATAAACCGATTGTTCGACGCTGAGCGTCCGGACCGGAATGTCAGCGGCATTCAGGTGCGCGCTGCGAACCCGGGCGCCTTCCGGCAGCAGCAGGTCCACCTGACTGTGATCCGCACTGCCGGTAAAGGTCAGGGATAATTGTTTGGACGATTGATCGTACCGGTATTCATAGGACACATAACCGCCGGACGCTTCGTACTTTGCTGTGGCCGATACCTTTTTCACCCCCGCTGCGCTCCAGCGCGGCGCAATTCGCGCCCGGTCAAAAGCAGTGCCCGCATTCTGTATGCCCGCCAGGCCTTCCATCAGCGCGTACATGCACTCGGCTGCCGCCCACTGCTGTGGAATCGTGGACACGATACTCGGTTTGAAATACACCTGTGCGTCACACAGCGTGAGACCGAGGATCATCCATTTCACGTCGGATTTCATGGCATTGAATTCAATGGATTCGATCACGTTGTCGGGATTCGGATTGTTCAGGCCAAACACATACACCCCCACATCGTTGGTCACCGGATTTTCTCCCCTCCAGGCGACTTTTATCTGCGGGATGCCTTTGCGCGGATTCGGCACCGACGGCTGCCACCAGTTACCGATCTCTTTTGCACCGACCGTGTACATGTAGCGGGTGTGCGAGCTGCCGTCGGCATAGTGCAGAGTCACGGACCCGGCGCACAATGCGTTGCCCGCGCCGCCGCCCATGGTATGCAAAACATACAGACTGGCGGCTTTTTGATTCAGATTCAGGGTCGACTCTTGTTTGTAATCGGGGTCTCCGGACAGCGCAAGAACCGCGCGCCGGCTGTTTTTCGCCGGATCGATCACCGCAAACGGAATATCGTGAAACACCTGGTCCCCGACCGGCATGTTGCGCAGATCATTGTCGCCCTCACCGGTCCAGCCCGGCACACCGGGCGCGCCGTCGCCATGCAGATCGGCGTTGGCCGCATCCCGCAGATCGAGTGTGGTAAACTCGCGCGGCGGCGGTGGAATAATTTTACCCTTGTAACAGCCCTGAATGACATTGTTGGTCTGTTGCGCCAGATCGTACACACGCCGCAGGATATCGGCGCCATAGGACTCGTAACCGTGCTCCAGCGCACCCCGGGCCAGTTCCCCGGCGGCGATCGGCGACACGCCGCCGTTCATATATTCCCATTTGTTCACATGCCAGCCTTTTTCAAAGGGCGGATAACAGCAGTACCACTCACCGGGCGACGTCTCGGGCATCTGTTCACGGATGCGCTGATAAGTGCGGATAATCGCCACCGCCTGTTCGTGCGTCACACCGTGATTCAGCGCCCAGGCATTCGACAGAGTCACCTGTTCCAAAGTATCCGTATCGCCGAAATCCCGCTGCACCGGATCAATGGGGATCTGATGCGTGTAAAACCGGCCGTTCCAGGACAACTCGTCAATGCGGCGTTTGAGACCGCGCCCCAGTTTTTCCATGCGTTTCGCCTCATCCGCGCGACCGGCCGCCCGCAGCATCTCGGACAAATACAGGCAGCTCTGTGCCAGTCGCACATTGTCGCCGTACATGATGTTGAATTTGGTCTTGTCCAGATATACGCGCATAATGTCGCCGCCGGCGCGTTCGGCGTCCTCAATGCTCTGGAAATCCCAGATATCAATGGTATAGCCGCGTTTGAGCAGTTTGTACTCCTCGGACCAACGATAGGGATCGGTGGTGGCATAATCGACCGCTTTCAGCATGCTGTCCAGTTTTCTCTGCATCCAGTTGAAATCGCCGGTGATCTTCCAGACATCGTACACCGATTCCAGATAGGTAAACTCGGCGATATTCTCCACCGGCACGCGCACATAGATGCAGGAGGAATGCTCATCCTCGGGAACCGTGACAAAATTGCCGTAATCAAAGCGGTCCGACCAGGATGAGGTGTGACTATAGGGGTGTTTGTAATTGTCATGAATCATCCCGTCTTTGCGTTGACCGTCCGTATACAGATTCACGCCGGATTTCAGCATACGATAAAAATATTTTTTGCCTTTGGCGATATACATATGATCCTGGAACCAGCTGGAGTAATAGTGATAGAGTTTGCCATTCATGCGCCGGGTCTGGGCCACGCCATAACCGCTGTGATCCATGGTATAGCGCAGCATATCCATGATGCGAGAAAACTCTTGTTTTTCATCCCGGATTGCACTGTGACAATCGACATGAAAAGCGGCCACGTCCTGTTCTGCTCCCGTTTTCGAGCGCATCACAATGAAATGATGTCCCAGGGTCCCGCCGATGCGGATGCGGTTTTCAGATTCGGATTTAAACTCGTGATACACACTGCCGCGGCTGTCCAGCACCTGAATCTGCCGTCCGGCAGGCGCGGTGAACTGTAATATCTGCAAGGGATGGTAACAGGATGTGTCGGAGATGGAACCGATTTTTAACTCGGCTCCGTCCAGACGGCCGTTGTCCATTGCCAATGCCTGTCCCCCACTCACTGCTGCAGCTGCGCCCATCACAGACACATTCAGCAAAAAAGACCGCCGGTTCTGCTGTGCTGTTGTCATAGTTTCACCTTGATAGTTTTTTGATACAAGTATATCAAGATTATCAAATAATTCTTACAATATCAAGCGTTTTTATACTTGTTTTGTAAAATATTGTCGGTGTCTATAGCCAGAAACCGCCGGGACCCGTTCTGAAGAAAAAGTATACGTACAACTGCTGATGATTTATACGTATACTTTTGCGGGATGATTAGATTTGGGCTTTCAGGAATGACAGTAAAAAGGAGGAAGGAAAGAGTGAAACCCGTTTTAAGTGACAAGTTTTAAGAAAAGTGACCGCTAAATCCATCTCCATACCATAAGATTTAAAGGTGAAAGACTCCCCCTCGATGCAGCCAGGCCGCCCGCTCCATATAATAGTAGGTCGACCAGGCTAGTCGACCGCCGAAACCGGACTGGGTACACCAGACAATCGTCCTGACTCGTTTCAGAATCAAAGCGTTTGCATGAACAATCAAATCAAGACAGAAAAAGTCCCCAAATCCTCCCGTTGAGTTTACCGGATATTAATAACCTGATTTTTAGGGAAAAGTATCCCCCTCCTGAACACAATTCGATTCATCACATCGCGGCTGCCTATCCATTTTTGACAAATTTTTCTCACTCTCCCATGCTCCCGCACCTCGTATCCCTCACCTCAAACCCCGTACCCATACCCGTATTTCATACTGCTGTATCTGATCCCGCCTCAAAATCCTTGATTAATTCAACCATAATGCGTATTATTCCCTACTGGTACATAACAGTCCGATAAACTTGTTCCAGCAGGAGCATCCATGACAAGCATCCTGTTCCCCCTATTTAATATGACTATTGCCATTTTTTACCAGGACATTAGGCTGGCGCGAATCACCACTTGTTTTTTCGACACAAAAAAATACATTATAAAATAAAAGGATCAACATGTCCATAAAAACATTCATTTTAATATTTCTGCTCCCGGTTCTGACTCTACACGCCGGTAAACCGCCGGTTGACCAGGTCAATGTGTTCACCGGCACCTCCAATTCCCGCTGGATGCTGTTCCCGGGCTCCTGTATGCCGTTCGGACTGGTCAAACTGAGTCCGGATAACCAGGAAAACGTCTGGAACGGAGGCTATGAATATACGGTGGGCAGTATTTCCGGATTCAGTCATCTGCATGGGATGAGTCTGAGCGGGGTCAGTTATATGCCAGTGTCCGGGAACCTGGAGTTCGGCGAAGAATACAGCAAACTGTTTCCCGGACAGGCGGACGGTCCGTTCGGGCATATGTGGACAGCCGGTTACCGGTCGCGTTATAAAAAAGAAAGCGAAACCGGATTTCCGGGATACTATTCCGTGCATTTACTGGATTATGATATCACTGTGGAATTGACCGCCACCCTGCGCTGCGGCATGATCCGGGCGACTTATCCGCAGGGCAAAACAGCACAGCTGCTGCTGAACCTGGACATTCCGGCCGAGGAACTCAACGAGATCAGGGCCACACATGTCACGCGGAATTCGGAGACTGAAATTGAAGGCTTTATTGAACAGTCCAATCAGTACGCGGACGATTACGCGGTTTACTTTGTGTCCCGGTTCAGCGAGCCGGTGGCGAGTATGGACGCATGGCAGTACCAGCCCTATAGCGGCGATAATGTCAAATACGGCACCGCCTGGCGGCGTCCGTACCACATCGAAAAGGATGTGCAATCATTCACGTCCGCGGCCAACAGCGGCGTCATTCTCAATTTCCCCGGGAAAGAGGCAAAAACAGTTACGATCCAAACCGGTATTTCGTTTGTCAGTATTAAAAACGCCCGACTGAATCTAAATGAGGAAATGCACGGCGACTTTGACACCGCCGTGCAACAGGCCCGCCAGGCCTGGAACGATTTACTGTCACGTGTTAAAGTGCAGGGCGGTACACAGGACGACCGGGTGAAATTTTACACCAATCTCTACCGCAGTTTCACCGGCAAGAATATTCTCAGCGATGTCAACGGCGAGTACCGCGACATGTGCGAAAAAATCCGCACGATCAAAGCTCCGGCGGACGCGGTGTACAGCGGCGACGGCTTCTGGGGCGCGCAATGGACCTTGATCCCGCTCTGGACTCTGATCGCACCGGAATATGCCAATTCGATCAGCCATTCTTTTTTAGAGTTGTACGACGCCGGGGGCTGGATCCCGGAAGCGCCGACGGCGCTGGAATATGCCCCGATCATGGGCGCGCAGCATCACAATGCGCTGTTGATCAGCTCCTTTCAAAAAGGTATTGCCGAGTTTGATGCGGAAAAAGCCTATCGCGCCATCAAGCACGATTACATCACGCCCGGAATCGAACATCCCTGCGGCGGATTCGCCGGCAACCGGCATCTTGCTCCGTATATGGAATATGGTTATGTGCCGGAAGAATATGGTCCGGTGTCCAACACCCTCGAATACGCTTATGACGACTGGTGCCTGGCTCAGTTCGCCAAGGCGCTGAATAAGGCGAAAGACGTAAAGACTTTTACCGAGCGTTCGATGAATTATCAAAATGTCTACGATGAACAAACCGGATATATGCGGCGCAGACACGCGGACGGCCGCTGGGTTCAGGACTTTGATCCGTTCCGTATGGGCACCGAAGGCGGATGGAACGGTCCCGGATACATGGAAGGCAATGCCTGGCTGTACACCTGGTTTGTGCCGCATGATCTAAAGGGATTAATTGATCTATTAGGCTTGGAAGAATTTAACAGACGCCTCGAAACCGGTTTTGAACACGGCTATGTGGATCTAAGCAATCAGCCCAATCTGCAGGCGCCGTTTTTGTTCAATTATTCCGGCAAACCCTGGTTAACACAAAAATACTCGCGTCACGTGGTCGATGATCTGTTCAACACCTCCCCCTACAGCGGCTGGGTCGGCGAGGAAGATGAAGGTCAAATGGGATCGTTGTGCGCGCTTTTGTCTATGGGATTGTTTGAGATGAAAGGCGGCTGTTCGGTCGAGCCCTATTACGATTTAAGCAGTCCGATGTTTGAAAAAATCATTCTGAATTTACATGAAACCTATTACAGCGGAAACACTTTCACCATTATTGCGCACAACAATTCCAAAACCAACCGGTACATCCAGTCGGCGGAGCTGAACGGCAAAACCCTGAAACAGCCAATACTGTTGCACCGCGATATTGCAGCTGGCGGCACGCTCGAACTGCAGATGGGACCGGAACCGGACAAAAACTGAACTATTCAATAACAGGAGATAGTATCATGAAAGCAAAGTTCGTTATTCTTCTAGTACTCGGTCTCTCGAGTATTCAGGTTATGGGAGCTGAAAAACAGAAAATTATCTTTGACTGCGATCTGGGCGGAGACGTGGATGACGCCTATGCCGTGGCTCTGGTGTTGAGCAGTCCCGAGTTCGAGGTACTGGGACTGGTCATGGACAATGGCAATACGCCGGCACGCGGTCGCGTGGCTTGTCGCCTGCTGTACGAAACCGGCATGACCCACATCCCCGTGGTGCTGGGCCGTCAGACCGATGACAGCCGCTCGCATCAGTTTGACTGGGCGGACGGTTTTGACAAGATAAAGCCGATCAAACAATCCGGCAGCGATTTTATCATCGAGCAGTTGAACCAATATCCCGGCGAGATCATTCTGTTCACCGTGGGACCGGTCACCAATATCAAGGATATCATCGACAAAGACCCGCAGGCGCTGAAAAAAGTCAAACACATCTATTCCATGTTTGGCTCCTTTTACGTCGGTTACGGCGATTCGCCGATTCCCACCAACGAATGGAATGTGCGCGCCGATGTCGAGGCGTCGAACGCCTTTGTCTCATCCGGCGCGCCCGTTACCTATGCGGGACTGGACATTACCCACATCAAATTGACCGAATCGTACCGCGAACGTCTGAATTTGCGCGAATCACCTCTGACCAATGCCGTGGATGCCCTGTACACCCTGTGGCGGTATGAAGATTATGCCCAGCCAGATCCGACGTTATTCGATGTGGCGCCGGTGGCCATGGTATTGTGGCCGGAGTTGTTCCAGACGCGTCCTGCCTATGTGGATGTGGTCGGCGAGGGCTATACCGTGGTTGTGGAAGGCAGAGACCCCAACTGCGAGATCGGTATGTCGGTGAACAAAGATGAACTGTTAAAACGGGTTACCAAACGTCTGCTGAAACAAAATCTGAACCGCTGGTAAACAAAAAAACAGGAATAGTTTCATGGGTTCAAGAATAATCATCATGCTGTTGTTTTTTACAGCCGTTCTTTATCCCCGCCCCGCGCAATTCGTCAGGGGCTGGAATATCCTGAGCGACGATCAGGCATCCGCAGAACAGGTCATCAAAACCGCGGCTGACCGGAACATCAATCACCTGCAGCTTTCGCATCAGCTGGTCATGAATCTCAAAGACCTGCGCAATCCGGAACGCGCTGCTGCAGTAAACGAACTGGTCGATCTGGCACATCAACAGGGCATCGAGGAGGTGACCGTCTGGGATCACGCGCTCTATCATCTAAATTATTATCCGAAGCGATTCCGCAGCGGCCCGGACAGCACCCTTGATCTGGACAATCCGGAATTCTGGTCCTGGCTGAAAGGGGACTATCGGGAGTTGCTGGGCCTTGTTCCGAATATTGACGGGATCATTCTGACCTTTATCGAAACCGGCGCGCATATCGAAGATCAATATTCGCAGACCATGGCGTCCGAAGCAGAAAAACTGGCGGCGTTAGTAGATACGCTTGCCGGCGTGATCATTGATGAACACGCGTTGAGCTTAACGATCCGTACGTTCACCTATACTCGTTCAGAACTCGACGCAATGCTCAACTGTTTGAATCTGATTCGCCATCCGGATGTCAGAGTCATGAACAAAGAAGTCCCGCATGATTTTTTCCTCACGCATCCGCCGGCCGAATTTGTTGCGGATATCAGACAACAAAGCATCATCGAATTTGACGCCGCGCATGAATACAACGGTCAGGGTATTATTGCCGGTATTTTTCCCGGAATTCATGCCGAACGCTGGAAATACTATCTATCGATGCCGCGAGTTAAAGGCTATGTGGCGCGCACGGATCGGTTCAACAACACGTCGATTATCGGCACGCCCTGCGAGATCAATGTATACACCCTGAAGCGCATAGCAGAGGACCCTTCTGTATCGGTGGATCAAATTTACGATGAATTTATCGTCCGGCATTACGGTGAACAGGCGCTCCCCTATCTCAAACCCGCGTTTAAAAACGCTTCGGACATCATTTCATCCTCATTATACACGCTCGGTTTGACCACTACCTCGCATTCCCGACTGGATCCGGAAAACGATTCCGCCTATCAGCGGCATGTCTCCGGAAAGTGGCTGGAACCGCCGGTCATTCGTATCGGGCATGGTGTTAATCAAGAGTTTCATTATTGGAAAGATATCGTCAACCATCTGGCTCCGGCCTGGTACAAAAGTCGGGAAAGCAATCAGCTGGCAAAGGAAAGTGAATGGGTCCTCGAAACCGGATGGCTGACGCCTGGGGAATTAATGAACGAGGAGTGGCTGGAAAAGATCATCACGGAAAAACAATACGGCGTGCGGCTGGCTGAACAGGCATTGGAACAAGTCAGAGAGTCGCAAGCGTACGTGACTGACCGGAATCTGTACAATACAACGCTGCATCTGTTTGAACGCACCCTGCTGACGGCGCGCCTGCATGCTGCCACGAGCCAATTGTACTATTCATATCGGATCTATGCGCGCGGCAAATCATTCAGAAGCAAAGCGGTCAAACATTATATGCAGGATGGACTGCAACGCACCCGTGATAGTGCAGCTGAAATCCTTGTTTATCCTCACAAAGGCCCAACCGGACAGTATGACTGGGAAGAAGATGCCTACCGGGCCTTGATGATTCACAATGGCGTACGCTATCGGCAACATGACCGGTATACCCGTTCAACATTTCCAAAGATGCCTTATCAGGGAATATCCGGGGAGAAGCGTCTTGAAATTCTGAACCAGAAATGAATGGCAAACGGATTTGTGAACAAAAAATTCGGGGAGAGTGTGAATTCGCATAACTGCATTGGTTCGCCCTGATATCCATATTGAATACTCTTGCACTAAATCCTACTTTCCGCTTGAAATGTTGGCAGGAGAGACGAATATGTCTTGACAATAACAACAAATATAACTATTTTATAACTATTATGTAACTTTTATGATTCATATTAAAGGTAAATTGCATGAATATAACAATCAGAAACATTCCCAAAGACGTCATGAGTAAAATCAGAACACTGTCCAAAATAGAAAGACGCAGTCTGAACAGTCAAATACTGTTCGTTTTGGAACGAGGTGTTCAGACTCGGGAAAAACAGCTCGATATTGATAAAAATATCAACAAAGAGATTCAAACCGACATATGGAAAAAGTTATCGAACAGATGGCAGGATAACCGATCCACTCGGGAAATCATTCAGGATATTTATGAAAGCAGAACCCAGGGGCGGGAATTTAAACTATGATTCTAATAGACACGGATGTCTGTATAGAACTATTACGGGGTAATGAGTTTGTCATTGAACAACGGATACGATGTGATGAACAGGTGGCAATTTGTTTTATCAGTGTCGGTGAATTATTTTATGGGGCTCACAGGTCTCAATATCCGGCTGAAAATTTAAATCTTGTTGAAGAATTTATCATGTCTATTGATATCATTCATACTGATTTTGAGATCATGCAAAAATTCGGAGAATTGAAATCCGGTTTATACAACAAAAACACTCGATTACCGGACGCCGATATACTCATTGCATCAACCGCTTTGACAAAATGCTCAAAACTGATCACCGGCAATATTAAGCATTTCCGCAGATTTGAAACACTCTCTCTGGAAAACTGGATTCGAGGCTGAATATCAACAGCAAGCAATCGGGGAAAATAGAAATTCAAGTTCAAAACAACAGCAATTGTCAATGAACTGAATCACACCCGCCAGGCAAAGCCCATTTGCCGTTTGTTCCAGCCAATTACAGTTAATCCAACTCTACTCCATAGTAACTTTTCTGCTTGCATTTTTCCCTGAAAATAAGTATTCTGATTTGAGAGTATGTCGGTTTGTGCTTTAAATGATCAACTTTAATATATCGTCAAGAAATCAAGCGTCATTATTGTCTCTAATAATAATTAATATTAGGTAAATTTAAAAAGAGACAGATAATTTTATCCAAATTCAGATGGCGTTAGTATGAAAATAAAATATTTTGAAAAAACAGACACACTTTATGTCGAGTTATCAGACTCTGATGTTGTAGAAACCAGAGAGCTGAATGAAAACTTTATATTGACCTGAACGCTGAAGGAAAAGTTGCAAGCCTTACGATCGAGCATGCAAAGGAATCCTCCGGGAAATTTGATTTTTCTTATGAAACAGTTGCAGCATAAGGAGGATAATAAATGTCAATTTTTCTTACTATTTTTGCCGGTGTCTCGGTCTTTGTACTCGGGCAGTTCATTCTCAAATTGGTACTTGATCCAATAGTATCCTTTAAAGAGAGCCTGGGAACATTATCGGCATTCTTTCTCAGACATCAAGCCAAGATTACTAATGCAAATGCTTCAGACAAAATGCAGAACGAATTAAAGATTCTCATTTATTATATATGGGGGCACATTAAAAAACCAGGATAAAAAATGCACAAACACACAAAGATTATAATACTTTTAGCAGCGGTTCTTCTATCCTGCACCCCGCAGCCCGAAAAAAGCATGTGGCCGCCCTCTCCTGCCAGTATTGGCGTGGAGCCCAATGACGACGCGCTGGTCCGGGCGATAGCACCAGGTGTTAATTATGGTCAGGACAAAACATTATCCGTTGAACATAACGTCTCCATGGCGTTTCTAAAGTTTTTTATTCCGGGATTTTCCCAAATCGACAGCGCGATTCTGCGCATTCAGACAAAAGATGTGAAATCGACGGGCGTTGTTTCCGTGCACCCTGTTAAACATGCCGACTGGGATGAAACCCAACCCACCTGGAAGAATCATCCGGGAATATCAGACACTATCCTGGTTTCTCTGCATATCAAAGAACCCAACCGCAATTATCAGATTGATTTGACGGAATATGTGCAGCGAAAACTGACGGATAAAGACTATTATATTTGTTTATGTTTCAAGGCGGAACCGGGTACCCATGTCGAATTTGCCAGTGTGGAGGATTATGATAACGACAAGCCGCGTTTCATGATCAGCGGCATGACCGCGGTGCCGTCACCGCCGCCGCAATACGCTCCGGCTGCATTCAAGCATCCGGGCATTCTGGCCACCCGCGATCAGATCGCGTTTGTCCGGGGAAAAATCGCAAAAGACAAATCTCCCTGGAGAGCAGCCTTTACCGCCGCACTCGAGCATAAATCCGCTCAAAAAGATTACCAGCCGTCACCCGTGCAGCAACTCACCCGCAGCGGTCACTATAGCAAAAGCGTCAACAGCGGCTACCGTGAACTGTCCCGCGATGCCGCAGCGGCGCTTGTCAATGCCCAGCTCTGGGCGCTGACGGACAGCCTCGTGTTTGCGGAAAATGCGATCCGGATCATTAATGCCTGGTCCGAGACCAACAAAGCGATCACCGGCGGCAATGACAAACTCACCGGCGGAACCACCTGTATCCAGTTCTGCAACGCGGCCGAGCTTCTCAAACACACGGATTCCGGCTGGCAGCCGCAGGATCAAAAACGCTTTGAACAGTGGCTGCGGGACGTGTATTGGCCTTTATTACGCGACTTTATCCCGGCCTATAACGGCAACTGGGATGCGATCATCGGACAGGGCCTGATTTCCATGGGCATCTATCTGGACGATGCGTTTATCTTTGATCACGCTGTAAATTACTATGTAAACGGCAGCGGCAACGGCAGAATGACCTATTATGTGAGAAATGACAGCACCACCCAGGAAACCCTGCGCGATCAGGGGCATGAACAGATGGGCATCGGCGCTCTGGCCGGGATTGCGGAAACCGCCTGGCAGCAGGGCGTTGATCTGTATTCGATCGAGAATAACCGCCTGCTCAAAGGCATTGAAGGCACGGCAAAACGCGTTCTGGACATCGATTACCGCCGGCTCTCTATCTGGGAATCCATGTACAATCACTATCACAAACGCATGGGCCATGATATGCCGTATACCAAACAAATTCTGACCGCACCCGGAGGATACCGCCCGGAAGGATACAGCGCTTATCGCGGATTCAGTACGTTGTTTTTCTATGAATACCCTTGAAAGGATCCAGTGAATTATTGAACAATCGTGATTTAAAGCACCTTTCTCAAGCGCTGCCCGCCTGCCCCGATGTCATGGCGCGGGAAAAATACTACAACTCGGCTGTACTGGTGCCGTTTGTGTTTCTGGAAAACGAGTATCATTTTTTGTTTCAAAGACGCACGCCGCACATCCGGCAGGGTAAAGAGATTTGTTTCCCCGGCGGCCGGTTCGAAGCAGACCTGGATTCCGATGCCCGGGATACGGCAATACGGGAAACCATGGAAGAGCTGGGGGTCGGTCGGGAAAAAATAAAAATAATGGGCCGCCTGGACACCCTTGTCGCCCCCATGGGCGCCGTGATCGATCCGTTTGTCGCCACTTTAGAAATTGACAGCCTTGACGAATTAATCCGCCGAATATGCGGATGAAGTGGATGAGGTCTTTGCCTTTCCGATATCATTGTTCAGCAAACAAAACGTCAAAGAGTACAATGTGCGTCTGGAAATGCACCCGTCCGTATTTGATCAAAACGGCAAAGAAACGGTTCTACTGCCCGTCAAAGAGCTGGGCCTGCCGGAGACCTATCACCAGCCCTGGCATGGCAGGCCTCATCGAATCCTGGTTTACCCAACGTCCAAAGGCTCTGTTTGGGGGATCACAGCTGAAATCATCAGTGAAATCATAAAGTTATTATAATGCTGACAAATTCCGGATATGAATGACAGCAGAATAGCGAGCATCCAAAGTTTGGATTTCAAAACTCATTATTCCGATCATAAACGAATTTCAGCACCCAGGCATATTTGCAGGGACGCTTGTCCGGATCGTTGAGCATAGATTCCGGGATCTTGGCGGACAACGCCCAATGCTGCAGACCGGTATCCACCCAGTCCAGCGGCTGATCATGACCCAGCATATACACTTTGGTCTCCCATTTCATATTGGCATTCTGACAGATGAACGTATCGCTTTTCGGCCAGTCCAGGATGATCGCATAGCCATAGGTACTGTCCTTGCTCATCGTATACCAAACCGGCTGCCCCAATTGGGTATTATCACACAAGGATTCATACGGCCGCGTCGCGTAAATGGCTTCACCGTTCACCTTCAACCAGTCACCCAATTCTTTCAAAAGATCTTGCTGAACCTGCGGAATCCGGCCGCTGCTCTCCGGATTGACGATGAGATTCAGATTACCGCCTTTGGCCACAATCCGGACCAGCATTTCAATCAACTCATCCGCTGTCAGATAATTCTGCAGTGAATCCATACGGTTATAGCCGTAGGATTCGCTCATGCTGCGATTCTCTTCCCAGGGATGATGCAGAGGAGTGACCACCTCGTCGGTTTCGCTGGTGTAAAAATCACCATAGTGCCGGCGGGTTTCCTGCCCCATTCGGTCATTGGCCACCACCGGTTTGTCCGCCTGATTGTAAAAATAGGCCACTATATCCGGGGTTCGATAATAAGCGGCCGGGCGCTGCCACTCACCGTCAAACCAGAGGATATCCGGATCATAGTTGTCGATGAATCCCTTGGCCTGAGGTACGATATAATCATTAATAAAATGCTTGACCGGTATTTTGCCGGACAAAAGACGATTGTGATAATCCGGATCAAAATCAACGTAAAACTCCCCCTCTGTTTCAGCGACCCCCGCGTTATCCGGCGCCATATTTTTTGACCACAGACGCACTTTGAGTTCGCCGTTTTGATCCATGAGCGGATATTCGTATTCCTCAACAGAAAAGTAAGATCAACGATGTTGCGGTCCTGTGTTTTTACAGCGACGAATTGCCCCCGCCGTCGAATCCCGGCCCGGGGACATGTTTACGGCATCGCGGTGCGTATAGGCACAATCCCAGAGACAATAGCCGTCATGATGTTTGCTGAACGGCACCAGATAGCGCGCTCCGGCTTGATTGCATAATTCGACGACCTTTGCGGCGTCAAAATGTTTCGCCGTGAACATCGGGATAAAATCATCGCGTTCAAAATCCGCACCCCAGGTTGTTTCATGATAATCCCGCAGGTTGGTGTACATATGATGCAGATACCAGTCCGGGTAGCGGGCGCGGCTCCAGCCTTTTTCGCCGTACCCGGCAACGGAATAAAGCCCCCAGTCAAAAAAGATTCCCAATTTAGCATCGATATACCAGTCCGGTGTTGGATGTGTTGCCAGCGAAGGGAGCTCTGCCTGATAATCACCACTGTTATTGGCCTGTTCAAGCTCCTGCATGTCCCGCCGCGCTTTATTTATCACATCCCGGGAAAAACATTGCCGCAATTCCTGAACAGAGTATTTGTAGTCAAAGGGTTGAAAATGTTCCGGACGCTGCTGAGCGCTGACCAGCACACTGATAAAAATAAAAAGCATGACAAACTTCATCATTGACCTCACACAAGTTGTTAAATATTACAAGAGTATCTGAATAAACCTGCTTTTTATTTTTAACATTCAGATGGTTTGCTCATAATAATACCATTTTTTAAAAATAAAAAATATAGTTCTAGTATGCAAACATTTTATAACATTTCAAGATTCATAAATCTCAGTCGTATTAACTTTCTATTCAGTTATGTTCCCAATCGAGGAAAAAACATTTTATTCATTTATTGAAATATAATTTGGAATACGGTACCAGGTAGCAATCCAAATTGTAAATTAATCTTGTTTTCAATAAAGTTTATGATTATGTTAATGCCAATTGTTGAATTGTTAAATTAATTTTCCGGACCTGAACCCATGATCCTTGCAGCCGCCCAGACACAACCTGTTGCAGGCGACGTCCCTGCCAATGTGGATGAACATTGCCGATTGATCCGATCTGCAGCAGAACACAAAGCTGATCTTATTGTGTTTCCCGAACTGTCGCTCTCGGGATACGGGCAAGAATCCGCGTCCGCCTGGGCATTCACGCCGGAGGATTCCCGGCTGCAGGTGTTGCAGAAATTGTCTGCAAAACATAAAATCATTGTAATTGCCGGCGCCCCTATCCGAATGGATGCGGGACTGTATATTGGTTCATTCATCCTGTATCCGGACGGATCTCAATCGATCTATACCAAACAGTTTTTACATTCACACGAAAACCGGTTTTTTGAAGCATCCTTTTCATACAATCCGGTCATTTCTCTGGGACAAGAGCAATGTTCGTTGGCCATTTGCCTGGATATCGATCAGCCGCAGCATGTCGAAAACGCACACCGGGCCGGCAGCAGCCTGTATATCCCCAGTCTTTTTTTCACTGCAGACGCAATGTCTGATGCTTACAACACTCTGAAACATGCCGCTGCAAAGTACTCTATGAATATTCTGACATCCAATTACAGCGGAGACGTCTGGGGACAGCAGGCAGGCGGTAAAAGCGCCTTTTGGAACAAAAACGGTGAACGAGTTGCCGACCTCGGCGAAACGGATGCAGGTTTATTATTGATCGATGATACCGTAGAGAGATGGAATGGAAAAACAATCGTTGACCCGAAATAAAAACACGCTTATGAATAAATCCATCATTCCGGAACCTCCGGATGCAAACTGTTTTAATCACACACCTGTATTTTTGAATTTTCCGGCATCTCATCGGTCCATCGGAACATGTTTAGACCTGTATGCAATAATTATCGTGACCAGCTAAAAACTTGGCCAATGGGGTGAAAAACTTGTTGAATCAAGCCAGAGTTACCTACTCAGCGCCGAATCCTAAAACAAGGTCTCAAGAAGGCTATACTACATGCAGGCTCTGATCGAATATCTAACGCGCATTCTACCGGGAATGCTGCTCATTGTTCTCACTTTTATCTTGCTAAAGCCCGGACCGTACCTGCGGATTGTATATTACGTGTTCATATTTGTTTTCCTGCGGATAGCCCTGACCCCGCTCGGACTCTGGCAATTGGGAGAGACCCATGGTCTCCTCTGGATCCGATTGAGTTCCAATCCGGTTTTTCTCATCCTGTTTGGCTTGAGCAGTCTCATTATTACGACCGGTCTCTGGCTGTTTGACCGCGAAAACCGCAACACTCTGATTTGGATGCGCGGTAAAGCGCTGCCGGGACTAATTTCCGGAACTGCCGGATGCGCTCTGGTTGTTTTGCCGTTTATTAGTCTGTACCCCGGCATTCCCCTTGCCGAACGCGGCGGAGCGGTTGGCTCTGAACTGCTGCTGCCCCTATTGGTTTTTGCCCTGCTGGGCAATCTGTTTGAAGAAACCCTGTTTCGGGGTTATGTGCTCGGATTTCTGAGCAAAACCCGCAATTTGACGGTAGCGGGCATAGTCTCGGGAGTTGTTTTTGCGCTCTGCCATAGTTTTCTCGCCACCACCGTCACCGATATCGGTATACCGCTGCTGCTGTTCACACTATGGGAGGGTGTGATTGCCGGACTTGTCGGAGCCCGACACGGTATTTTACCCGCTGCTCTGACGCACGGCGGGGCGATTTTCATGTTGAGTTCGGGATTGATTTAGATGTTTTAACTCACCTGATGGGGGTAATTTTTTGCAAACAGTCACTCAAATTTGCTGTTGAACCATGTTGCATATCCGAAATATTTTTCTTAATTTGCTGATGACCCGATGCATGGGTACAACCGCTTAAGGTTAACAGTGAAGGACAAGAGTATGAAATTCTCAACTGTAGTTTTTTCCGCCCTCTTTTTTTTTACTACTCTGTGTGCAGAAAATTTAACTCAATATGTTGATCCCTTTCTGGGTGTGGATGGCGGCGGCAACGTACTGCCGGGACCCTGCCTCCCCTTTGGGATGATCCGGGTAGGGCCGGATGTCAAACCGCCGCAACGCACAACCGGTTATCATTCCAATCAGCCCATTGACGGGTTCACCCAGAACCATGTCAGCGGCACCGGCGGCGGCGGACGTTACGGCAACTTTATGATGATTCCGCAAACCGGAGAGGTCCGGGTCAGCAATTACTCCTCGGATAAATCAGATGAAACGGCAGCGGCCGGCTATTACAGCGTTCATCTAAAGCGATGGGATGTGACCGCGGAACTCACCTGCAGTGAACGCACCGCATTTCACCGCTACTCTTTCCCCCAAAACGACCAGTCGCATATACTGCTTGATCTCTCTCGCGTCATTGATCGGCACCGCGGACGACTGGATGACGGCAAGTGCATTGATGCGTTTGCCGAGGTCGTGTCTGACACTGAAATCAGAGGATACGGAGTTTTTATCGGCGGCTGGGGACATGCAGCGCCTTACAAAGTATTCTTTCATGCACGCTTTGATCGTCCGTTCCGGGATTATGAGTTCTGGCAGGATGATGAGATTCTTCCGGATGCTGAGCATGTCCGCAATGACGTGTGCGGATTTATCGGCCATTTTTCCACACTCCGGGATTCGGACATAGAGGTTCAGATCAGTATTTCCTATAAACATCAAAAAAACGCCACACGCTTTCTGAATCAAACCCGAAACCGCAGCTTTGAGCAGCAAAAACAAAAGGCAGACAAGATATGGAATGACTGGCTGCAGCGCGTCAAGGTCAACGGCGGCACGCGTGACCAGCGTATTCTGTTTTACACCGGATTTTACCGCTGTCTGGTCATGCCCACGGATATCACCGGCGACAATCCTGAATGGCACAGCGATAAACCCGCGTACTGGGATTATTACTGCTTCTGGGATACGTTCCGCACCCTGCACCCGTTTCTCACCCTGGTGGCGCCCGACCGCCAGCGGGATATGGTCATCAGTCTGATTGATATTTACACACACAAAGGCTGGCTGCCGGATGCCTGGATTACCGGACAGTTCGCATTCAAGCAGGGCGGCACCAATGCCGATGTGGTCATTGCCGACGCGCTGGCCAAAGGGCTGACCGGGATCGATTATGAAACCGCCTATAAAGGCATGACTAAAAATCTCAAAGCGCATTCAGACCAGCCGCGAAAATATGGACGGCATCCCGAATACTTGAAATACGGTTATTGCCCATCGCATGTCATGAGCGGCTCGTCCTATACCCTGGAATACGCCTATAATGATTTCTGCGTCGCTCAGGTTGCCAAAGCACTCGGAAACATGCAGGATTATGAAAAATATATCGACATGTCAATGAACTGTTACAATCTGTTCAATAACGAGACCAAATATTTCTGGGCCAGGGACACCAACAATGTATGGGCGCCGGATTTTTCGCCGACACATCACGGCGATCCCTGGTGGGAAGGTCCCTATTTTTACGAAGGCACGCCGGCACATTACGCCACATACGTGCCGCACGATGTTCAGGGCCTGATTAACCGCCACGGCGGTAAAGCCCGGTTTGTGGATTTTCTCGACAACCTGTTTGAAAAAGGCTATTACACACACGTAAACGAACCGGATATCATGACCCCGTTTTTGTACATCTATGCCGGCGCACCGTACCGCACTGCAGAACGCACCCGTTTTATCCTGCAGACCGAATATGAGGTCTCCAGAACCGGCCTGCCCGGTAACGATGATTCCGGCTGTATGTCCTCCTGGTATCTATTTGCGGCCATGGGCTTTTACCCCAATGCCGGACAGGATATTTATTTTATCACCTCTCCCCTGTTCGAGCAAACGCAAATTGATCTGCAGAACGGCGAGCGCCTGACCATCACAGCAGAAAATCTGTCCGATGTCAATATCTATATCCAGTCTGCAACCCTGAACGGAAAACCCTGGAACAAGGCGTGGTTTCAGCACAAAGATATTATAGACGGCGCTGAACTGGTATTGCGGATGGGGCCCGAACCCTCAGATTGGGGGCAAAAATACACACCCCCCTCTATTTCAAAACCATAGGCTAATTTCGGTCTTTACGGTAATCAGCCATAAATTCATGTCAATTTTTTATCATTTATACAGTACAAAAGCCGGCACTTTTAACATGCCGGCTTTTCAGATTACCGGCTAATTAATGTATTTTTTACAGGCTTGGTCCAGGAAGTACTGTTACTCTTATTACTTGAACTTGGATTGTTAAAATTGATTCATATTATTGTTATTATCTGATACCGTTTTAGGAATGTCCTGTATTTCAGATAAAAAAATAAAGAGCAGACTATCTAAACATATCTTGTTATACGAAAGAAGGTTGTTATGATAAAAGTGCTAATTTTATCGAGCCTGATCTTTTTATTACACTGTTCAAAAGATACTCTCTCTCCAGATTATCCTGTCACTGGAGATTCTGCTTATAATCTAATCGGGAAAGGTGGCTATTCCGTCGGCAAAGAAATCATAGAAACCTCAGACGGCGGATTTCTGATTGTGGGAACGACCAATACCATGGGGGCGAGGGCTCAAGATATTTATCTGGTCAAACTGGATCAGACCGGACACATTCAATGGCAAAACACCTATGGAGACGGTGGAAATGACCACGGCCATTCTGTTTTTCAGTGCTCGGATAACAACTATATCGTATGCGGCAAAATAGTTCAAAACGGAACCGACCGGGCCGCAATTATCAAAGTAGCGCCGGGCGGAGACATTTTATGGCAAAAAATCATCGATATGGCGCAAAAAGTATATCGATCAGTAGAATTGACAAGTGTTTCCACAGCTTATTCAATCATTCAAGATCATAACAATGACTATGTCATAACAGGATACGCAATCGTTGCCGATACATCTTCCGAGTCGGACAACGAGACAAAACACACATTATTTATCAAAATGGATGATCAGGGCGAGTCAATCGAATATAGAACCTTTGGAGAACAAAACATTCAATACATGGATCCGGAATATTGTCGGGGATTCGACATTGAACAAACGCTCGACGGAGGATATGTCATCACTGGATTTTCAAGTCAGGGATTGCGAGGCCCCACTTCCATGCTGTGGAAATTGACACCAAACGGCACACTCGAATGGGAAAGAGAACTCGTGTATTGGCATACCGGAATCAAGGTTATTCCATTGCAAAACGGAAATTATGCTGTATGTGATTATGTAGATTGTGAAGGAGCACTCTATAATGTTTCTCTGATCATAACTAATTATCAGGGATACATACAAATCAGAAAATCTGTAATTCTCGACCAGGAAAAAACCCGCCCGCTGAGTTGCACATTCTGTAAGACCTCCGACAACCACTTTGTGTTTGCCGGTGAAATTGGATTCAAAGACAGCAATAAATCTTCAATGTATCTGCTGAAAACAGACCTGAACGGCAACGTAAAAACTAAAGTCTGGGGCAATAACTTTAGAAACGGCATGTTTTCCATTATTGAAACATCCGATCAGCGATTGGCCATGACCGGTTATGTTGTAAACGAGAAAAGAAGCTACAAGAATCCGATTTATTATCACGTAAAAAATCCAAAATGCAAACTGCAATTTCTCAAAACCACACTGGATAGTGAAATAGCAGCAAAATAAAAAAACATAAGCACTGTTTCATTTAATGCCGGATTTGTATCGTCTGCATCACCGAATCCACAACAGCCGTCCACATGCGATAGCCGTTGGCATTCAGATGCAGTCCGTCTGCAATAAACAGGCTGTCGGCCGGCGGGGTTCCGGTTTTCAGCATCGGCGCGGCGGTATCCGCATAATAAAGCAGGGGATCCGATTGACACATGGCGAGGATTTTTTCATTGACCTGTTGTTCTTCCTCCCAAATCCCCCAACGGCTGGGACAGGGTTTGATGGGAATATAGACCAGCGGCGTGCCGGGAAACTGATTTTGAACAATCATCCAGAATTGATTAAAATCCTCAATGACCTGTTCAGCCGGTTTGTTTCCGGCCACGTCGTTGCCGCCGCAGTAAAATACAATAACTTCGGGAGCCCCGTATTTCAGCAGGATGTCCTGTTTGTAATACAGCAAATCCGAAATATGCGCGCCGCCGAATCCGCGGTTCATCACCGGCAGCTGCGGAAACCACTCGGCCGTCATCCACATGCGGATACTGGAACTGCCCAAAAACAGGATATGATCATCCGGGATTGCATTTTTGCGGTCCCAACTGCGGAACTCTTTAATTTCGTTCAAATAGCGTTCAGGGTCCGGGTCATCGACACCGTACAGTATCCCGCAAAACGTAACAGCAACCATAAAAACCAGAATTAAATACCGAATATGCATCACAGCCTCCGTTCATTTGTCTTTTTATATTTAGCAGTTCGCAGGAAAAATAGTCAAAAAAAAGAAAATGATCAACACCGAAACTCAGAAAGATTTTTTCGCCAGCCGTTTATGCCAGTCATTGACTTTGAGTAAGGCGGCAGAACCATACCAAGTATACAGATCCATGATTAAACGTCCAGCCTGAATCGCCGGATCGGTTTGCGTCAGTTCGCGTGTCTCCGCGATGGTCGCGACATTAAACACATAAATTCCCCTGATCTCCGAGTCATCAAGAAAAGGTCCCGCTAATACCAGTTTGCCCTCTTCCGCCAGACGATGGATATTATCCAGATGGGCACGTTGCAACTTTGCCGCCTGAAGAGAGTCCTGACTTCGATTCGGACCGGCTTTGAGAAACGCCATAACATATTGTTTCATACCATAATCGTCCGCGCCCAGTTTTTCCGCAAGCTCAGCATTATAAACAGATGCAGAATCAGAAGATTCGGATGAATATGCCGCACCTGATAGAATTATGAGAAATACGACCATTAACAAGATTTGAAGTTTCATATTTTTTCCTTTCCCGGCAATATATTCTATGGAATTTACGCTTGCATCATTTGTCAAAATTGAGTAATTTTACAACTTTATAAAGGACAAGACAATGAATATTTTCCAAAACAGTGGAATTTTGTTTTTATTCCTGCTTTTTATTGTATTAACCGGCATCGGGTTGAACCGCTCCGGCTTTGCATACGGGTCTCTGGTCCTGACACTGCACAAACTCTTATCATTGGCTGTGCTCGTTATATATTTCAGACATTTATATCTGTTAAACCGGACAGAGTCTTTGAGTGGCGGACTGGTTGTTTTAGCTGCCATAACGGTTCTTTTCTTCATTGGCGCCATGATTACCGGCGGATTGGTCAGCACAGAAAAATACTCCACCCGTTTGCTGCTCATCCTGCATCGATTGCTTTCGATTTTAACCATTCTGGGAATCGGGCTCACCCGAGTGCTATTAAAATATCGTATTGATTAAGCTCAAATGCAGCGCAAATGATTCATATTAGAGCAATATAGCCCGGGAAGAGTTAAAAAAACAAAACCACTTGCATGCACACATTCCCCTGACTAAAAAGCCGGCATTTTTCAACACCGGCTTGGTTCCTGTCACTCTTTGAATCGGGATACAATCGTTTTATTCTGATGGTTGTAAACGTCCTTTCCTTCCGGATTATACATCGCGTCCAGTCTGGATTGGTAATACTCGGTGATGCGGCCGCGCACCATTTTCATGGTGCTGTTGAGAAACCGGTTCTGTTCCGTAAATCCTTCTCCAAGAATGGCAAATGAAGCGGGCAACCATTTGCTCGGGAACTCGTCCTTGACCTTTCCGTCACGCAACTCGTTGATGGATTTTTCAAACAATTTCAATGCAGCTGTTTGTCCGGATTCTGTATGGACATCCAGGCCCTGTTCTTCCAATGTATTCAGAACCGCGGTTTTGTTGGGTACGATCAGGGCTACTGTATACGGGCATTGGTCATTATAGAGCATCATCTGATCGATATAGGGGCTGTGGGATATCAGCGCCTCTTCGATCCCTTCCGGACTGTATTTTTCACCATCATTGCTGATCAGCAGACTCTTTTCCCGTCCCAGGACATATAGAAAACCGTCCTTGTCTTTGTAGCCCAGATCGCCGGTATACAGCCATCCGTCCCTGATGGTTTCCCGTGTGGCTTTGTCGTTTTTCCAGTATCCGGCCATGACGTTTTCACCCTTGACCACGATTTCACCTTTTTGTCCGACCGGCTGTTCATTCCCGGCATCGTCGCACATTTTCACCTGCAGATCTTTGACGATAGCGCCGGAAGACCCGAGCTTGTGCAGTTTGGGCACATTGGCGGAAATAATCGGAGCGGCTTCTGTCAAACCGTAGCCCTGAAACATGGGAATACCGATGGCATAAAAGAAACGCTGCAGCTCAATATCCAGCAACGCGCCGCCGCCGATGAAAAACTCGAGCTTGCCGCCGAAATTTTCTCTGATCTTGCTGAATAAAATTTTGTCATACAAAGCGTAAAACGGTTTGTTCACAAAGCGCAAGCCTCTGCCCCGATTCCAGCCGATGCCGTTATAGCGATAAGCGCATTTTAATGCCGTGCGAAACAGCCACTCGGTGACTTTGCCTTTTTTTCGAATCGCTTTTTCAATATTTTTGCGGAAATTCTGTGCCAGCGACGGCACACTCAGCAGAAAAGTCGGCCGCGTTTCCTTGATATTCAGGGGTATATTTTTCAGAGTCTCCATCGGCGTTTTACCGACCTGGATGGATGACATGCTGGCGCCGTTGTTCATCAGCGTGTAAATCCCGGCCGTATGGGCAAAGGAATGATCCCAGGGCAGTATGAGCAATGAATGGTAATGCACGGGAATAGGCAGCAGCGCGGACGCCTGTTCAACATTGGCCGTATAATTGCGGTGTGTTAAAATAATACCTTTAGGATCCGCGGTCGTCCCTGATGTATAACAAATATTGGCTGCATCATTTTCCGTAACCGACTCGTAACGCTGTTTGAATTCATCAGCCCGCTGCGTTAGATAGTCATCTCCCCACTCTAACACCTGCTGCAGAAACAGTATGTCATCCGTTTCACTCTCTACCTCATCGAGCAGAATAATTTTTTCAAGGTCCGGCAGGTCATTTTTAATAGAAAACACTTTTTCAGCCTGATTGGCGGAGACCACAACCAGCCGGCATCCGGAGTGACTCAGACGAAATTTCAAATCAGATAATTCGTTGATCTTGACCGACATGGGAACATTGATCGCCCCTGTATATAAAATGCCCAACTCTGCGATAACCCAGTCATTGCGTCCTTCCGAGATCAGCGCGATCCGGTCGCCTTTTTCAATGCCGTAACTCATCAAACCGGCCGCAAACCGCCTGACGTGCTGGTGAATATCCCAATACGTTGCATCCTGAAATTTATCGCCGCGTTTCTCCCGCATCATGACATTGGCAGCATGCGTACGAACGCTGTCTTCAAACATTTGCACTACCGTTCTCTCGGACACGTGATGCTCCTCTTGTTTGTTCCAAGCTTTTTTTGAATTTAATTCATATTGTGTAAAATTCAAACGTTTTTTTCATACGTTCCGGTCTCGTATTTTTAATAACGTTCCAGACAGTTCAAATATGCTGCATGGTATATCCCAGGTTTGCTTTGAACAAGGAATGACTCTTTTTCAAATATACAAAATTCCCATTCAACATCAAATTCTAAAAGATGTATTTTTCCTGATATAAATTTGTTACAATGTTTTACAATTTTCGAGCAGATATTTTGAAATTTCTGACGTTTAAAATTGTCTAACAGTAAAAATCATTTATCCTAAAACAGGAAACAATATGAAAATATCAAGTTTTTCTTTGCTCTGTCTCTTGTTTATGAGCAACCTCGCCATGGGACAAAGTTATGGCCCGAGAAGTGGAAACGTCAAAGGCTCTGTATTTGAGGTAACCAGCGGAGAGCCGGTCGAATATGCCAACGTCATTCTGTTCAGCAGCCGGACTGAAAAACAGGTCAAAGGCGGGACCACCGATGAAACCGGGCAATTTGAATTCAACAATGTCCCGCCCGGACGCTATTATCTCGAAATCCGGTTCATGGGATATGAGAATAAACGCATAGATGAGATTATTGTACAACCCGGCGCGCCGAACGCAGACCTGGGTGTGATCCCGCTGCAGTCCCAGGTGCTGGAAACAGAAGGCGTCAGTGTCGAAGGAGAACGGGCTGCGGTGACCTATGAAATTGATAAAAAAGTGGTCAATGTTGAAAAGATGCAAACGGCGGTATCAGGATCCGCCATTGAAATCCTGGAAAATATTCCATCCATTACGGTGGACATTGAGAACAATATCAGTTTGCGCGGCAGCAGCAGTTTCACCCTTTTGATTGACGGACGGCCGACGGTTTTAGATGCTTCCGATGCTTTAAATCAAATCCCCGCCGGCAGTATCAAGGAAATTGAAATCATTACCAATCCGTCATCCAAGTTTGATCCCGAGGGAACAGCAGGCATTATCAATATTATTCTGAAAAAGAATACCAACCTGGGCCGCAGCGCGCTCATCAATCTGAATGCGGGACGCAACAACAAATACGGCGCCGATGTTCTTTACCAAAGCAAACACAAAAAATACAGTTACCAGGTGGGCGTGGACTATAACCGGCGCACATACAAAGGCAGCGCGGTTGAAGAAATCCGTACCCAACATGACAATCTCACCTCGTATGTCAATTCAACAGGCGGACGCGATATGAATCGACTGTCCGCCGGCGTGCGCGGTTCTTTTACCTGGGATATAGCAGATTCGGATATTCTCACCCTGGACGGTCGATTCAATGACGGTTCGTTTAACCATGATTCAAACCGTGACTATACGGAATGGGATGAAGCATCTCCGGAGCGGTTATCCTATGACAGCTATGACGTTCATGAACGCGGTCGTACGCGTGTCGGAGTGAACATGGACTGGCTGCATAAATTCGCAAAAAAAGGTCACGAGCTGCAATCCCAGCTCAATTACGGTTACAGAGACGGCGACGAAACCTCTGTTACTGAACTGCTTAACAGCGACAACAGAATCAGTGAAGGCATGCAATCAACGGAAGCGGGACCCAGTACGGATGTGCGTATTAAAATTGATTATACGTTGCCCTTTAGTAAAGACCGAAAGCTAAAAGCGGGTCTGCAAAGCGAATGGGACGTTTCCACCGAAGAAACCACAGCAAAAGAATATGATACAAGTACAGGCAATTACATGCCTTTGCCGCATTATGAGCACACCACCGATTATCAACGCAACACGCATGCGCTGTATTTGATATTCTCTGACAAACTGGGCAATATCGGGATTCAGGGCGGCATCCGTTCCGAATATACGGATCGGCTGATCACGCTGAAAAACGAATCCAGGGACTATACCATCAATCGATGGGACATATTTTCGACCTTACATACCTCCTATCAAATGAACAACAACAAACAGGTCATGGCCAGTTACACCCGCCGAATCCGCAGACCCCGCAGCTATCAGCTTGAACCCTTTGAAACCTGGATGGATGCATATAATGTGCGTACGGGAAATCCGGCCCTCAAACCGCAATACATCGATTCTTACGAAGCAGGCTACTCGATGCCGCTGGGCGGTAAAAACATGCTGTCCACAGAAGTCTATTACAGAATCGGACACGACCGTATTGACCGGGTACGCTCGGTGTATGATAAAAGCATTACACTGCATACCATGGACAATACCGGAACGGATTATGCACTGGGAACCGAGGTGATGTTCGATTGGGATGTATTTAAAACATGGAACATGGGATTGACCGGAAATCTTTACGATTATCGGATCGAGGGTACTCTGAATAATCGATCATTCTCCCGCCGGAGTTTTAACTGGTCAGCGCGCATGAACAACACCCTCAATATCACGCCCACTCTGCGGTTCCAGCTTACAGGACGCTATCACAGCGCCAGCGTATCTTCTCAGGGTCGCAGGGAGCCGTTTTTCATGACAGATGTGGCGCTGCGAAAAGATTTCCTGGACAGAGCCGTGTCTGCCACCTTGCAGGTTCGCGATTTGTTTGATCAAGGCCGCTTTGAATTCACCTCAGAGGGGGAAGATTTCTACTCGTATACCAAATTCACCCGGGAATCCCGCATTGTCATGCTGAATATACGCATCAACCTGAACAATTATGAACAGGAACGCCGCAGACGCATGAACGGCAATGATATGCAGGACATGGAAGGTGAAGACCCGATGTATTAAAGCCCCTGATACACGCTAATCATTCCAAGGCAAACAAGGCGCAGTTTTTGTTTGCCTTTTTTTTATCAACGGGATGATATCATGTGCAGAGTTTGTAATAGTAAGAAAGAAAACGGAGTGGTGATGAACAGCATAAAAGATACGATTAAACTTGTTGACGGAAACAAAATTCCGCGACTGGGACTGGGTACGTTTCAAATGACACCCGCGGACATTATGAATGCAATCCTCAATGCCATTGAAACCGGCTATCGTCATATCGATACAGCAGAAATGTACAAAAACGAGAAATTTATCGGAGAGGCGTTACAAAAAAGTCCGGTGCCTCGCAATGAACTGTACATCACCAGCAAAGTTTGGCCCGCTCATTTTGATTATAACCAAACGCGCCAGGCCTGTGAGGACAGTCTAAAACGCTTGAACACAGATTATCTGGATCTTTACCTGCTGCACTGGCCCGGGGACAGGGATATTGAGGCCTGGAAGGCGTTGATCGATCTGCAAAAACAGGGCAAATGCCGATCGATCGGGCTCAGCAATTTCAGCCGGATGCAGATAGAAATCCTTGTTGAAGAAACAGGGGTGCTGCCCGCCGCCAATCAGGTCGAGTTTCATCCGTTTAATTTTAAAAAATCTTTACTGGAATACTGCCGCAGTCAGGACATCATTATGGAAGCGTATTCTCCGCTGACTCGCGGCAAACGGCTTGACGATCCTACAGTCCAGTCTATTGCCACTGCTCACCATACATCAGCAGCCCAGGTGCTCATCCGCTGGGTGCTGCAGCATGATGTGGTTGTGCTGCCCAAATCCTCAAATCCGCAACGAATAAAAGAAAACGCAGATGTTTTCGATTTTACATTGAGTAAAGAAGAAATGAAAAACCTAAATGAACGGGATGAGGGATACAGTGCATTGTGATCCCTGGGATTTCGGATGATTCGAATTTAGTGATATTGAACACCTCAAACAGTACGTACCGGGGTATGTACTGTTTGTTTCTGCCATCCGCTCTATACCTAGAACCAAAAATATTCATAAAACAATCTTGTAAAAACAATCAAAAACATGTATTTTATGAAAAGGAGCGATTGTGAATATTTTAGTATTGGAACCCTATTACACCGGCTCTCACAAGAACTGGGCGGACGGCATTCAAAAACACAGTCGTCATCAAATCACTCTGCTAACCCTGAAAGGTCAGTTCTGGAAATGGCGCATGCACGGCGGGGCAGTAACCCTGGCGCGTAAATTCATGGACATGCGCGTTATCCCGGATTTGATCCTCGCCACAGACATGCTGGATCTGTCCACATTCCTGGCTCTGGTTCGCGAGCGGATCGCTGGTGTTCCCACAGCAGTGTATTTTCATGAGAACCAACTGGCTTATCCATGGTCGCCTCGGGACCGGGACATACAACAGAAACGCGACAAACATTACGGATTTATCAATTTTACAACGGCGCTGTCTGCAGATGTGGCGCTGTTTAATTCAGCGTACAACCGGGACAGTTTTCTCGACGCGTTGCCTAAATTTCTGAATCACTTTCCGGACCATCGGGAGACAGGCCAAATTGAAAAGATATCTGAAAAAAGTGCGGTTGTGCCCCTGGGGTTGGATCTGAAAGCATTTGACGCCTACCAACAATCACAAAACAATCATTCGCCTGTTATTCTCTGGAATCACCGCTGGGAACATGATAAAAATCCCGAATCGTTTTTCAATGCCTTGTACGAGATGAAAAATCGAGGACTGGACTTTCAACTTGTATTGCTGGGCGAAAATTTCAGAAAAGAACCGGACGAGTTTATACAATCCCGAAAACGGCTCAAACCCCACCTGTTGCATGCCGGCTTTGTCAGGGATTTCGCAGAATACGCTGCGTGGCTGTGGAAAAGCGATATCATGCCCGTTACATCGATCCATGATTTTTTCGGCGCTTCGGTATGCGAAGCCGCTTATTGCGGCTGCATCCCGCTGCTCCCCAGGCGTCTCGCCTATCCGGACATCTTTGCGGCGCATCCGGATTTGTTTTACGAGAATGAAAGCGAACTTTGTTGCAAACTTGCCGCGCTGCTGACGCACCGACAAGAGTACTCTGCAGCCGACTCGGTGGCAGCCTTTGATTGGGAAAATATGTCCGAATATTATGACACGGTCTTTGATTCTCTTGCGGCAAAACGGCCGGCGCACTCAATCCGCTCTCTACTACAACCACTCGCCCGTACCCGGCCTCAACAGTCATAAGCATAGAATGCATGGAGATTGACCATGAATTATCACAACATTTTTCTAAAATTCGGGATTTCACTGCTGATCGGATTGCTGGTCGGTATTCAGCGTGAATATGCCATTGAAAAGGAAAATAAAGAGAGCACAACCGGCGTACGCACACTGGCGCTCATGGGAATGATCGGCTGTGCAGCAGCCATGCTCACAGAGCAGATGGGCTCACCCTGGCCTTACGTTGCGATTGTCCTGATCGGCGGTGCGCTGCTGATCACCGGCTTTATCACCGAATCTCAAAATAATGAAACCGGTCTGACCACTGAATTTGCTTCGCTTTTGACCATTCTCAACGGTTCACTGGTGTACATGGATCATATGCCCCTGGCCATCGCACTCACAGTTACCATTGTGACCATTTTATCGCTAAAAATTGAGATCCATGAATTTGTCAAACAAATCGACCGGCAGGATATACTGGCCACCCTGAAATTCGCCTTGATCTCGGCGATTATTTTACCGGTACTCCCGAATCAAAACTATGGACCGGAACCGTTTAACATTTTTAATCCCTACAAAATCTGGCTGTTGGTGGTGTTTATTTCCGGCATCAGTTTCATCGGTTACATTCTCATCAAACTGGCGGGCGCAAAACGCGGAATCACCCTGCTCGGGCTTTTGGGAGGACTTGCATCCAGCACCGCTGTCACTCTTACGCTCACACAGCGAAGCAAAGCCAATCCCGAGCTGTCAAAATCATTTGCTCAGGCCATTATTCTGGCCTGGACGGTCATGTACATCCGTCTACTGATCATCGTGGGAGCAATAAACATCAAACTGGTCCAGCTCCTCTGGCTGCCTGTTCTGGTAACGGTGAGTGTCGGCATACTATATGTCTTCATCTTATACAAAGTGCAGCGGGAACCCAGTCAACTCGAACACGTAACCTTTGCCAATCCGTTTGAACTGGGTCCTGCTATCAAATTCGGCATTATTTTTTCCGTGGTTCTGTTGTTATCCAAAGTCGCACAGATCTATTTCGGAGATACAGGAATCTATATTGCAAGCTTGGTCTCGGGTCTGGCAGATGTAGACGCGATTGCTCTTTCTGTTTCCCGCATGAGCAATCAACCTCAGGGAATTCATTATAACATCGCGGCGCGGGCTATATTGCTGGCAGGGGTTTCTAATACTTTACTAAAAGGAATCGTATCCATGGCAGGCGATAAAACATTGCCCAAAGCGTTGCTGCCGGGCACAGCTTTACTGATTATCACGGCAACAGCATTCGTCTTTTTTCTCTAAATCTAATCAACAACCTCAACACTTTCCACCTGGAAATTCGTAGAAGCCCCGTTTTGTTCAGCCACCGACCCGCCCTTTTTCTGCAAATAGATGATCGCCCAGATGATCAGAATCAGCACAGCAATTAAACGAAGCGGTGATTTCTTTTCGATTCGTTCCGAGCGCCTTAAACGTCTGAATTGTATACGTTTTTCCTCTTCCGGTGGATGATAATAATAGGTCTCTATCTTGAATTCACGCGGTTTCTGCAATTCAAACAAGCTCACATACCTCCTTTTTTTGTTTAAACCCGGCAACAGTGCATTTGTTTCCAAATAATAAAGCTTTTATCATATATATGCAATAAATTTCAGCACCGGGACAAGCAGAATGGTTTGGCGGCGGGATCATGCTGATAAAAAATGAAAGTATCATTCCCTTTGATAGGGCAAAAAATAAAATGAACGCCGGGGCGCCCATTTTTTAAAGGAATTTAATAAAGGTTATCGGGTGTTCAAGGTCACTGAACCATTCACTGAATTTAACGTTAATGAATATCCTCCGCCGTTTATCTCTTCATCGACATGTTTCGGGCCCCATTTGCCCTCAACCGTCAGCGGAAAATCCGAACGAATAGATCCGTTGACTGTAGAAATATCCACATCGGCTGCAATGGACTCGGGTACAGTCAAGTGCAGCGATCCATTTACCGTGCTGAGCCGCACATTCTCCCGCAATTCAGGTATGTCCATTTCCGCGCGTATACTTCCGTTCGTGCTTTCTGCATCCAGTTCGCCGTACATTCGATTGGCGTTAATTTTGCCATTGGTGGTTTTCAAACGCGCACGGCCTTTGAGTTCACTGATCTCAATGGATCCATTAATCGATTTCAATTCAACATTTGTGATTGTGGGTAATTTTATATCAATATTGATACTGGAACGAACTCTACGGTTTCCAAAGAACCAGTCGAATACATCAAATCCATCTGTTTTGGGTTTTTCCACAAAAATATCCAAACGGTCTCCATGCCTTTTAATTACAATCTCCATTTCCTGCAAAAATCTCTCGGCCTCTTTTTTACTGCTGCTGTGGATTGTAATGTCCGCATGTACGTCCACCCGGTTTTCATCCCACGTCCGCACATACAAATTGCCGTTTGGTAATCGCACGGAAACATCACCACCGCTGACAAAGTCAATCTCTCGATTGTATTCTCTTGATATTGTTCCTGCAGAGGCAACACCCATCAAAAACAATACTGTTGCTAATAAATAATTCTTGAACGTTTTCATTGCACGACCTCGGAGAATAATTTTTGGTTCCTTTTTGTTTACGCAAACAAAAGAATAAAGTTACAATATTTTCTTTTGCATAACCCAAGATAACCGATACTTGTTCTGAAAAACCATCGGTAGTTTGATATTGACAAATATTGTTTTAATCAGTACATTTAATATGGCATTTTTATTTATCTATATAATAATTATAAATTTACTATAAAGGAACGTCTTGGAAACCCATATAGCCGGACCTGTCAAGAAATCACTTGACCGCTTTGAAGAAAAATTCAAAGATTTACTCACCTCCAAAGTCTCATTCGCCGATTTTATCCTGCAGTACGTGAGCGAAAAACAAGGCAAACGAATACGCCCTATTGTTATATTTCTTTCATCAAAATTGCACGGCGCCATTGATCATGACGCAATTCAATCTGCTCTGGTGATCGAGATGTTTCATACAGCGACCTTGATTCATGATGATGTTGTGGATGAATCCAATCAAAGACGCGGTGAACGAACCGTCAATGATCGATGGAACAACAAGACAGCCGTTCTGATCGGTGACTTTTTATTTTCAAAAACACTTGCCGGAATGGTCGAGCTGGAAAACAAAGAGGCACTGAGACTATTGGCTACAGCATCTGAAGCTATTACTGAAGGTGAGTTGCTTCAGATCGCTTCCTCAGGAAAAAGTAATCTCTCTGAATCCGAGTATTATGAGATTATCCAAAACAAAACCGCTGTTCTTTTCAGAATAGCCAGTCAATTGGGGTGTACTGTGCAATAACGGAAATCAAACTCATTTTGAGCGCATGGGAACGTTCGGCGACCATTTCGGAATGGCCTTTCAAATTATGGACGATGTTCTCGATTTTATCGGCAGCAGCGATAAAATGGGAAAACCGTCCTGTAAAGATATTCGGGAAAAAAAACTAACCTTGCCCCTGATCCATGTGATGGAACAGGATGACAACAAGTTTTCGGCCCTGATCAGACGGGGTCTGGATAAAGGATTCAGTGAGGACGAAATTGACCACATACAAAATAAAGTTGTATCAGACGGGGGCATTGAATTTGCAGTAAATCGCGCCGGTTTTTATGCCCAAAGTGCGTTGGAGCTCTTGTCCGTTTACCCGGACAATGAAATTCGGCAGGCTATGGAAAAACTGGTATCCTCTTCTACAAAACGAGAAAAATAACCAACCATTACAGGAGCCCCATTCATGCGAGCGCGTTCACTTGTTACCGGTGGAGCAGGATTCCTGGGATCGCATTTGTGCGAATACCTGCTCAACAAAGGACATGATGTTATAGCAATGGATAATCTACTCACTGGCGCGATATCCAATATCGAGCATTTGCAGGGAGATCATTTCCAGTTTATCAAACACGATGTAACCGAATATATCTTCATCGCAGGCAAAATCGATTATATCTGGCATTTTGCATCACCGGCCAGTCCGCTGGATTATTTACAACTGCCCATCCAGACACTCAAAGTGGGCGCCATGGGGACGCACAAGGCTCTGGGATTGGCCATGGAAAAAAATGCGCGTTTTCTGCTTGCATCTACCTCGGAAGTTTACGGCGATCCGCTGCAGCATCCGCAACAGGAATCATACTGGGGAAATGTCAATCCGGTCGGACCGCGCGGGGTTTATGATGAAGCCAAACGTTTTGGTGAAGCGCTGACCATGGCCTATCACCGGTACAACAAGGTCAATACCAAGATCGTTCGAATTTTTAACACCTACGGACCACGCATGCGCCCCAATGACGGACGCGCCATTCCCACCTTTATACCCCAGGCCCTGAAAGACGAACCCATTTCAATATTCGGAGACGGATCACAAACACGCAGTTTTTGCTACGTCCAGGATCTGATCGAAGGCATTTACCGGTTAATGATGTCCGATTATCATGAACCGGTCAATATCGGCAATCCGCATGAGATGACCATCAAAGAAATGGCCGAGTTGATTATAGACCTGTCAAAAAGCAAAAGCAAACTCACCTTCAAACCGCTTCCCGTTAACGATCCCAAAGTCCGGCAGCCTGACACGACGCTCGCCTCTTCCTTACTCGAGTGGCAGGCCAAAGTCGATATCAGAGAAGGGTTAATGAATACCATCGAGTTTTACAAAAACCTGTTCAACGAAAAAAATCTATGCGAATCCGGCGATTGACAGTATATGTGTAAAAAACAAGAGTGTGTCCCAGAAGCAAAGGTAATCCATGCACCCGAAATCATCGAGCTATATATTTTTAATCAGTTGTTTTGTCCTTATCTTTTTTTCAAACGCAAACTCTGCAACAAAAGTCAAGACGGAAAGCCCGAAAGCATTATCTGTGAACGAACAGGTCTCCTGGGTTACACCCGCATCTTTTGCGGATAGGACCGCCGATCTCGTCCAACATCAAATGCGAATCCCCTTGTCGCCTGATTCGCAGCTCCCGGGCAGAATAGAATTCACGATCGATCAAAACACAGCCGCCCATCTGGATTCTGTAACGTATCGGGTTCAACTGATCACGGATTCGGACACGCTGCACGCCGGTTCGGGACGCGTTGATCCGCAGGGCGTTTTCACCGCCTATCTACCGCAAAAGCAAGCGAACACCTTGCTTGTAACCCTGGACAGTACAACAATAAAAAATAAATCCGATTAAAACGGCAACTGCATATAAAGCTGAAACCGTAAAGAACACAGCTGAACGCATTTTGCTGTTGGGGGATTCGATCACTGAAGGCAAATTTGCCCTGGATAACCGCGGATTCAGAAAATACCTTTATGATAAACTGAATGCAAATAACTTTGACATCGATTTTGTGGGCGATTCGGGTATCTCTCCCTATGAAGGATATTTTGAAGGCGGGATGAAAATTAATGATTTTTACCCGGCGCACTCCACCCCGACCGCCAAGGGGCGCATGGATGCAACCGGTCAGATGAACAAACATCAGCCTACCCTGGTCTCTATTCATTTGGGCACCAATGATCTGCACTCGGAAACCGGAACCCCTATCACACCCTATATCGAGAACAACGAGTTTGCTGTTACCCAAAGCGGAGAAATGGCTTATTTGGTGAACTATTTATTAAACTGGCATAACGGCAATTACGGTGAACATCTTGAAAAAATACTTGTCAGCATGATTATACCGATTCGGGACTGGGACACGGTTAGTGTGGCGTATAACAACGAAATCGCCAAAATGGTCATGGATTTTCAAAACGGTGTCATTACCGGAAAGCCGGAACCGGTTTATCTTTGCAATCAGTTCTCCTTTTTCCGCGAATTTAAACTCTACGGCAACAGACTCATGGAAGACGGCCTGCACCCCAATACACGCGGACACAATCGTATGGGAGAGGTCTATTATGAGCGTTTTGCCGAACTGCTTTCCGGAAAAAGCCGCTGGTTCACCGACAAGACCTTCCAGGCAGGAATCCAGGGAAAAGATCATCATTATGAACACCAGGGAGTGGCTGTCGCAGATATTACAAACGACAACCGGCCGGATATTTATATTACCCGAACCAATTTCGCATATCCCGGATGAAGGCGATTATTGTTTTATTTCCTCCGAAACGCTGCCCTATCAGGAACAATCCTTTCAACTTTCCCTGCGAGATATTAAACCCAGCCGCGGCGTCGCCTTTGTTGACATTGACAATGACGGAGATTTTGATCTGTTCATTGGCAACTCGGACGGCGGATGCCGACTCTATGAAAACCTGGGCAATTCAATGTTTAGTGACATCACGACGACAGCCGGCATTGACAATCTGAATCGCTTGACCACAGGTATCATCGCCTTTGACTGCGACATGGACAATGATATGGACCTTTACGTGATCAATTCACGGGTCCAGAATGAATTATACATCAACAACGGACAGGGACGATTCATCCGAGAGGACCGCGGCACCGATGATGTGAATGAACCTGATATTCCCAGTCTCACCGGATCGGTATGCGACTATGATATGGATGGCGACCCGGATATCTATATTACCAAACGCTTTGCTCCCAATGTGTTGTTCATCAATGACGGCAGCGGACATTTTTCCGAGGGCGCTCAACAGGCAGGGATTGCTGTTCATGACAAAAGCAACGGCGCGGTGTGGGGCGACCTGAATAATGATGGGTTTCCCGATCTGCTGGTGACGGTATCCGAAAACCAGGATGAGCCTTATCTGTATGTTTTTGAAAACAACCAAAACGGCACATTCACAGACCGCACGGCACAACTCGGTATTCCGATGGACGGCTATTCGGTACTGACTGGCGATTTTGACAATGATGGTGATGTGGACATCATTACATCACAGGAAGAGGAGAACGGTCATCTTTATCGTAATGAGGGGAATTGGAGTTTTACCCAAACCGCCAACACAGGCGCTGAAGTACTGGGAGGCGATCCGCGCGGCGGCACGGTTTTCGATTATGACAACGACGGTGATCTGGATTTTCTCCTCACCCGCTCTGATATGCTGAATGTATTCAGACAGAACAATCTCCAATCCGAAAATCATTATATCAGTTTTGATGTATACGGCCCGCACAACAATCGCGGCGGAATGGGGACTAAAATATGGTGTTTTCCCGCCGGTGAACTGGAAAATAGACAAGCATTGCTGGGATACCGCGAAGTAACCAGCTCTCAGGGTCATATTTCTCAACCCGCTCTTGTGCAGCATTTCGGACTGGGCGCTGTCCGTGAGGTTGACGTGCTCGCCCGTTTTACAGATGGCACATTTTTGATCCGACGCGGCCTGGCCGCTGATCAACACATCACCCTGAAACCCGCACTCTCCGCGGGGGTGTCCGGTTCTCCCAATCAACTGAGCATTTACAGCGGGGACGCACAAAGTGTACCTGCCGGAGAAACAGCGCCTCAGGCCCTGGCGGTTCAGGTTCTGGATGCAAAAAATCGGCCGGTTGAAGGGGTCTCTGTCAATTTCGAGGTTACCGAAGGTGATGCAGAATTATTTACCCCTCAAATTGATCAGGACAACCTGTCAATCGAACCCGAGCGGGGTCAGCTTGAAAATGAAATGCAGTGGTTTTATGATGAAACCGCCTCCGGTCATGGCATCGTCGGCGTTCCATTTTACTGGAACCAGAGCGGCAGCGCTGTACGTCAGTTTGAGCTGGCAAGCAGCAAACGGCTTTATGCCTGGATTCGGGTGGAACAGCAATATACGAACGCAAACCTGTCTGTCCAACTTGACGGCAATCCTCCCGTGGCTATCAATATCCCCAACCAGTCCGGTTGGCAATGGATACAAATGCCGGGCGGATTTCTGCCGGACATCCTGAACAGCGGTTCCCACAGCGTCAGATTCAACCTTTCCGGTCCCGGCGTGCGGGTAGACAAACTTTTTCTGACACCGGACCCGGCATATACGCCGACCGGACTTGAAGAAACCGGAAGCGCGTCTAACCTCACGGACCGGCAGGGGATTACCCGGCGGTTCATCCAAATGGGACAAAACATCGGCCCCGTACAGGTCGCAGCAAGCTTGTTTTACAATGGAACCCATGTCACGGGCAGTCCGGCGATCTTTAATCTGCAATCCACAGCCGGACCGGCGGTGCGCATGCAGAAAACCGCGGGAGACGACCAGGCCGGTGATCCCGGAATTCCGCTGGATGCCCCGTTCCAGGTTACCTGCTATGACGCACTGAACAATCCGGTTTCCGGGCATCCGATAACATTCACCCTGCTGAGCGGCGATGGAAGCCTGTCCACTTCTTCAACTGTACTCACCGATGTGAACGGACACGCGGAAACAACGTTGACACCCGGAAAAGGCAGCAGCACGCAGCGCGTTCGCGCTGAATCGCCGGGATTAAACGGCTCTCCCCTGACCTTCACAGCCTATATCCGGGGCGTGGCGGAAAATCTTTTCTTTTTGTCCGGCGATAAACAACTCGGCACTGTTAAAACCGTATTAGCGGAACCGATCCGGGTTAAAGTCACCACCGAAGACGGTTCGCCCGCCTTTAAATACGGCGTGCAGTTCCACTGTCCCGTCCAGGGCGCCCGAATCGCTTCCGATCCACAATTCAGTCAGACAGACAGCATCATGACCCTTTTCACCGATACACTTGGCATTGTAACAGCTTACTGGCAGCTTGGAGAAACCAGCGGTGCCCAGCCGCTGACAATCAAAGCGCCCGGATTGACAGGGTCGCCGCATGCCATATCCGCGAATGCCCGGGCGTCATTTCCCGCTTATATCCTTTCCATAGGCGGGAACCAGCAAAGCGCCGTCATTCAGGAAACACTCGGCTCACCGCTCAAGGTCAGGGTTCTGGACGATTATGGAAACGGTATCGTCAACCATCCGGTTACCTTTCAGGCGCTTTCCAATCGGGGCACGTTCAATGGATTTGCCGACAAAACCGTGAGCACCGATTCTTCCGGGACAGCCGCAGCCTTTTTCACCACCGGTACCATCGCCGGGGAAAATGTTCAGATCGCCACTGTCACCGCAGAATACAATGGAGCTGCAATCCCCGGCTCGCCGGTTCCTTTTGTCGCAAACATGTCCCCGGGGGAACCCGTATCAGCGGAAAAAATCTTTGGTGATCAACAGAGCGGCACTGTGACCATGCCGCTCGAGCGCCCCTTTACTGTTCAGGTACGCGACTCTTATAACAATCCGGTGCCCGGTTTTGACGTAACGTTTCGTGTCCAGGGACCAGGGCACATCAACGGCGGCAGTACACTCGACGTGACCACTGATCAAACCGGAAAAGCAACCGCCACTCTGACCTTGAGTCAGCAAACAGGCCTGCATACGGTACAGGCCGTGTGTTCCGGACTCTCACCGGATGTGCTGTTGTTTCAGGCCTTTGCAGAAGCAACCTCACCTGAATCTTTGCTTTATATTTCCGGAAATGATCAAACGGGTTCGACCCATGCCGATCTGCCGCAGGCGCTGACAGTCCAGGTTGTAGACACATTTGCCAATCCCGTCAGCGGATACCCTGTGGAATTTACCGTAACAAGCGCGCAGGGACTTTTAAACGGAGAACGCAGCGCCACGGTAACCACCGAGGCTTCCGGGAATGCCGCTGTACGCTTCACACTCGGCGATGAAATGGGCGACTCGCTTTATACGATACAGGCCCGGGCTTTCTACCAGAATACTCCTCTCATCAACAGCCCGGTCTCTTTTGTTGCTTCCGCCCGCATCGGCCGTCCCGAGTCCCTGATCACATTGACGCCGGCAGAATTAACAGGCGGCGCCAACCAGACGCTGCCGGAGCCCATACGCGTAAAGATCGTGGATTCCAACAATTACCCCATCTCTAATTTCCCGGTCATTTTCGAAATTATCGCCGGAAGCGGCATTCTGCAGCCCGACGCAATGACAATGGTGACAAAAAACACCAATTCACAGGGCATCGCTTCTGTGCAATGGAAACTGGGAAAGCTCGGCGAAGACCAGGAGCTGATGGTATCAGCACGCGACGGATCGCGCGAATTGTCCCATTCTCCCGTCACCTTTCAGGCCGCAACGCAGGAAACCCATGCTTCTTCCCTGGCGTACGAAAGCGGCAATTTGCAGCAAGGCCTGACCCATACTCAGCTAAATTCAGCTCTAATCGTAAAAGTAGTGAATGAATACGGCTCACCGGTAAGCGGTCACTCGGTTATTTATACCCGTATCCAGGGCGACGGGTATTTTTTGGAACCCTCTTCTGATCTGGCCATCGTCGAAAGCGATGAATCAGGATTGGCATCTGTTGAGTTTGTGACAGGTCAGACCGCAGGAGACAGCGCCTATGTGATAAAGGCTGAATCATTCAATCAACAGGGTCAAAAACTGGACGGTTCACCGATATATTTTTATATCAGCGCTGAACAAAGCGAAAACGTTCCGCACCACATCAAATATATGAGCGGCAGCAATCAGCAGGATACGGTCGGAACAGACCTTGAAAACCCACTCGTGGTTCAGGTTCTCAATCAAAATGAACAGCCCCTGACGGACATCCCGGTATACTATACAATCACACAAGGACATGCCTATTTCACAAACGATTCAACGCAATATACCAATCCGGACGGCATGACCGGCGCACGGCTGCACCTCGGCACGCAAAGTGGTACAATCAAAGTCCTTGCATCGGTTGCTCAGGTGAACACCGCTGTTCTGTTCACACTCACAGCGCTGCCGGCACAGCCCGAGACAGCCAAAATTGTCAACGGTGCATCCCAAACCGGAATCGCCGGTCACCGGCTCAATCAACCATTGGTGGTTCAATTAACAGACCGCTATGAAAACGGTGTCAACCTGAACCCGGTAATATTCACACCGTATCACAGCGGAGGTCGCATTTTTCCTGCGGACACGGTATTGACGGACACATCCGGGGCGGCATCAGTGGAATGGCAGCTGGCCGATACAACCGGAAACCAGGCTGTGACAGCCGCTATCCCATCACTGCCGGATACACAACTGACTTTTCAGGCCACGGCGCTGGCCAATCAACGGCCGCGTTTCCAGATCGCGGACAGTTTTACAATTAATGAGAACGAACTTTTAGCGTTTTTCATCACCGTTACAGATCCCGAAGATGACCAAATTGTGGTCTCGGCAAGTCCGTTGCCCGAGGGCGCGTCATTCAACCCGGATTCTCTGCAATTCACCTGGACTCCCTCATCTCAACAAAGTGGACGATATAGCATTCAGTTCACCGCGACCGATCAGGTCGGCGCAAAAAGCAAAACAACCGTCCGCATACAGGTCTTGAGCTCTAACAATCCGCCGGTGATTTCATTAGAATATTCTGTACCGCTTGTACATAATCTGGGAACCCTGACCCGTCCCGGATATATGGACTTTGCGGTCTATGCAACGGACCCGGACAACGATCAACTGCATTACGTCTGGCAGGTCAACGGCACAGTAATGGCGTCCACTTTAACGTTCCGACTCCAGTCAGCATTGGCGCCGGAAGGCCCGGTAGAGGTAAAGGCGCTTGTGTTTGATCAACAGGACACCGTAAGCGCCGTGTGGAATTTAAACATTGTTACCGCTGTAAAGCTTGTATCGTTCAAGGGCGCCTATGTGCCGTTCAAGGGGTATAAACTGGAATGGGAAACCGGGGCGGAATTTGACAACCGGGGATTTTACATACAGAGAGCGGAAACACAGAAAGGTCCGTTTGAAACGGTCAGCGAGCTGGTCGCCCCTAATCCGCACGGCATCTATACATTTACAGATCATACCGGAAAAGCGAGCCGTTTCTATTTTTACAGGCTGCAGGATATCAGTCGCAGTGGCAATGTTCATAACCATGATATCATCAAGGTCTCTCCCCCGCTTCCGGAACGTTATGTGCTTTATCAAAATCACCCGAATCCGTTCAATCCTGCAACCGAGATACGATTTGAAACACCGCAGGAAGGAAAACTGATCCTGGCAGTGTACAACACACTGGGTCAACGGGTAACGACTCTGGTGAATAAACGCATCAACCCCGGATATCATCAGGTGTCCTGGTCGGGTGAAAATGAAAACGGTGAGCAGGTGGCTTCGGGTATTTATTATATTGTACTCTCGTCCCCCGGTGTGCATAAAACACGCAAAGCGGTTCTTCTCCGATAGAACCGCTTGCGGATCACGATAATCTATTTGGCCAGCAGCATTTTAAAAATCTTTTCAAAGTTCCCCGCCTTTAACTTGTAAAAATACACGCCGCTGCTGACCGGGATCCCGGCGGTATCCCGTCCGCCCCATTGAACCACATGTACTCCAGCTGACATCTGATCATCGGCCAAAGTGCAAATCAACTCTCCGCGAATGTTATAGACATCCAAACGAACGAAACTTTGTTTCGGCAGCCCAAATTTTATCGATGTAGAAGGATTGAACGGATTGGGATAGTTGGTCTCTAAAAAATATTGTTCAGGCAGCCATGCATCAGTACGAACGTTTACTGTACCCACCTTGGATTCACCACCATCAACAGTAACCTGCGATAATTTGTAGGTATAAGCGGTATTCGCCTCTACATTAGTGTCAACAAATGAATACTCGGCCGGTGTTGTTGCATTGCCGGTTGCGGAAATCAAGGTTTCACTTACCCGTTGATAAATCTCTTTAGCCTCTTTCTTTTTATAAAGTTGATAGCCCAGCACCGAACGCTCGGACTCGGTCCGCCAATGCACACACACCTGGTTTCCCTCAATATCCGCCTGCAGAGATGCCAGTTGAATGTCAATGGTGATATCCCCACTGCCTTCCAAAGTCTGAGTCAGTGGATTCAACTCGCCGTCTGTCCCGGCTGTAGAAAGCGTATGCCAGTCCACTCCGGTTTGTCCGTCGGGACTGTCAATAAACGGCAGTGCGACTTTGATGATCGCAGTATACTGATCCGGATCGGAAGGGTAAAAATCTGTGCCCTCGGCACTGTCTACATAGTCGAGGCTAACCCAAAAAAAGGATTCATCAGCTGCATATCCGGTTGTGATATTATAAGATGCATTACCGTCCAGATTTGGATGCACCCACTCTATCATCGGATCGATTGATGAAAAGGCATCCGAATTGACATAAAAATAAAAGTCATAATGCCCCAGCGCCTGGACAGACCAGTCATCCGTACGCTTTATTTGAATATCCCAGGCAAATTCATCTTGAGAAAGTCGCAAATAATCAATTCGCGAATAGACCGTTTGTGAAAAAAGAGACACAGATGCCATTAAAAGACAGGCCCATAACGTATATCTCATCAATTTCATTGAACACCGGATGTTTTATTTTCATTTCGTTTCGATTGATTATAATCTGCGATCGTTGTATTGCCATCCAGATTCACATCTGTGCCTGAAAAACCTTCTGTATTTCTCGGAAGCAGAATGGCCGTGCTGTCTGCTGATGAGATACTGTTATCGCCATCGGCATCACCGGCCGGCGCTCCCCAGACAGATTCACCCAGTTCGGAAGCGCCGGACGCTCCGCCATAGTAGACGTCAGAAGAGCCGGTAAAATCATAAGCACTGGCAGGCGGATTTTCAGTTAACGCCTGTACAGTTGCGCTCATAACAGCAAGATGATTGCGGTGACGCACAACCACATAATAATCTCCCGGCTCATCCGGTAAAGTGATAGATGAGGTTGATCCGTCAAGATTGATGATTTGTCCGTCATTTCGTAAAAACGCGCTTTGATATGCGACATCTTCACCGTCGCTGTTTCGGCGCAATGTTACCAAAACCCAATCCACTGTATTATCAGGAATGGATGTCACACTGCGCGGGTCCTGTGAGTAGGGTGACAAAAGGGGAATCATCTCCCGGTCTTTGATCATCGTATGCATGACGCCGGACAGGGATTGGTACGGGCCTTGCAAAAACAACTTGATCCGCGTCACGCTCTGATGCTCTGTTTCACTCGTACTATTCACGTTCCAGTTGGAAACAATATCTTCCGGAGGATCCGGCGGGGGATCACTGACAAAAAAAGCAGCCGCATCCGTTAATGGTGACAATGTTAATTCGTGATCACAAAGTTGTGCCTGTGTCCAGCGGAGCGTTACAAGCGTTTGCCATTGGTCGGTGACGGACCAGGCGTTTCCCTCAAGTTCATCCCAATCGCTCACCACAAGAACCCGATAATGACCGCTTAAATTCGAAACCGTACGCAGATAACCGGCGTGTTCAGAAAACCAGTTTAACGCCACAGTATCACCACCGGCCCAGGCTTCAAGATCATTATTGTACTCTACATCCAATGTCAAAGAGTTAAGCGCCCGTGTTTGCCCATCCATGGTGCGGATCTGTATATCCTCGCGATATTCTCCGTTCAAAACATGTGTATTGTATGTGACAATGGATCGGAACAACACGTTCTGTCCCCAACCCAGGCCACAGCTGCAAAGCAAAATACTCATAATAATCAAAACACGCATAAGATACTCTCGGTTGTTTTAAGCGGTGTGTTTCTGTTCAAAATTCGACAGTTCCAGAGCCGGATGACGATTTGAACAACAGAAAAACAGATAGTTAACTAAAAAAGACAATTTATCACAACTAACATTGCAAATAGTCTGCCAAACATATTCAGATTAAATGAATGATCGCTTCGGAGCCGTCAGTAGAAGAACATCTGTAGATTGATCAAACTGCTGCATAAACCAGGCTGCTCGGCCGTGAATCATAATGCGAGGTGCTTTAAATTAGGAATTTTACAGAAAAAAACAAGAACTTCTTTTGCTGGTCCGGGGAGTGAAAAAAGCGGGAACACGGGATAACAGAGCGCCCCCCTGTTATCCCGATGCGGTCAGATTTCGTAAAATCGCGCCTTGCGATAGTTCAGCATATAATTTCCAGTCGACAGATCGCCTTTGTTGCATACAAATGTAACCCGCATGGGGTTACGAGTATCAAACTCTTTGATATTTCGAAAATGCGCAGGCACATTAATCATCAGCTGAATTTCATAGGGAAACGTGTTCCAAAACTCGACCGGCGCGCCCAATTTTAAATCTTCCGGATCAACACGTAACGAAAATATCAACTTTTTACCTTTGAACAACTTTGGGTTTTTCATAAATTTATACATTATATCCATATCCCGTTTGCGGGTTGGCAGCTTGCTGACAATGACAATCACAAGCAGCCCCGGAATAATCAGCCAGCGCATCCAGGCGTAATTCGGATTAAAATCAAATTTTATGATCTGATATCCCTGTGAACTCAGCGAAACGGTTTTTTTCTTTTTTTTGATTTCACCATGTATGGTTTGCCGACAGGTTATTGTGTATTTTCCTTTCTGAAGCAGCACCCATTTGGATTGCTGTTCTATTCGGAGGTCAGGCACATAGGTAATATCGTAACGGTCAAATGACAGCTGTGCATCTATGACCTGAGAGTCGGGCACATCCACGGTGACATGCAAAATCGAATACGGATCCAGTTCCACTGTGGTGACCGAGTCTTCATAGACGTAGATTGGACTGAGCTCGATCTGATCCGGACAATACGGATCAACATCAAACACCGACCACATATCAAAGTCTTTTAATCTGAACGTATCCGGCGGCACAGCCACCGGATAATGTGTATTCGCCTTGACATACATCGGATATTTGTTGTTTGTTTTGACACTGGCGGTGATAAAATCTTTGTGTTCTTCCAGCGCTTTGAAATGCAGTTGAATAAAGCCGGGACGAATACTGGCCTGAACCGCCTGATTCAGAGCATCTTCCAGTTCATCTTCATCGTCCGCAGAAAAGTACAATCCATCGGAATTTTCCGGTATACACATGAGTATCTCCCGGTCCGCTTCTCCGATGCGAAATCCTACGACGTGAATGACAACATTTAATCCGGATTGACGCAGATATTTTGCCACAGCGCAGGGATCGCCGTCACAGGTTTCCTTGCCGTCCGTTATACAAATAACAAAATTCTTGCCGCCTTGAGGAAAATCTTTTTCCATTTCCTCAAGTGAATAGGCCAATGGGGTATAACCCTTGGGTGTAATCCCCAGCAGAGTATTTCTGATCCGGGTTCGGGTATTGTAATCCGGGGCAACCTCCAGTTTGCTGTCCTGACAATCATGTGCAATGCGGTACGACTGATGTCCGTAAACCCGGAGTCCGATACGGACAAACGGCGGAATGCTCTGCAGGACACGATCCAGACATCGGCGCGCCAGTTGCATTTTGCTCTGTTCCCCGATCATTTCATTCATACTGCCCGACGCATCCAAAAGGATCATGATATTACTCGTGTCGGTGGCTGTGGTATAGGTTTGAGCTGTCGCAGTTGAAGCAGAAATCAGAAACAATAGACTCCAGAATACCGCCAGTTGGGAGTTTTTCATAAGGCCCTCTTTGTCTCTTTTTACGCGTGTGCTGCCGTTTCAAAGCTGCCGAACCATCAATTTATTGAATCACGTTGTGATAATTGTTGCCAATTTTGCATAGAATGCTTCAGGAGATTTGCTTTCGATCGCCAATTTTTCCATCGGACACATTCCGGTTTTATCCCGATTAATAATATACGGTATAACCTCGGATGCGTACAAAGTGATATTGTTTTCATGCAATACTTGTTTTGCCGTATCGCTTGCGAGTGGTGTAATCACTTTCTCCACCTGGCCCATGATGCATAAATAGGCTGCCGCCCGCCCCACGACCTTGTCAATCACTGTAGCCCCCTGCATGTCCTCTGCATGCTCGTTCAAACACTGATACAAAGGTTTGAGCATACCATCAAAAGATTGAAAAATAATCTTTTCATCTTTTTCAACCTGAATGGACAACCCCTGTTTTTTTAACTTTTTCAATGTTTGTTTTTCATCGTTCATATTCAAACCTATCCCTTTGCTCTAATATAATTGAATTCAATAACAATGACCAACCTTTTTTATTGAATTCTCTTAAAAATTAAAACTGTATTTCGGCCAAAAGCGCTGATCCGCCCTGCAAAAATCTTGAACGCACCACAGTACAATCTGTAGACTGCAGCAAACCCTGCAGTCCGCCGCGGCGCATGAACGCACGGCTCAACCGGTAATGATTGGGACCGGCCAACAGTTCAAAAATACGAGCAAACCGCCAACCCCATTTTGAAGATCTATTCCAGGGTTGAGTAAAATCAAGCAGAATGGCCTTTCCGTCCGGCATTAATATACGGCGCATTTCTCTGAATAGCTGTTCAACATGCGGCATTGATTTTTCATGCAGCGCCAGAGAAATACTGATTTGGGGCAAACTATTGGTTTTTAAAGGCAAAAAAGCCGCATCGGCTCTCACCCATTGCGCAAAATTTCGTTTTTGACGAGCATACTTGAGCGCACTCTGATCCAGATCAATACCCAGCATTTGATGGCCCTGCAAATGCGAATACCAGGCCTGCTTTCCCACACCACAGCATAAATCCAGAATAATGCCCTCACCCAGCGGGCTCTGCCGACCGGGCAATACGTTTTTTCCATGATTTTATAAAGGGTTCAACCCCATACTCGTATACATAGTTTTTAATCATCAGCAGTTCTCTTGAAACCGGGTTTATCCGCACGTAGAGTTAGAAGCAGCAGCAGAAACAAAACAGTTAGACACACAACGATTGAGACCCCATAGTTTCCCGTAACATCAAACGACCATCCGAAAACAGGCGGTCCGATTGCGCTGAAAAACACCAAAAACGAAAGATTGAAACCGGCAATTTCGCCCAAATGTTCCCGGCCGAAATACTGCGGCCAGACCACATTGGTCAAAGTGCCGAAAAATCCCTGAGCAATTCCATTTCCCAGAATGATCAAATATTTGCCGCCCGTTGCGAATAAAGTCAACACGCCCAGTCCGCTCAGAAACAAACCACTCAGCATAATAAAAAGCATATATTTCATCCGGTTGCGGAAAAACCGGTGATCCGCCATCCACCCGGACAGTAAATTCAGCGCCACAGAAACAAAAGCAGTGGGTAAAAATATGGAAATGGCGTCCTGACGATCCATTCCGGAAACGCTGAAAATGGAGACCACATGAAAAGTTATGGCAGTTAAAAAAAGCGAAAACATGGACAAGCCAATATTAAACACCCAAAAAGTAAAGGTGTGCGTCGTTTCATGCAAGGTCCAGTTTTTCTCAACACCTGTTTCGGTATCCGAATCCGTTTCCCTATGCACATGACCGTCCGGCAGCAGACCGCAATCTTCCGGTTTGTCCCGGTAAAACAGAAATACAAATACTGTAAATCCCAAAAGCAACGCGGCAAGGATCAGCCAGGCGCCGCGCCAATCATGTTTATTGATCAAATATTCAAAAAACAGCGGTGACGCTGAAAAGGTCAAACTAATGCACATTCCTACAATAGCATTCATACGTCCACGCAGCTTGTCAAACCAGCGCATCAACATGGTGCGGCTGGACAGAGCCAAAACCCCCTGGCCGGAAAAGCGCATCAGCCAAAATCCCAGAATCGCCAGAATCACGGTAACGAAAACATGAGCAGAAAGCCCCAAAAAACCAGCAATGGTAGTAGAAATATGATCCAGCCGGCTCATAAAAACCAGCACCAGGGCAAACAGCGCGGCCGCTCCAATGGTCACGGTCCTCACCCCCATGGTATCCAGCAATCGGCCGGCCTTGCGTATCACTAACGAGCTTCCGATGGTGCCCAGCATATAGGCGAGACTGAGTTGAAACCGACTGATCCCAAGCGCCTGAATCAAAGAATCCGTGAACACGGACACCCCAATGGTCTGGCCCGGCGCACTCATTATAAATCCAATAGCGCTGCAGGCGACGATAAAATAACCATAAAAAAACGGCCATTTTTTAGGAGAAAACGGAATATCTGAATTTATCTTGAACATACAATTTAAATCCATTTTTATCAAATTGATATGAATCTTTAATTTACAATATTTTAAAGTAAATCAAAATAATAAAACCTTTTGAAAAGACATATTTTGTGAATATATTTTGTAATGTTTTAATGATAGCCACCATTGACTAAATTTCATAATCTTATGAATTTGAAACAATTTATAACTCTTGTTTTCTTTATCACCGGTATCCTGCGTCTGTCTTTTTCACAGCATGTCAACGTCCCGTCTGATCATCAAGTTTATTCATTCTTGTCCCGTATGGAAGCAAAAGGGCTAATAGACAGTTATGAACTCCGAACCCTTCCATTGCCTCGATGGGTGATTGCGGAACTACTCAGCCGGACAGTCGAGTTAGCCACCTCTGAACCCAATGCATTGACACGCGTGGACAGACAGCGACTGCAGCGGTTCCTGGGCGATTTCCGACAAGAGTTATCCCCAGAGTTTACAAAACACGCTGATGCGGATGAGCCGCATTTTTTCACCCTGTCCGAGCCTGCGGGAAATCTTGTTACTGATCTCACCGGTTCGCAGAAAATCATCACCCATCGAAAACACTCACTGCCGGAACCGGAGTTATTGTCCCGTACATCGGTGGGAGCGCGAATACGCGGGCATCTCGGTTCTGTCATTAATTTTTACACGGAATCCCGGTTTGAAGTAAGCCGGGGAGAAAATATCGACAGCCGGTTTAAGGCATCCGAAGGAGATCCGGTTGTGACCACCGGGGAGAATGCCGTTCGCGACCGCGCCCTGGCATATGTCGCAGGCGGAACATCCTGGTTAAGATTCCAGGCAGGACGCGATGAACTCAATTGGGGGCCTTCGCTGCGCTATAATACGGCAATCAGTTATAATATGCCTCCCGCCGATCAGATCAAACTGACCAGCCGGTGGAACAGGTTTAAATTCACCAGCGTTCATGCCTGGCTGAGAAACGATTTAGGCGCAAAACATCTGACATCACATCGCCTTGATTTAAAAATAGCCAAAGGTATTTACGCAGGCGCCGGCGAATCCGTTGTCTACGGTGGACGAGGCCCGGAGCCCAGTTATCTAAATCCCATCATGCTCTATCATATTCGCAGAGCATCATCTGGGAGACAAAGACAACAACGCCCTGTTTCTGGATGCCACTATTACCCGCTTTCCCCAATTAACTCTGTACGGTCAGTGGTTTATTGATGATATGACCGTACTTGAACTTTGGCAAAACTATTTCGGGAATAAATTCGCGTTCAATTTCGGATTCTTATGGACTGATCCCCTGGGTATTGAAAACCTGAATCTCAAAGCAGAATACACCCGAATTGATCCATTCGTGTATGCGCACAAAGATTCGATCAATATCTATACCCACTACGACAAAATCATCGGGCACCCGCTGGGTCCTGACTCGGACTCTGCCTACCTTGGCATGCAATCATATCTGCATCGTGATTTTTCTGTCAGTACCTTTTATGAAAAAATCAGGCAAGCGGACGGTTATCCGGATACACACTCACGGCCTGAACAAGGAGAAGAGAAGAATTTCCTGGACGGTCGCTTTGAAACCCGGCACAAAATTGGTGTAAAAATACAAAATCAAATCCGGCGGGATATTTTTGTATCCGCTTCCTATACATATATCCATATCAATGACGCGAATCTGAAACCCGGTAAAACAGCGACAGATCAGACAGCCTGTTTTCAACTATCATTTAATTATTAAATCCGTTTCGCGCTCTGTCCGGCTGTAGATCACCAGAAATGTTACATCATAAAGCAACGAACCAAGTTGTTTGATTTGTAATCTCGGGACATTGTATGCTTTTTGCACATATTTTTATCCTGTTAACTGTTCTATACTGTTTAATGATTCTTTTATTTCTAACAGGATTGTACCGGAACAGACCGGCGCACAATCCGGAAAAATTACGGGTATCTGTGATCATTGCCGCCCGTAATGAAGAATCATATATCAGTCATGTGTTGAATGACTTGCTCAATCAGAATTACCCGCAAGAGCTTTACGATATAACAGTGGTGGATGATTGTTCAACAGACCGTACCTGCGAAATTGTAAAATCTTTTGAACAGGCCCATGACAACATCCGCTGTATCCGACTTGAGAACGTTCCGGAAGATTTCAGTCCCAAAAAATACGCACTGGAACAAGCTGTAAAGGAATCCAAAGGTGATATTATTTTAACGACAGACGCGGATTGTCGACTCGCACCGGACTGGATCCGGGGCATGGTTCGATACTTTGCACCGGAGACCGCCTTTGTCATAGGATTCTCGCAACTGACCCGTCCTGACAAAACATACAATCTGATAGAACACCTCCAATCGTTTGATTTTTTAGAAATGATGGGAGCCGCCGCAGGCACAGCCAACCTCGGATATCCACTCGCTGCCAGCGGACAAAATATGGGATACCGCAAATCTGTTTTCCATAAAATTGGAGGATATTCCCGGGTTAAGCATCGGATTTCCGGAGATGACGTTCTGCTGCTGAACCTGATCCGAAAGTATACAAACCATAAAATCGCATTCGCATCGCATCCGGATACCTTTGTGTTCTCGCACCCGCAGCCCACCCTCGCAGCCCTGCTCAACCAACGAATCCGCTGGGCCTCCAACGGATCGTATCAAATTCAATTGAATTTTTTATTTTTCATCTACCTGTTGCTTGTTTATATCTTTAACCTCATGCTGCTTATCGCGTTACCCCTGAGCCTGTTGTTGCCGTCAAGTATCCCGGTCACATTGGCCTGTCTGGCCTCGCGCTTTATCTTTGAAGGAGCGCTGGCCATGAAAAGTGTAAAATTTTTCAACCGGAGAGACCTGCTGCCGTATTTCAGTCTCTGGTTTTTTGCCCAGATACCCTATATCATTTACGTTGGACTTTTGGGGACGTTCGGGCGTTTCAAATGGAAAGAACGCGTGCACTCGGCGGATTCAGGATATTGCCCATGAAACCAGCTGTATTATTTACTCTGACTATCATTCTATTGACGGGTACCCGGTTGCAGTCGCAGATGACCCCGGACACTATCATTGATGAATGCCTGACCTATCATATGATCTACAAAGGTCTGCATGTTGCTGATTCGCAGCTTTTATTCAGCCAACAAAATCCGGACACGTTTTTGATAAGCTGGTATGCGAACACCCGCTCCATATTTTACCTGTTATTTCCCCTTGAAAACCTATATCGAGTTTACTGGTCTCCGTCCCTTGAACTTTACAAAATGGAAAAACGGATCAGACAAAAAAATATCGATCAGGACTGGATTATTCACTATAACAGACAACAGCATTATGCTGTCACAAATAATGGTAAACGCTGGGAGATCGATCCCGCTTGTCGGTCCCTTCTCGGCATGGTTTATTATGTGCGACTCTACGATCCCGATTTGGGAGATTCGTTTTCATTTGTCGCGGATATTGAAAGCGAATGCTGGCAGGTCAGCGGAACAACAACCGCCGCCGTTCAAGAGTACGATTCTATCATCAAGCCGGAACGGGATATCCTGTTAACGTTCAAACCACTCAATGACACCAAAAACCGCTCCTGGAACTCTGACCTTTTCACCAATAATGTTTCCAGAGAAAACGCCTGTCTGCACATCAAACTGGGTCCATCGCCTCAGAGCGTACCCACCATGATCGCGTTTGAAAACACCGATAAACCGGTGCGCATGCAGCTCGTAAAAGTTGAGGACAATTTATGATTGCCCTCGTATTGGCATTGCTGTATATGTGTTTCGGACTGTTTATGTTCGGGTCTATCAGAAAAATCCGCTATCCTCTATCCGTTCTTCCTTCAGTATCGGTCATTGTTGCATGTAAAAATGAAGCAAAAACCCTGCAAACCAGCTTGAATTCATTGACCAAACTGGATTACCCATCAGACAAACTTGAAATTATCATGGTCGATGATGGATCTCAGGATAACTCGTTTGACATCATTCAGGCATTTGTGTGCAAAAACAATAAAATATCCTGTTTACGACTGGATCCTCTTGAAAAAACAAAATCCGGCAAGGCGGGCGCCATCATGAAAGGAATCGAAAAAAGCAGCGGAGAGTTTATATTTATAACGGACGCCGACTGTTCCGTCCCCCCAACCTGGATCAAAGGTTTGCTCTCAGCTTTTGACGCTCAAACCGGTATCGCGGGAGGATTTACTCTGGCGCCGCCCCGTCTCGCTGTTTTTCAAAAGATGCAAAATATAGATCTTTTATATCTGCTCAGCGTCGCATCCTCAACTTCAGCCCTTGACAAACCCACCAGCTGGGTGGGTAACAATATCGCTGTCCGAAGAGAGGCGTACGACAGCATAGGCGGTTATGCAGCCCTGGATGACAGTCTGGTGGAGGATTTTGCATTAATTGCAGCGCTGGACAAACAAACCCGATGGAAAAGCTGCTTTTGTCCCTCTCCCCAAACTGCAGTTCAAAGCAGGCCCCCTCAAACCCTGCGGGACTGGTACAATCAACGCAAACGCTGGGCCTGCGGAATTCCGCAAATGCGCCCCCTCGGTCTGATGATCATGATTTTGAGCTTTCTGGCACACCTGGGAGTGCTTGTCTCCGTGTTTAAAAGTCCGTTCTCCCTTTTTCTGCTTTGTATTTTCATTATGATCTGCATTGATTATGCCCTGATTTATAAAACATCACGGTATTTGCAGTATTCATTCAACTTGATACACTTTGTATTTTTTCAATTTTACTACTTTGCTTACTCGAGCTTACTGCCGTTCTTTCTATTCTTTGACCGCACTGTTGTCTGGAAAGGCCTTACCTATCGCACCCGGAATAAGCGTCAGGTTCGCGTATGATCCCACCGTTGCTCTTACATTATTATATCACACTTCGCTGCAATTGTCAGTGTACGTTTTGTGATATCCAAAAACCGGTTGATGCCGATTATTCTGATATTGTCCAAAATCTGCGCCATGGACGCGATATGCATATACCGTTTGTTGATTTCACCGGCGGTGAACCACTGCTGCACCCTCAATTGCCTGACATGCTGGAACAAGCGCAACATCTGGGATATAGAACCAGCGTAACCACCAATGCACTGCTCTATCCGGAACGGGCAGAGGAACTAAAGGGGTTAATCAATTTTTTTCATATTTCTCTGGACTCGCTCGATCCGGCACAGCACAACAGCATCCGGGGACGTCCTGTGTACGACCGGGTTATGCAAAGCCTGGACACAGCGGTTCGTTTGGGAGAACAGCCGGATATTTTATATACAGTTACACCACAAACTATCGGACAACTTGATGCCATGGTCCGGTTTGCGCAGCAACTGCGGCTCGTTCTGATCCTCAACCCGGTTTTTACACGCTCTAAACTAGAGCCCGAACACCTTGCAAAGCTCGAACGCTATGCCGCCTCCCCGTTTATTTATGTCAACAAAGCCTTTCACCACCTGCGCCGCAATGGTGGAAATCAAATTCAGTCACCCCGCTGCCGCGTCATGGACGCCGCAGTTGTGATATCTCCGGACAATAAACTGCTCCTGCCCTGTTTTCATTATGCCCAAACCGCTCTTCCCATCACCGGACCGCTGGCGGCACTGAGACAGCAGCCGGAATGGAAATACTATCAAAAGAATCAAGGCAGATTATCCGTCTGTCAGGGATGTGATTTGAACTGCTATTTCGATCCGTCATTTCATTATCAATTCGACATATTTTTTCTGGAAAGTATTGTTGCCAAAATGCGTTACACCTATCATAAACGAAAACCCCCTGTAAAAACAGCGTCCGCACTTTTAATTGCTGAACACTGTCGAAAAAAAGCTTGACTTTTAACAATACATAAGCTATTATAAATGTTAATATTAAATTTACGAAAAACAACATGGACCTTACAAGAGACAGAATTCTAAAAGAAGCCGGTTCCGAGATATTCGCACGCGGTGAGAAGCTTTTCAGCCAGGATCGTGTCAAGCTCAAGGATATCACCCTGGATAAATTCGACGCACAGGTTGATACCCGTGCGTCTTATCATGTCTCTGTTCAGCAAATTGGCGAAACACTTTATTCGAGCTGTACCTGTCCCTACTGGACCACCTGTAAACACGTTGTGGCCTGCATGCTCAAAGCTCACGAATGGTACCTGGAGCATGGTGAACAGCTTAAACACAAACAAGCACATCCCGGCTGGAAGCCGTTTTTTGCCAAAGCGCTGGAAACTCCTGCACCGCCCGTGGAAGCCTCGAGCCGGACTTTTCAACGATTCAAAGTAATCTATATTTTGACCTTAACGGCCGAATCATGGTCAATAACCCCTAAAAAGGCTTATATTAAAAAAGACGGCACATTGGGACGTCTTTCCAATATCGGTGAATTTAATCTAACCAGCAAAGATCTCATCTATTCGGAAAATGATCCCATTATCGTATCTTTTCTGCAGCACAGCGATGTACAACACAAATCGTTTTATCACCAGCGATATTTCGGACACGCGCATTTTTCCTCCGGACACCTGTATCATTACAAGTACGGAAGCCGCCTGGGCCCACTATTTGACTTGCTGAGAGACAGCGCCCTCTTTATAGATAATGAAAACGACGAACTCATCCCAATCACGATTGAAGAAGAAACCGCCAGACTCGAACTACAGGTCCGGGAAGGCGAGAAAGAATATCGTATCGAACCCTGGGTTCACCTTGAAAAAAAAGAACGTTTGTCACCCGAGTTCCGGATAACTGACTGAAGAACCGCTCTGGCTTTTCAGGAACAACTCGCTCTACAAAGTCAGGAATCAGCAAAATGCATCGTTGTTTCTGCCGTTCACCAAAAAGAAATTCGAGCTCAGCATTCCCCGCCGGGAATTTTTAAGCTTTTTGGAAAAAATGTACGGGACGATCAGCAAAACAACTTATTTGCAGCTTCCGGATTCGTTGGTCATGCGGGTCATCCAATCCTTCAACCGCAAACGCATTTTATTAAAAGAAAGTGCGTATTCATTAGAATGTTCATTGGAACTAAAGTATGATCATCATACGATTAATTACTCCAACCCTGAAACCGTGCTGTACCGACAGGACACCGATGGTATGGTAAAAATTATTAGAAATCCTGAACAGGAAAATCAGGCGGTGCAGCAACTTACCGACACAGGTATTCGGCATAGAAAAAACGGATCGTTCCGCATTGGTGATTCCAGAGCGCTTGATTGGTTGTTCAATGCGGTGCCGGCTTTGTCAAAACAGGACTTTGAAATAACCGGTCGTGAACGCCTGAAACGTTACAAATTCCGGTTCGGCAGTCCAAGTGTCCGCATTGCCGTTAATTCACAAATCGACTGGTTTGATCTCAATCTTGACATCAAAATCGACGGTGTTACATTACCGATCCCGGAACTGGCCAAAGCCATTCGGCAAAATACCCGGTATGTCAAACTTGCGGATAAATCTCTGGCCCAACTACCGGACGACTGGTTCCAGCGTTTTCGGCATCTCTTTCATTTTTCACAGCTGGATCAGGAAAAAATCAGGGTTAAGGAATTTCATGTCACCTTGATTGATGCGTTGTTCGAGAAAGAAGCCCGAATGCAGACAGATGCGCATTACCGTCAAAGTCTGAATAAACTGCACAACTTTCAGGGCGTTGAACACAAAGAATTACCGAAAAGCCTGCGTGCTGTGATGCGGCCCTATCAAAAAGCCGGATATGACTGGCTGTATTTTCTCAAATCCTATTCATTCGGCGGCTGTCTGGCCGATGATATGGGACTGGGGAAAACTTTGCAAACCCTGGCTTTGCTTTTAAATGAAAAACAGCATGGCAGCCATATCCCGAGTTTGATCGTATGCCCCACGTCCGTCGTCTTTAACTGGGAAGCCGAATGCCAGAAATTCACACCGGCTTTGAGTATTTTAACTCACACCGGTCTTAAACGCGGACGCTCCACAGAGATTTTTAATGATTATGATATCGTTCTGACAACCTATGGTATTATGCGCCGTGATATTGCCTTTCTCCGCGAATTCCGGTTTCACTATATCATTCTTGACGAGTCGCAAAAAATCAAAAACCCAATGTCCCAGACCGCCAAGGCCAGCCGACTGTTGAACGGTCAAAACAGGCTGGTCCTGACCGGCACACCTGTTGAAAACAATACCATAGAGCTGTGGTCGCAATTTTCATTTCTAAACCCCGGATTACTGGGAGACCTTTCCTTTTATAAACGCGAATTTACCGTTCCCATTGAAAAAGACAAAAAAGAATCGCCCACCGTTCTGCTGCGGGATATCATTTATCCATTCATTTTACGGCGAACCAAGGAAAGTGTGGCTCGGGAATTACCGCCGAAATCGGAACAGACCTATTATTGCGCCATGAATCCGGAGCAGGAGAAACTCTATGCCCGCTGGAAAAATCATTACAGGGCCTTGATCCTCAACAAAATAGAAGCAGACGGACTGGAAAAGGCACACATGAATGTTTTGGAAGGTCTGGTGAAACTCCGACAAATCGCCTGTCACCCGCAGCTTGTGGAACCGTCAGTGGAAGAAGATTCGGGCAAACTGGAATATTTGATGGAAATTATTGAAGAGATTCTTTCAGAAAATCACAAAATACTGTTGTTCTCTCAATTTGTCAAAATGCTGCGTCTTTTACGCAAACGTCTGGATCATTTGAATATTCCTTATGCATATCTGGATGGACATACCAGCAATCGCAAACAGGTGGTGGATCGTTTTCAGACTGATAAAAATGTAAAAATTTTCCTCATCAGCTTAAAAGCCGGGGGAGTCGGCTTGAATCTGACAGCAGCGGATTATGTCATTCATTACGATCCCTGGTGGAATCCCGCGGTCGAGGTCCAGGCCACAGACAGAGCGCACCGGATCGGACAAAAAAACCGGGTGTTTGTTTACAGACTGATCACCAAAAACTCGGTTGAAGAAAAAATGCTGAATCTACAGGCGCGTAAAAAGAAACTGGTTTCCGACCTGATCACCACAGACACGACCTTTTTTAAATCCCTGACTGCCCAAGATATTAAAGTTCTGTTTGAATAAACAACGGGTTGCTATGGAGCTTGGTTCCTTTCATATTTCATTATCCGAAACTGAACTCAATGAAACCGTTCGGCGCATTCAGCCGCAATTTCCGGCATTACAGAAATTAAATCTGGAATTGACCGAAAATCGATTCATTTTGAGCGGTCAGATTAAGAAACTGGTTTCCATCCCCTTTCGCGTGTCTTTTTACCCCTTTTTTCGAAACTCTGTTTTGATATTCCAGATCGGAGAAAAAGCAAATCCCGGGAAAATCACAAAAGCGGTTATGCATTTGCTTTTGGATAAATTGCTCAGAAAACTGAATTCACGCCTTATTAAACATTCCGAGACGCAAATCACAGTCGATGTGAATGATATGCTCGCCGAATTGCACATGAATTCAAATTGCACCATACAGCGGTTTGAATTGCAGAACAAAACACTTTATCTGGAGCTGGACGGAGAGGTTTATGTTAATTTTCAGACGCTGCTGACACCCTAAATGACGAACAGCGTCTGAAATAACAGCCTAAAATTCAACAAATTTTTGCGTTAATTGAGCAATAGCCTGAAATTTATCCTGAACATCCTGTAAATCCCCTCCCATTCGGTAATTATCCTTGTCCAGCCGGCCGGCGGGGTTCAATTCAGACAGAACATTCGTTTTTTGCAAATCGGGAGTCTCGCTTGCAAACGGCCACAATCGAAACGATCCGCCGGTTATTTCATCGATCAAAGTGACAGCGCCGTCAATGATCCCGTATTCCAGTTTAAAATCGACAAGCTGGACCCCGACACGTGCAAACGCATCTTCAAGCACCTTGAACACCTGGTCATTAATGTCCTGCATCTGAAGAAATTCTGTTCCGTTTTTCGCTTTGATGATGTAATCCACAAAAACCGCATCCAGCATGGGATCGTGCAGAGAGTCATCTTTGTAGTGAAATTGCGTGATCAGCGGATCAAAGCGGTCGCCTTCTTTAACTTTATTGTTCCATTTGAGAATAGACCCGGCAGCCACACGGCGGGTAACGACTTCCAGATCGATCTTGCGATCCAGTTTTTTCACCAGACTCACTCTATTTTGAGGGCTGTCAATATAGTGAGTACGGATTCCCTTTCGATTAAGATACTCGAAAATATCCTTGTTCGTCTGCCAATCCACCTGAGCCTTGCCTTCAATGACATCGTGCTTGACACCATCGCCCGCCGTAATGTCATCCTTGAACACCATATACACGCTGGATGCATCATCCGGATTTTCATAGATAACTTTGGTTTTTCCTTCATTTATTTTCTTCAATGCGTCAAAATTCAATCCCATACCCACCTCCTCTTGACTGTGAAAAACGATTAATAATAATATAAAATACATTATATTGAAGAAAAGGTCAAACAGTATTTTCCAAGAGATTCAAGAATCTGTTGGAATTTAGTATCAAGTTTACGATATTAGGGTCTTGTTTTTTGAATCAGAGATAAGAAGAATATTTAAACACTCCGAATACAAAATATGACAGGAGGAAGATATTATGTCCGCCGCAACATTCGAAAAAAAGATACTCTGTATAGGCGCGGGTTATGTGGGCGGCCCCACCATGGCAATGATCGCGGCAAAATGCCCGCAGTACAAAGTCACAGTTGTAGATATCAATCCGGATAAAATTAAAGCCTGGCAGTCGGAGGACTTGCCGATCTATGAACCCGGTTTGCTGGATGTCGTTAAACAGGCGCGCGACCGCAATCTGTTTTTTTCCACTGACATTACGAATAATATCAAAGAAGCTGATATTATTTTTGTATCGGTCAACACACCCACAAAAACTTTTGGAGAAGGAGCGGGAAAAAGTGCGGACCTGCAATACTGGGAAAAAACAGCCCGCGATATTATGCACGCATCCGAATCAGACAAAGTCATCGTCGAAAAGAGCACGCTGCCCGTGCGTACAGCAGCGGCGATGGAACGGATTCTGCGCGCCAATGACAAGGGCATTCATTTCGAAATCGTATCCAATCCTGAATTTCTGGCCGAAGGCACTGCGATCCAGGACCTAAGAAACCCGGACCGCGTCCTCATCGGAGGCCGGGAAACCGAAACAGGCAGAAAAGCCAGACAGGACATTGTTGATATATACGCAAACTGGGTACCCGGAGACCGAATCCTGACAACCAATTTATGGAGTTCCGAGCTTTCCAAGCTCGTGGCCAACGCATTTCTGGCCCAGCGAATTTCTTCGATCAATTCCATATCCGCCCTGTGTGAACAAACCGAAGCAGACGTGACCGAGGTATCGCGGGCCATCGGCAAAGACAGCCGCATCGGCAGCAAATTTTTGAACGCCAGCGTGGGATTCGGAGGCAGCTGTTTCAAAAAAGATATTTTAAATCTGGTCTACATTGCAGAATCCTATGGTCTCTATGACGTGGCCGCCTACTGGGAACAGGTGGTCAAGATGAACGAGTATCAGGAACACCGGTTTGTGCGCACCATGATCCGGGCATTGTTCAACACCGTGGCCAACAAACGCATCGCTCTGTTTGGGTTCGCATTCAAAGCCAATACCGGAGATACCCGTGAATCCCCGGCCATAACCATCACACGCCGACTGATTGAAGAACATACCAATGTGACCATTACCGATCCCAAAGCCATTCCGAACGCCAAACTTGACCTGCAGGACATTCAGACTGAAATTGAATTTGAAGCAGATCCCTATCGGGCTGCCGAAAATGCGCATGCTATTGCAATCCTGACAGAGTGGGATGAATATAAACACCTGAATTATCAAAAAATCTTTGACAGTATGCAAAAGCCCGCATTTCTGTTTGACGGCCGCAATATCCTGGACCGGGAAGAGATGTTTAAAATCGGATTTAATATGTACAGTATCGGCCATCCGGCCCTGTCGCATCTCGATTAATATAAAAAAGATGCACGCCCTCCAGGCACAGCGCCTTTTACGTTTCACAAACAAAGTTTGAGAACCGGATTTGGTTATTTGAGCCGCCGAAAATTTGCCCGGACGATTCCGGGCTTTTTCATTTAACGAATAAACATTTTTTGATATCAGAAAATTCGTCGGTTTTCAACTGATAAAAATAAACACCGGATGCCAGTTCCTGCGTATCCCAAATGGCGCGGTAGCGTCCGGGCGATTTATAGCTATCGACAAGCGATTGTATTTTTCGGCCGGACACATCATACACACACAGCTCTACATCCGAGGCCACGGGAAGTTCATAAGCAATTGTGGTTCTCGGATTGAACGGGTTGGGATAATTCTGTCCCATATGAAAAGATTTCGGTAATCCGGCTTTATCATCCACGGAACTGCTACTTTCAACAAGTTGGATACGTGAACTGACACCTTCTTCCGGTTTGCATATTTTGCCCTTGTCATCAAAAGCCTTGACCGTGATCAGCCAACTGCCCGGACTCACGTTATAGTCGCTCAGATTCCATTCAAATTTAAACTGCTCCTCTTTGTTGCTGCTTTCACCCATATAATGCCAGCTGAAATAATATTCAACCCGCTCTACATCATCTGACGTCTGAACGGTCAGATTCAACGTGCTGTCGACCGGCACTGTGATCCCGGCCTGCAAATTTAATGTAACCGTCGGACGCTGATTTGGAATAGTTCCGCCGCTTTGTTCGCCGCATAAATAACCATAAGCAAAAATAGCCTGACACAAGGTTTGGTGTACGGTCCATTCGCTTCCGGCAATGCTGTTGCGGTTGTAAAAGCGAGCTTCCGCATCCGGAAAATTTGATATATGCGGATAAGCCGTGCTGCGTGAAAAGTCTTCATCTCCAACCCAGCTCCAGCCGTTGCCGATGTTGCCCTGATTGCCCTGCTGCCAGTCACCACTCCTGTGCATCTCATAGGGTACAAAACCGGGCAAAATAGGATTGGTATACACCATACTGTTATAATCAATCAGTGCCCAGGAATCAATATGAAACGGCTGCGGCTCCGAATAATCCCCGACGCCGGATATTTTCACCAAATCCATCTGGTTGCCGCCCAGCGTGTAATCACAGGTGCTGTAACAGACATTTAGATATTTCTGTTCGCCGGTGAATTCATAAGCAGCAGCCGGCAGGAATATTCTGGGCGTGCTGAACGTGCCCAGCATAAACAATATATTTTCATCAACCCCGTAGCGAAAGGCGCGATTTGCCGCCGTATTCACCATTTCCACATCCGCACGTCGAATCAGGGCATCAATACAGTCCTGCTTGAGGGACAGGTCCAGATTCGGGTGATCATCAGGGATCATGGCAAACACGGTGGCGGCAAAATGCCAGGGCTGGATATTGAACCACAAGGAAGAATTTCCAAACCGATCGTTGCGGTCCACACTTTGTCTGAAATCAGCTTGATACGCACTGTCCGCTGTCAACCGATACAAGGCGGCAGCTGCTTGCATTTTTGCTTGATTCACATCATCCTCAGCATCCAGGCCTTGATTTTGAGCCCAGTCATAAGCATATATTGCTTCAGCCCGCCAATCCGTGCTGTCTCTGTAAACTGAATCCGGATCAGCAGGTTCAAGACAGCAGGCCAGCCAGCCGGCGGCGGCCGCGTAACGATAGGTCATTAGCACCATTTCCCCGCCTTTGAGCGCTAGCGGACGTTTGTCCGCCCATGACGGCTTTTCACCGTCACCGGCATCCACACCGACATAGCCGGGAACGCCGCCATCCGAATAGCCGTAAGCGATTAAACTGTCTTTGGCGCGTTTATAAAACTTGATCAACCACATCGCTTCATCCAGCACATCCGGGAGACCGTTCTCACCCTCACGAATCCAGTCTCCGGCGGCGGATTCCTTATAGGTCTGAGAAATATCTCCATCAGCAAAGTTTTCCGGCTTTAAATCATACAAGGCCAACAAAGTCATAGGGACGCGATAATGCGAAGGATATCCATCCCAGTCACCGGCGTCATGATACCAGCCCCATACCCCCTTGATCTGTCCCATAGCAGTAGACGTATCCGGATCACCATGGTCGGACAACTCGGGATAAAAATACATTCGAATACCGTCCTCGGTGCGATGATCTCTCGGATAATTGAATCCCGGTTCTATTTCCTGAATAATCCCCTGACGCTGATAAAACATGGCGCGCGTTGTGGCGTAAAATGGCTCACGATAAATATCCCTGTCAATTTCAAACGGATACGAACAGCCCATATCCGGAATCGCAACCCGGTAGCGACCCGGCGTATCAAAGTCAGTGAAATCGCATTGCCAGACATCCGTCAAACTCGAGTTGGCATGTTCAAAGCCTTTTTCCGCATTAAATTCGATTGTTTCTTTAGATTTCCGAAACTGGATAATGCCGGTGAAAACAATTTCATGATCCTCAGTTCGAATAATGTGAAACGATTTCCCTTCAAATTCGGACAAGTCGAGAGCGCCATTTACATGCGGCGAGTGAGAAAAATCACCCATAAAATTTGACAAATAAGCATATTTTGTTGCATCCGGGACATAACCGATTTGATTGACATGTATGGCCGGAGAACGCAATGTCTTATAATCATACGTCAATGTGTAGCGGTTGACATTGGCAGCAAATCCATCCAGGCTGACCGTATATGTGCTTTCTGCATGCATGGGCTGCGGCAACTCTAAATAGACCCAGTGATGCTTGAGATGAGTAGGCTCATTTTGATCGTAAAGATTATTAAAGTGCACGCCTTTGGCCTTGCGGCCGATCGTGACAGGCTGCATTGTACCAGCCTCTGAATGACCGAATACTTGATAGCCCGATGTATCCATAGCCGCCGCGACATCAAGTGCACTATAGTATATTTTATTACCGTTATACCGATCTTCATAGGAAGTGAAATAATCGATATGACCTTCATCAAATGTGAGCTGTAAAATCTTGTTTGTAACCGGCAAGACACGTACAAGATCTGCGGAAAAAACGGAACTGATAGCAAACATTAAAATCAACACAGCCAGGCTGAACAGATTGCACACTCTCATCATAGCTCTTTTTTTCCCTACTTGACTATTTTTTAAATCTAACCTAAATTGATCGATTTATAAGGGCACCAAATAAAACCGGCGCAAAATGTTGCCGGTGCCGTCTTTTTCTATTTGTTTTCATCTGAAATAACTTCTTATTACGCAATCAACCTTGCTTTTTGAACTGATTTTTCATTAAAGTCAGAGAATTATCAGTGTAACGGCATACTTCTCCCATTGTTTAGCTCTTTAATACGATTAATTTTTATTATGTTTTACGTCACAAATGCGGGTTCATACTCCTCAATGAATGACCATAATTTTAAAATCTTCAGGGAATCATAGACTGTCTGTGTTACCCTTAGTATAATTTTTCCGCCTGTTGTCACAATTTTGGCTGCAAAATCAATCATGATCCGACGAAAGGTATTGGGGTAAGCGGTAACTGGTACTGCTTCACAGGGGATGTCCCTTTTATATGCTTCAAAAAGAAAATGGCTGATGATCATCAAATAGTAAAAAACTCTATTCATACCGAAACGCTTAAATGGTAACTGTTCTCTTCCAGCAAATTCTTTCTGTGATCGGTGTACTAATTCAGCTCTACCTCGACTGTGGTTTAACTCGATAATCTTTTCGGCCTTGAGATAATTGCCACTACCAGCATTGATTAGTTTTTCATCCAGCTCACTGTTTCGGCCTATATTGGTATAGATTACTGAATCCGGTTGTGCAAAATCAAATAAGAGTTGACCATTTTCCTCAGCTTTCTGAGAGGTAAAAATACAACGGCGAAATGTCTTCCATGATTTGAGGCGATTAGCAAATTCGACAAAAGTCCATGTCTGTCTATAAGAACGAAAAGCATCATAACTAAGATTGTTAACATATTGTTTAATATCGTTATATATTTTCCCGGCACAAACATAATGAATACCAAGGCGTTGTTCAAAGAACCGAAAGTTCTGGTCATCCATAAAACCACTGTCTGTTAGCAGAATGATTGGAACATCTTTATAGCGACGTCGAATAGCTTTGACCAGACGCCCCACTGACTTTATAAAGTCGCTGCCATGATTACAATGAACATCTCCGGCTCGGAACAGCGCATCAACAACATAAGGCCCCCAACTAATTTGCATAGGCTGGAATCCTTTTTTATTTTTATAGGTCACATTTGAGCCTTCACGCTTTTTAGCGCCGTCATTGTCGAAAACTACGCTGTCACCAAAAAGAATAACTTCTTTGGGTTGTTCAATAATAAGTCGCCAAATAAACATCTCCAACAAAAGAGACCGAAATATCATTTGCCCAACAAAACTGAACTTGCGAAACATCCTTTTGATTTGATGGGATGTTGCCATTTGTTCCGGGCGATTTTCGAGCACGGCAGCATAGGCTTCATCGTTTTTTCGACGATCAAAAGAACAGATTGACATATCCGTACCATCAATAAACCAAGCAAAAAGCTGTTTGACAAACTGACGGTATCCCAGTCCTTTAGAAGAGCCTTTTAAAAAGCTAAAAACGTTTTCAAATAGAGAATAGAATCGAATTTGGTCAATATATCTAAGAAAAAACAACAGACCACCACGACCGCTAATTTTATCTTTTGTGATCTCAATTTTTGATATTTTAGGTTGCGTTGTATCGGTTTTTTTCTGCATATTATGGCTACCTTTTGGGTTTTGTTGTTATTCTTTTTATTGGTTACACAACTAAAATAATAACAAACTATTATAAACCCAAAAGGTTTTTTATTTTTTTAAAAACCGCTCAATTTAGGTCTAAGTTATTTTACGAAAAACATTTCGAAAATCAAAAGCATTCCAAATGTCCATTGATGTTGTGTCAAACAGATGTTATTTCCTGCAGTTTTGATGACAGCAAGGTTCTATTCAGCCGGAAAAACGGCCCGAATATGACGTTTTAGCAGATTCTCGGTTACATGCCGGGAAATCACAGTTTTATAGGTCTGCAGCGCATCCAGATATTGATCTCCCATTTCCGCCGCAATTTTATAAGCGACATGCAAAAGCTGCCTCACATCCGGCTGATAATTGGCATGCTGCTGATTGTGCCGAAGTGCTGTTGCAAATGTTTCAGAGTCCCATTCTGATACCTGACCGGGACTGGGCAACTTGTCGAAATGAATATCAATGACTTTTGCATAGGGTTTGGCCAGTTCATCGTAGCGTTGATAGGCTTGAGTGTAAACCTCGATAGCCAGTTTCAACCCATCACCTCCGGCTTCCGCGAGCCCAATCAACTCTTCCAGCCAGGTCGTGCCGGCGGTTTTTAGATGCAATCCGGCATTAAACCGCTGCAGGGCCTCACGAATCGGAGTGTAAATGGCAAATTTATCGCTGCCTGAATGAACACTCAGCTTTAAATTATCCGGTAAATCAAATGCCACAACAGCAAGACGGATTACCGCCAGGTCCTGTTCAAACTCGGTTTTGAACTGCTGTACGTCTCCCACATAATCCACACCTTTATTAAAACGGCCGGAAAACCGCGGAGCCAGTGTTTGAACCGGAATCCCCTCATCCGCTATTGCAGCCAGTATAAGAAAAAGTTCCGCCGGTGTCTGCGCAGAGGCGGTCTCGTCCATAGAGACTTCAATGACAAATGAATCTCTGGACTTTTCCTGAATATGACGGTAAATTCGTCCTGCTTGTTTTACAGCGTACAGGAACGTTTGCGCAGCCCGTTCAAGAGCGTCCTTGGTGATTTTCAGCCGGGTTCCGAGGACCGGCAAAGTCAGTTCCCCTATCAGGTTCGAGTGTTGATCCACAAACGCACGTATTTCGTCCTCGCCAGCAGATTCACCGATTTGATCGGCCACGTCCAGCGTAAAGAAATCACTTGCCTTGATAAATTCATCCACGGTATCCAGCCCGATATGATCGGCATCCACATAATAGCTATCGTTCCAGTTCATATCATTTACAGCGGTATCCGCTTCCTGGCGAACCTGATCCGGATGGGTACCCACAATCTGGTGTTCGCGGTGTGACTTGTTCCAAACCGGCACCACCGAAATCCCCATTTCCCGCGCACGTAACATCGCAGTAAGCTGCGCCGATCCTTCCCGGCCAAACCGGTCTCCAATTCCCATCGAATATTTTTCAATTTTCAAGACATCTCCTTTCATTTATTGTATAGATTTCACTGAAGCCCGTTCTACGAGTTTCGCCTCAACCACATACCGCTGTTGTATCTCAGACGAAGCATCGAAAGAATCGAACAATACTTGCGCTGCTGTTGTGCCAATCTTGAATGCAGGGACTTCAACCGAGGTCAGGGGCACCCGCATAGAATTGCAGAACTTTATATTATCAAATCCTACAATTGATAGGTCATCGGGAATTTTTATATTGTGTTCCACAAGGGCATTTGACAATCCCACCGCCACCATATCATTGAAACACAAGGCGGCTGTATAGGGTACAGGCTGATTGAAAATTCGTTTCCCGACTTTATACCCCTCCTCAATTGTGGATCCGGTGGGAATAACATCCTCCGACTGCCATTCGGTTCTCGCTTCCTCAAGCGCCTGTTTATACCCCTTTATACGTTCAGCCGCGTTGATTGAATGATCAGGGCCGGAAAGAAATACAATACGTGAATGTCCTTTGCCCAGCAAATAGTTTACAGCCTGATAGGCGGCTTTGCGGTTATCAATCCCCACGGATGGAACACCGCTCAAGCCAATATCATTCAGGAGAACCACAGGATAACCATCGTTATGAATATCCAGAATCAATTCGTTATTGACATCATCCCCAAATAACGGAGATATGATGATCCCTTCCACCTGTTGGCGCACCAAAGCATCAATGCTTTCACTCTGATGCACGGAGGACAGTTCTGAACTGCCCAACAGTACCGTATAATTCCTTTCAGAGCATATCTGATACACGCCGCGCATCAGCTTGGCAAAAAACGGATTGTCAATTTCTTTAATCACCAAACCAATGGTTTGGGTTTTATGAGTGAACAAAGAACGGGCAAGCTGACTGGGTTTGTAATTGTATTTTTTCACCAAATCCATGATGCGCTTGCGGGTCGGCTCTGATATCCCCGGTCGGTTGTTCAACACCGCGGATACCGTGGCTTTGGAACAGTTGCCCATACGGGCAATATCATTGATGGTAATCGGCACTTTCACACTCCTCCGGCTTGTGTGAAACAGAATGATTGACAAGAACAGTGATTTGCACAACAAATCAACAGAAAATCGGCTCGGATTACAACAGGAATCTGGTCGTTACAATAATTGAACCGGTTTAATTATAACAGATTTTTCTGACAATGTCAAGGATAAAGCAGGTTTTCTTTTGGAGTACAATAAAAAATCTGGTCTATATGGAAATGCATACACAACTAAATCCGCGAATCGTTTTGAGGCTATTTTCCATTTGCACCAAAAGCGGAAAGGTCAATCTGAAATACAAGGAACAACTGACCTGTTTTTCTGCAAGTTCTAAAAATTCATTTTTACACGTTGACTGCGCTGGACCACAGTTCCAGTCAGCATCAATAGAACCAGAACCAGACCGAAAAAGGCATTTGTCACAGGCAGCAGGCGTACTATAAGCACGAAATAAACTGTACATATTGCGTTCGCGGCAATACAGAGCGATAGAATCAAATTGCCTGCTGATCTGGATGCCAAATTGAATAATCCGAGAAAGATCAAACATAAACCGGTTCCTGCGAACCAGAGCGCATCCAAATTTATCGCATCATAAAGGACAAGGGTCATAGCAGTATGAACAATGCCCAATACAATAAAAACTAAAGTCGCTATCACATGCATACGCACCATAGATATTATCCTGTTAACTGGTTTTATTGTTCCTTTAGTAATTTTTTATATTCCCGGAGCGTCTTTTTGTCAATCGGCTTGGGCTGAGAAAATATCCCCTCTTTTTTCTCAATCATGTCGCCTTTTTCGATCAGATTCCATACCATAACTTTAGCCCGAATGAATCGAGTGATTCGAGCGCCTTCTGGTGTTTGAATCACTACTCGCCTCATCATGCTCCCTTCCGCACCAAACCAGGCAGACAGCCAGTCTGCCTGAATTGTCTGCACGGTTCCTTTGTAGGGTTTTATACTCACAAAACCTCTATAGCAGGATAAACCAAGCACATACAGTAGCAGAGAAAAAAACAACAGGCCTGTAAAAAGTACCCATTTTGTCCCACTTGTCTCCAATTTCAATTTTCCGGATTGTTTATCCCGAATTAATTTAATATTCGCCTGCATAACCACCTTTGTACAGCTTTTAAAAAAATCAATTCCATAATCATTAAAACAGATTCGGCTTGAAAAGGCATGTACTGTTAACCGCAGGAAACCTGTTTTTAGCTGCTCTGGTGTAGATATTTTTTGATATTGTACTGTTCAGCCAAAGCCTGTTGCTCTGTTTCCGGCAGAAATGTTATATATTCTTTCCATCCCGGACACCAGTTAATATGCCAGCGCCACAATCGTCCCATCAGAGATTTGGGGTTTGCATCATATTTCTTTCGCATTGAGCATCTTTCACACCCCTTTTCAATTTTTTCTGACATGATCCCATATCCTCCCTTGGTAAGACAGCTAAAAACTAAGACTCTAAGCATTTAATATAAACAATTGCAGTCTACAAACAAACAGAAAAGTTGCAGCAATCCGTCCACTGTATCGGAGATATGATAACCTGTTGTTTGTTCTGTTTCCATAAATCCCGATCACTGACCGCAAGTCCCCGATGTCTCTATAATAGTTATTTTACCGTTAAAATTCAAGCCGAATTCTTTACTTTTTATTAACAACGATCCGGGAGAATCCCAGCCTGCAGTGCAGGTCTCACAGTGCGTGATGCTATGACAATATTTTACTTGCCACTCTCGGCAAATAACTGTATCATAAATTTCGATTAATAATCTGCACATACAGCCGTACAGTTAAACAAACAGGAGTTGAGATGATTTTCAAACCCAACAACACCAGCCATACAAGCATTTTTTTTATATTATCGGTCATATTACTTGCATATACAACTCTCAGCGCCCAGCCGGAATGCCGGCCCTGGGGCAATTTACAGGGAATCCGTGTACAGGGTCATGTGATCGATTTTAAAACCAGCCTTTGCATCATCGGTGAAGATTTGATGCACGTCACCCACACGGCCAAGGAAAAACAGCGTCCCCAGTATCATCGTGAGGGCGATGCACAGGTCATTTCCACCCGGCTGGATGATATAGAATTCAAAGAAATCGTAAAATCCGCCGGAACCGGAGCCGCCGAACTGCATATTCAGGCTTTAGCGAAAACGGACTCTATGGTTTCCGGTGTGTTTTTGTGTCTGACGCTTCCCGCAACTCATTATGAAAACGCAGAAATTGATCTGCAAGATTCATCAGCCACAAAGTTGGCACGAATCCCGTTGTTCAGGCGCTGGAACAGTTCGCTGCTTTGGCCGCCCGACCCAGGCCCTGGTATCCGGAATCAATGTAAAGTCGGGAGACCGTCATATATCAGTGACCGCTGACACACCGGTGGATATCATTGTACAACAGGGGTTCGCCTGGTTCGGCGACCGTGATCTGCGAATTTATTTCAATATTCTGCCCGGTACGGCAAAATCAGGTGACACAGCTGAAAACACCTTTACCATCAAAGCCGACGCACCCATTGATACGACGCCCGCACGTATTACACTCGACGCTTCGCGGCCGGGACGTCAATACGACGGTCTCGGCGGCAATTTCCGGCTTCAGGATCCTGTTACGGATCCGCCGGTTATCGAATACTGTCTGGACAATCTGAATGTCACCTGGGGACGCGTGGAAATGCCGTGGAGCGCCTGGCATCCGGATGAACACGTGGATCCGCTGAAAGCCGCGCAATCCGGTAACCTGGACAGACGTGTTGAAAGCGCCATGCAGATGGCGCAACAATTGTCCCGTAAAGGCATGCCCGTCATTGTCAGCGCCTGGTATCCCCCGGCCTGGGCGGCAAAAGGAGAGTTGTTCTCGCGCAATGACGATGGTCTTCGCGGGAATGCCCTGAACCCTGTAAAAATGCAGAGTATCATTCGCTCCCTCACTGCTTACTTGCTGCATCTCAAACAAGCCTACGGGGTGGAAGCCGTCATGTTTTCATTTAATGAATCGGATCTTGGCATCAACGTTCGGCAAACCGGGGAGGAGCATGCTGACTTGATTAAAAACCTGGGCGCATTTATGGCGTCAAAAGGCCTGGCCACCCAAATGCTGCTCGGCGACAATTCCGATGCCAACACGTATCATTTCATCCAGCCCGCCATTCAGGACCCGGCCGCTCATAAATATATCGGAGCCCTGTCGTTTCATTCCTGGCGCGGTTGCGATCCCTGGACTCTGCAAATTTGGGCGGATGCGGCAGATGAAATGAATGTGCCGCTTTTGGTCGGCGAGGGTAGTATTAACGCAGCCGCTCATCGCTATCCCGATGTGTTTTTGGAACCGTATTATGCACTTGATGAAATTGAACGCTATATCCGTATTCTTTCCATCTGTCAGGCAAAATCAATACTTCAATGGCAGTTGACCTCGGATTACTCGGTACTCACCGGCGGCGGTGTCTACGGCACGGAGGGCTCGTTGCGTCCCACCCAGCGCTTCTGGAACCTGAAACAGCTCGGACTCACGCCAAAGGGATCATTTTACCTGCCCGCGACTTGTGATCACCCAGAGATCACCTGCGCTGCATTCGGCGATATTGACGATGGCATTTATAGTCTACACATTGTAAATGACGGCGCCGAACGACAGATTACAGTGACCGGACTGCCGCAATCACTCAAATCCATGGATATCTATACCACCAATCCGGATAAGGACATGAAAAAGGGCAAACGCATCAAGGTAAAAGAGGGAATGGCGGAATTCACCCTGGAGGCAGCAGGATATACTGCATTGATCGGTTCGTCGATATAGATAAATCTGAAAAACAGTACGTACCGTAGTACGTACTGTTTTACAACATTTCCCATGCATGCCTATAATAAAATCCATCCGGTTTATCGAACAGAACGCCGGCCAAACAGACATCAGTATGCATATTTGAACACATACTCACCGGAACCCACCTGTACCCTGCCTCTTTTTCCTGTTTGCCCGGTTTTGATCACACCGTCTGCATCAGCAACGCGTTGGCCGCTTTCCGTGACCTGATCAATAGCGGTTTTCGGCAACAGCAGCGTCGCTGTGGTATTGGCCGGAATCTTGACCCGAAGGGTAAAAGTTTCCTTTTCAATAGACCACTCGGATGCAACCGCTCCATAGAGTGAATGATGTTCGGCTTTGACGTGCTCCAATCCGCCGCCGGGATGCGGCTGAATGATGATATGCTTGTAACCGGGCTGCTGCTCATCAATCTCAATACCGGCAACCACCCGGTATAGCCAATCGCCAATGGCGCCATAGGCGTAATGGTTGAACGAGTTCATACCCGGATTCTGAAAAGACCCGTCCGGCTTGATACCGTCCCAGCGCTCCCAGATGGTGGTGGCGTTTTTTGTAATGGGATACAGCCAAGAGGGATATTCAGTCCGATTCAGCAGCATGAACGCTTCATCATGATAGCCGTATTCGCCGAGCACGTGACAGATCTGCGGCGTGCCGAGAAATCCGGTGGTGATATGCTTGAAGGCGCGAACATCCTCAGCCAGACGCCGGGCCGCGCTGTTTTTGAGGGAATCCGGCACCAGATCAAAGGCCAGAGCCAGAGCATAGGCGGTTTGGGTATTGGAGGCCACGCGCCCGTTCGGGGTGATAAATTCGTTGACAAATACATCCTTGATCTTTTCGAGGAGGGCGGAATAGGTTTCAACATCTCCATCCCGACCCAAAACCTTTGCCGTCCGTATTAAAAGATCGGTCGAATGCGCAAAATAAGCCTGTGTAATCAAGTCCTTGGATGTGGTCGCGCCCGGATAATCGGAGCGGTCGGTGGCATAGGCCAGCCAGTCGCCGAATGTATAATCCGTATTCCAAAAGTACGTATCACCGGCGCGCAGGGCCATGTAATCGACCCAGCCCTTCATACTCTCATACTGCTGTTCGAGGATGCGGGTATCACCATAGGAGAGATAAACCGTCCAGGGCACAATCAACGCGGCATCGGCCCAGCCGGCAGCGGCAGAGCCGCCTTCTTCCTGTCCCAAAGACAGCACATTCGGCACCACATGCGGAACCTGGCCTTTGGGCTGCTGATCGGCGCTCAAATCCGCAAGCCACTTGTCGTAAAATCCGGCGACATCGGCATTAAAGCAGGCTGTGCGCGCAAACACTTGCGCGTCACCGGTCCATCCCAGTCGTCGTCACGCTGGGGGCAGTCGGTGGGCACATCAAGAAAATTGCCCTTGAGCCCCCATTGAATATTGTGCTGCAGCTGATTCAGCATATCGTTGGAACATTCGAATGAACCCGTCGGCGCAATATCCGAATGCACCACCACCCCGGTGATGGCCTCCAAAGTCAGGTCACCGGGATAATCATCTACAGCCACATAGCGGAATCCCTGAAAGGTAAACCGGGGTTCGTATATTTCGACGCCCTCTCCGTTTAATGTATAGCAGTTGGTCTGGTCTGCAGAGCGCAGATTTTCGGTGTAAAAATTGCCGGCTTTGTCCAGGACTTCGGCATGTCTCAGAGTCACCGTTTGACCGGCTTGACCCTGCACGCGCAGCCGCACCCAGCCAACCATATTCTGGCCCATATCCACGACCGTATCACCTGCCGGTGTTACCAGGATATCGATCGGTTTAATCTCTTCAATTTTACGTATCGGAGGCCCGACCGGGGCTATTAGATTATCTTTCGGAAACGCTTGAACCGTTACGCTTTTCCAGTCGCTGTCATCAAATCCGGATTCAGCCCAGTCGTCCCGTTTTAGGCGTGCATCATAGGTTTCGCCGTTATAGATATCAGACATGAGAAGCGGGCCCGTACTGCATCGCCAGGAGTCGTCTGTGCCGATGATCTCAGAATCGCCGTTTTCATACTGCACGCGAATTTCCGCGAGCAGCGCCAGTTTTCGGCCATAGACATTGCGGTTGCCGCCCCAACCCAGATTCCCGCGGTACCAGCCGTCGCCCAGATAGGCACCGACCGCATTATCGCCCGACTGCAGCAAATCAGTGACATCGTAGGTCTGGTATTGAATATGCTCATGATACGAGGTCCAGCCGGGCGTGAGCACCTGATCCCCGAGGCGTTCGCCGTTGATATGCAGCTCGTACAGACCGTGCTGCGGTCACATATGCGCGCGCCCATTTGACCTCGTCCTTTAATTTAAATTCTTTGCGCAGCATGGGACAGGGATTGGATATTGAATCATCCTCAACCAAATCAGGCTCAATCCAGTCTGATTGCCAGGCCTTGGCCTCCAAAAGCCCCATTTCCCAGAATGACGGTTGACTCCAGCCGCTTTCCCCCTTGTTGGTCCACACGCGTACGCGCCAGTAAACCCGCTGACTGCAATGCAATTCCGATCCGGTATAGGGAATATGCACGGATTGACCGGATTTGACTTTACCGGTATCCCAAACCAAATTTTCACTATTCAGCAAATCTGATTTTGAAAACGATGCCTGCACGGCATAAGCGGATTGTCGGACATCCCGCGCCTCTGCCGCAATTTTCCACCCCAGACGCGGCTGCCGAACATCAATGCCCAGGGGATTGGTTTTATACTCACAGGTCAAATCGCCGACCGATATATCCGCGGCCGCCTGAACCTGGCCACACAACAGCATCAAACACAACAAAACTGAAACTGTCAACCAGTGTCTCATAATGCACCTCATATTTTTTAGTATCCAGAATTAGAATACGAAAATCCGGGATGGAAATCAAGGAAAAGTCGAAAAATTATAAAGTAAAACAATCAAGGCAGAGCGTAAATATTATGTCTACTCTGATACAGACATAGGGGGACTTTTGAATTTATGTTTTTCTGCTACCGCCCGTCCGCACACCGCCCCGGCGTCAACACCGGAGCTCGGAAACGAAAGCGTTCTTCAATAATTAAACCTCTCCGAGGTGCCACTATTGATTCTCACGGACACCTCTGCCCCTCGCATTTATCGCACAGCAGCATCGCGGATGATACTCTCCAAACCAAACCTCGTCGTACAATTCCAAATTGTGCGACGAGTGACAGCGGCACATTCCTGATAAAGGCTCCTGCCCCTCCCATTTGTCGCACAGCAGGCAAGCTGTACGACAAAGAACAGAGCGGGCTGCAGCGCCGACGTGATCCGGCCCGATCCTGAATCGGGGATTTTCACTCGAAACATTTCTTGTGCTCCTGTTCGGGGTGTTGACCCGTCGCTATTTTTTCATAGTCCCGAGCTTTAGCTCGGGGGAAACAAGATCACCTGAAATAAGGCTTTCAATAATACGATTTCAGCAACACGGCGGCAGATGTTGTTGATCCGATAACGACAGTTTGTAGCTTTGCATTTTTTATCCCCTGTCAGGGTATTTTTCCTTATTTTTATCTTTGCAAGCTTAGGTGCCGCAAGACAACGAAGGTGTTACCTTATTACCTTATTTTATAACATGTTACACGTTGTTGGCCATTTTCAAACGAGTTTATTTGAAAAACGCAAACAAAATCCCCAATAATGCCCCCACCTGACCGATCCAGAAAATAAACATCCATTTGATAAGGTCGGCGCGGGTGTCAGATATTTGATTTTTAACACCGGCAATCTCTTCCGTCATGCGTTCATTAACTTTGCCAATCTCTTCCGTCATTCGCTCATTGACTTTGGATATTTCTATAGTGATCCGATTATCCAGACGCTGTTCCGTTTGTGATATCGCAAGCTTAAGCACTCCTGTTTCCTTGGTAATCCGTTCATTGACGTTACCGATTTCTTTGGTCAAGCGATGCTCAAATTTGTCTTCAACAATCGTCAGCATCTCTTGTTTTTGCTCTTCTTTACTCACATTCATCAAGTTAACAAGACTTTGAGAGCCTTCTTCTCCCAGCTTTTCTCGCAACGGTTTTTCAATTACAGCAACTTTTGCCATTGTACCCTCCTTTTCATGATAAACATAACATAATTTAATGATATTTCAGGTAAATACAAGAGAAAAATCAAAGATTAATGGGGCTGAAAGTCAGAAATGTATAAAACCAAAACTATACATCAACAGTGCGCATCAATTCGACTCCCTATCAATAGATCCGCCAGGACTATGACCAGAATCAATTTCTGCACAAATTATCTCCGGCGTACAACAATGTAAAACAATTCAAGAAAAGGCGTGAGAAGGAAAAAACAAAATGTGTTCCCTTGCTCAAGGCAGAAATCGCATATACCGGTCCTCGTCGTACAATTCTCAATTGTGCGACGAGTGAGAGCGGCACACTCCTGAAAAAGGCTCGTTCCTGCCCCTCCCATTTGTCGCACAGCAGCCAAGCTGTACGACAAAGACCATAGCGGGCTGGGCGCCATATATCAACCTCGTCGTACAATTCCAAATTGTGCGACGAGTGGCAGCGGCACACCCCGGATACCCAAAAAGTACGGCTCCTTTTTTGAAAACGATTGAATTTATCAAATAAAATCGCCATATTATTTGCGCAAACAGTTATGCACTGTTATGGTCTAAATAAACATCTTTTATCTAATTAATTTACAACAAATTGCTCCACTCTCAGACAGTACGTACTCTGGTACGTACTGTCTGTCGGAGCTCTGGCTGTTGTCATAAATTATACTACAGGGAGCCTCTCATGTCTGAATCATCAAGACGTACGTTTCTGAAAACCGCATTGAGCGCAGCGGCAGCCGCCGGGCTGTACTGCTCCGGCGAAATATCACAATCAAGACCCAATATCCTGTTTGTGCTTGCCGACGACTGGTCGTGGGTGCACAGCGGCATCACCGGCTGCAAAGCCGTGGAAACCCCGAACTTTGACCGGGTGGCGCAAAAAGGTGTATTGTTCAACAACGCCTACTGCTCCGCCCCTTCCTGCGCGCCGTCGCGTGCGTCCATCCTGGCCGGACGCAACGGCTGGGAACTGGAAGAGGGCGCCGTGCTCTGGGGACAGTTTCCCGCCCGCTATCCGGTGTATCCGGATATTCTTGAAAAACACGGCTATCACGTGGGATTCACCGGCAAGGGCTGGGCGCCGGGAAGCATTGAGGACAGCGGACGCACCCGCAATCCCGCCGGCAAAGGCTACAACGACATCAAACAGCGGCCCTGGACCGAGTTCGGTGTCACCAACGAGATGTATGATATCGATTACGCCGCCAATTTCAAAGTTTTCCTGAACGACCGGACCGCGGATCAGCCGTTCTGTTTCTGGCTCGGCACCCTCGAACCGCACCGCGCCTATGCCCGCGGACTGGGCGTACGCCGCGGCAAAGACCCGGACAGTGTTGAGGTGCCGGGATTCCTGCCGGATACCCCGGAGGTACGCAGCGATATCCTCGATTACTTGTCCGAAGTCGAATGGGTGGACCTGCAATTGGGACGCGCGCTAAAGACGCTTGAGAAAAACGGCGACCTGGACAACACGCTGATCGTGGTCACCTCGGACAACGGCATGCCGTTCCCGCGCGCCAAAGCCAATCTGTACGAGTACGGCACGCATATGCCCCTGGCCATCTGTTGGGGTGACCGCATCAAAGGCGGCCGTACGGTCGATGATCTGGTGAATCTTGTTGATTTTGCCCCCACGTTTCTTGAGGCTGCCGGTGTTCCGATCCCGACAGAAATGACCGGCAACAGTCTGATGCCCTTGCTGCTGTCGGAAAAATCCGGTCAAATCGATCCAAACCGCAATATCACTTTTACCTACAAGGAACGCCACGCCTGGTCGAACGCGGGCGGACTGGCCACGCCCATGCGCGCGCTGCGGCGGGATAATTACCTTCTGATCTGGAATATGCGTCCGGAACGCTGGCCCGCCGGGCATGAAGTGCCGGAATTCAACTGGGACATGTGGCCGTTCGGCGATGTGGATCACGGTCCGGCCAAAGAAGAAGTGCTGGCCTGCAAGTATGATCCGAAAAATCGCCAGTATTACGACTGGTCATTCAGCAAACGGCCGGAGTTTGAGCTGTATGACATTAAACAGGATCCGTTCCAGCTCAACAATCTGGCTGAAAATCCCGATTACCGGACGCAGCGGCAATCGCTGTTCAAAACTTTGAAACAGTATCTGGAACAAACCAATGATCTGCGGCTGCAGGGCCGCGGCGAGGTGTATGAGCGCACGCCGTATTACTGTACCCAGGGCATGGAAACCGGCGGACTCTGGCTGGAGGATTTTGAACAGCTGAACCGCAAAGGGCGCCAGCAGGCTTATGAAAATGCGCGTCGGATTTTAGACGAAAACCTGAAAAAACTGCATCAGCTCACCGGCGAATAAACTCAAGGGTACGCATCCGCCAGGGTGCGTACTTTGAGCAACTCCGGATCGGGAGGCGGTTCGCGCACCAGTTCCAGCGTGCGCAGACCGGTTTTGCACACGTTTTCACAGAGCATGTCTTTCCCACTGTACATCTGCAGCGTAAATGTGTACAAACAGGGCTCGCGCGGATACCACAATTGGGGATTGTGGATCTCAAAATCCAGTATAACTTGCTGCCGTCCCGGTTGCAAACTGACCGCCTCAGCAGTGACAGATTCACCCTGTAAATTTAACTGCAGCGACAGACTCTGCGCACCCGTTGTTTCAATCTCAAGCCGCGCCTGACACAAAGCTCTTTCCTTATTCAGATCGATCTGCCGGATACTCGGCAGAATCGTCAGAACGCGAAAACATCCAGTTCTAATTGATCTCGATTTGAATCAAAGGTCAGTCTTTCCGGTTATGATTTTGCCGGTGTAATGATGACATGATGATTTTGTTTATCAGCCGTATGCGAGTAAAAAATACAGTCATTCTGTTTGTCATGCATAAAATATCCGTCCGATACCTGTATATCAAATCCTTCGGGATAGACAACCGGCGGGATGACAATCTCGGACGGTGCGGCAATCCGGTCATCATGCTCAAATGACAATTCAAATCGCCGGGAGTGAATATCGAACGAGTATTCCAGCAGTTTGCCCGCCAGCCGGTATGGATAGACGCGCGCAAACGCCTGCACTGCGCGTCCGCCGGAATTCGGGTCGGTTACCTCGGTGCGGTCATCCTGACTGAAAATAGAGAGATCTTCCTGATTCCACTGATCTCCGTGCGCGTGATCATTATCCGGTGTATAGTTCCAGAGCACACAACTGACCCCGGCCTTTTCCATCACCCGATAACTGCGGTCCAGAGCCTCGGTTTGCTGCGAATAATCACCGCTGCGGAACGCACTCCCCTGTTCCATATCAAAAGGAATGCCGAATTCACCGATAATCGTGGGAATTCCGTTCAAAAACTGATCAGCCTGGGCTTTTTGTTCGATCAGCTGACCGGCAAAATAGTCTTCGATAACGGATTGGCCGGTGATGGTTTGTTGCGTACGGTGATCATATATCTGATCCGATGAATATGCTTTTGTCAAAAGCGTATGTTCGTCGTACCAATGATCAGCGTTGACCATCCCGTCGGGATCGTCTCGAGTCCAATCCGGTAAATGCCGATTTTCCACAATGGTTTCGAGAAAAATCAAATAATCATCCGACACCTCACGCATGCTGCGGGTAAATTTCAGGGCAAACGGCTTGAAATAATCGCGCAGAAAATTCACCGGTTTTCCGTTTCTGGTCGCAAAATAGTCGGGCTTGAAAAGAACCGGCTGATGCCTGCGCATGTCCCACACGCCGTGACGTTTCCAGATGCACTCAAATCCGTCCCGCCAAACCTTTTTTTCTTTTTGATTCAGCACAATCGTGTCCTGCATGCCGTCGAATGTATAATTCCCGACCTCTTGTTTGATACCGGAACCCAGCAGCATAGCCTGAAACGGCGTGGGACAGGGACCCAGCTGAATAAAATTCGAGCGTTGGCTCAAATCCGGGTGCCCAATCCACCCCCGCGACGGTTCGTTCAGGGTATCCAGTCCAATCACATTCGGGCAGGATTTCAACGCCCGGGCCAGATGTTTGACCGCATGGATATAATGAGATTGCAGAAACTCCTGAACCGGCGTCCCGTCAATATAAAGATCCGGCGCAAAATCATTCCCGGCAAAAAACAAAGTAAACATAGTTGCCGGCGCCAGCCGCGAGTAATTGGACGGCCAGACCATGGGCGGCAGCGATGCAGAGGCCTGATGATGCCGGATCGCCGCTCCGGTGTCATGAATGGCATCAATATCAAACCCGACCGCCTCGAGGGTCCATCGGGGAGCGCCGTCACCGCCAGTAAACCGGCTCCAGACGTCCTGATGCGGATCGATAAAAATTTCAAGACCGTAGGCAGCCGCTTTTTCAACAACAGCCTGCATGTATTCAATATAATCTTTATCGTACCTTCCCGGGCCCCGGTGTTCGATGGCTTCCCAGGTGGTGAGCAGCCGGATAAACCGGAATCCCCAGCGTTTCAAACGATCAAAATGTTCATCCGCCTCATTTAGCGGAAACGGACGTCCGACAAAAGAAATCGTTTCATGATCGAGACAGTCACTGCAGTGCGTGCTGAGCAGAGGGGCAAAGGGAATTTTACTGCTGCCGGCCAGATTAACGCCCCTCAAAATCAGGCTCCGGCCGGTTCTGTCAATGAATTGATTGCCGCGGGTTGAGATATCGCGCATTCGCTGTAAATCCGTGTTCAGTAAGTATATTATTGATTAATAGTTTATCTTTTATTAACCCAATATACAAATAATAAATGTAAATATATATACAAAAATATCAATAAAATGCTCGAAAAACACAAAAAATTCAATTTTTTTCTTGACTGATTAATTATTTATCTTATATTAACCACTAGTTATACAATATATTATCAAAATAAATTTATTAGAAAGGTTGTTTTGTGAATCATAAATTAACTCTCAAAGATATCGCAAAACAGGTTAATGTTTCTCCGGCTCTGGTCTCACAAATCCTGAACGGCAAAGGTCGCGCATCGGAACAAATTCGCACTCGGATCACAGACTTGCTGGAAGAAAACGGATACCGGCCCAAGTATGCCCGCAGCCCGTTTTATTATCTCATCGACCTTGCACGTGTCGAATATGAACGCAAAACTCAGAATATTCTGGAACAGCTGAGCGGCATCCAACAGGTTTTCGATGATCTCGATCTAATTTTTCACGTGGAATTTATCCGCTCCACGCCGGCCGAGAAACAGCTGAATTCGATCGTTGAACGCAAGCCGAGCGGTGTGATCATTAATACGGATGCGTCCTTTCTGGACACAGCCTGTGACATATTTTCCCAAGCCGGTATTCCGCTGGTTCAGACCGGCTATGACACGGAAAACACCAAATACAACGCCGTGGTCACGGACAGTTTTTCCGGCGCTTATACCGCCACCGAACACCTTATTCAGCAGGGGCACCAACGCATCGGCATTCTGCGCTGGTCAGCCGGTTCCGCCGCGATCAATTCGAATAAAAAATACGCCGGATATATGACAGCCCTGTCCGATCATGGACTTGAAGTGGACCCGGCGCTTGTCCGGTCAAGCAGTGCAACCCAGGGTGACCCAGGCTGGCAGCCGGCGAGAAACATGCTGTTATCCCTTTTGGAACAGGACAATCCTCCCACGGCTTTGTTCATAGAAAACAGTTTTATCAGCCTTTCTTTATTATACCCGTTACTCAATGGAAACGACGGGATCCCGGAATGTATCCAAAAGCTGGATATGGTGCACGTCGAAGACTGGTCGTTGCAGCCGGTTCATGATATTTTGACCGGAAAGTTATTTGCCCCGGACATTAATACAAAGATTATCAGTATCGACTGGGAAAGTATCGGGCGGCAAGCCGCCCGCTTTCTCATAGAACGTGCCGGACAGCGTACACCGACACCGAAGCTCATCCGTATCGGACCGATGCTGTATCAGCTAAAAGGAGAAGAACGTATACCTATTCTAAAAAAAGGAGTGTCAGCATGAAAGTACTATTGATCGGCGGAACCGGCAATATCAGCACATCGGTCAGTCGACTGGCCGTTGAACGCGGAATCGATCTCTATTTACTGAACCGCGGTAACCGCAAACCGGATATCCCAAACGCCAAAAGCATCAAAGCCGACATTTCCAAGCCGGACGAGGCGCGCAAAGCGCTTGGCGACCAGCACTGGGATGTGGTGGTCAACTGGATTGCGTTTACTGAACAGGATGTGGCACGCGATGTGGAACTGTTCAAAGGAAGAACCGACCAGTACATATTCATCAGTTCAGCATCCGCTTATCAAAAACCGCCCTCCCATCCGGTCATCACCGAGTCCACACCCCTGGCAAACCCGTTCTGGGACTATTCGCGGGACAAAATCGCGTGTGAGGAACATTTGATGCGCGCTTATCGTCAATTTGGCTTCCCTGTGACCATCGTGCGGCCGTCACTCACGTATGACACTGTCATCCCCGTAGCTTTGGGTAGTTTTGAGGATTATACCATTATTGACCGCATGAAAAAAGGCCAAAAAGTCATTGTACCCGGAGACGGTACATCGTTGTGGACCATCACCCACTCGAGAGATTTTGCCAAAGGATTTGTCGGACTGCTGGGGCATCAGCAGACAATAGGGCATGCCTTCCACATCACCTCGGATGAAATCCTGACCTGGAATCAGATTTACGAAGCGGTTGCAGAAGCGGCCGGTGTAAAAGCCAATATCGTGCATATTCCCTCGGATTTTATCTGTGATGTTGCGGATACCCTTGGACAGGAATGGATGCGCGGCAACCTGCTGGGCGACAAGGCCGTCAGCGTCATTTTTGACAATAGCAAAATCAAAACCTTTGTTCCTGATTTTGTCGCCACAATCCCGTTTCGACAGGGCATCAAGGAAACCATCAAATGGTTTGAAGCGGATTCTTCTCGGATGGTCATCGAAAAAGAGGCTAATGAACTTTTGGATACTGTAATTAAACGGTATGAGGCCAAATAATGAATATAGAACCAATGAATGCCGCGATTCTCGGGTGCGGTGATTATGTTCAGAGACTGGGAATCCAGCCCCATCTGCGAAAGCAAACAATTTAAAAGAAAGAACTCAACTGGTATCCCAAAGATTTGCCGGTCACGCCTTACGATGCATTTGTCGATTCTGTGCAGAACCAATCGCCTCTGCGTTCCGACATGGTCACACTTGACAATGCGGTGTCAGATATTGTGTTGCTTGAAAACAAATCAGTTTAGCATACAAGTAAAAACGACTGTTAATTTCAACAAGGAGAATAAATATAGACATAAAATCAAAAATTACGACGCCGAGGGTCTTAAAATACCCGCAACAATTCAGAAGCAAAATACTTGAGAACAGTGGTTCAAACGGAAATTGATCCCGTCACGTATCGCGCAACTCTGGTGAGCGATGATACGACCTATACCAACCCCATGCTTTTACAGCCGGATAATCTGCTCAATCTGACGTTGGGGTATGACTATAAGGGATTTTCAATCCGTGCAGCCATGCGATACAAATCAAGAATATTCACCGCAAACAGTTGGTATGAAAAGCTGAGAGGGTATTCAACAGACTTTTACCGCTATGATTTATCGGTCAGACAGCAGTTGCCGGTGAAGGGATTGGAATTTTTCCTGAACATCAACAACCTGACCAATGAAGTGGAAAAAAGCGTGATCAATCACATGAACTTTACCAGTTATTATGAAGAGTACGGCCGGAGCGCCAATATCGGGCTCAGGTACAGACTTTAACATTTGTTCTCATTTCTATTCTCCTCATCTCCAAAAGGCTTCCTCCGGGAAGCCTTTTGGCTTTGTAGAAAACATTTATAATGATCAACAAATTCACAAAAGAATTTGCAATTGATTTTTGCAGTGATGACGGACAAATTGATTGGCAAAGCTTACTGGAGTTCAACTCCGGCGGCAAAAATTGATAAAATTTCTGCTAAAAAAAGCATAAATTTGCCAAAAAAATAATTATCCCTTAATCCGTTAGATAAAAAAAAGATCGCGGCTCTTTTTCCAGAATCCGCGGCGGTTTTTCATTCAGTGTTTCCCCGTCCAGCAGGCGTTGATACAGCTGAAGGTATTCTGCTGTCATTTTCGCCGCTGAAAAGTTCTCGCGCACATACTCGTGGCAGGCCTTGCGGTCATAGTCGGCGGCATGCTGCACCGCTTTGGCGAGCTCCGACTTGCTTTTGGATAAAAAACCGTATTCGGGTTTGACGATTTCCGGCAGCGAACCGTAGGGCGTTCCGAATACCGGACACCCGAAATACAAACTCTCGATAATCGCCAATCCCTGCGGTTCATGCCAGATCACCGGAAACAACAGCGCTTCCGCATGCTGAATAATGCGGTTCTTTTTTTTACCGCCCACCAGTCCGTGATAGCGAATTCTCGGGTCCAGATCGAAACGACGGCCGCCCATGATGTGCAGACGTTTGTCCGCCATCTTGGCGATTTCCACAGCCCCCTTGCAGTTTTTCAGTTTCCAGGACACTTTGCCGAGAAACAGCAGATAGCGCCGTTCCGCATTCAAATCCACCGGCCCCAGTTCATCAAAATCCAGACCATTGTACACATAACTCTCTGATCCATGGCGTTGAGCGTGATTTTTAGACACAAAAACCGAATTAACATCAAAGGTCTCACCTAATTTTCCGGTCCCGTGAATGGTAAACAGTGTTTTTTGCTTCAAGGGTTGTCCGATTCGGTGATGACAATGCACCACATCAGTGTGAACCGGAATCTGCTGGCGGAGTGGTTTAACCGGATCATGCTCAATGACCTGCGCAAACGGACAGCTTGAGCCCTTTTTGACCACATAACTCACGTTATGACCGAGTTTCACCAGCTCTTTTCCCAGCGCCCAGATATCCCGCTGTGTACCGCCATAGTTCTTTACAGGAATTTTGCTTTTGACTGCCGCAATTGTCACATGCATATATTCACCTGGTTCATTTTATCTTTTCATAAATATAATAGAATAAAGTGAATTAAAAAAATAGTTTCCCCGATGAAATTCAGCATAAAGATCATTATGTATTTAAAGCACAAAAAAATCAAACCACGAAAAACACGAAACACACAAAAAAACAATCATTTTTTATTTTTCGTATTCTTTTGTGTGTTTTGCGGGTTTTTCACACCTGTGACGGCCAAAGCGTCAAAGAGGCGCCATCCGATTCATAGCCTGCCTCACGGAATGCAGACTGCAATTCATGCCGGGCTGCATCAATCCCGTCAATCATTCGAATACATATCTGTTTTCTCGGCCGCCAGAGCGCCGGCAGCTGCAGAAATATATGAAACGCGGCAGCGAGTCTATTACGGTGTTCTGATCTGAAATCATGCAGCAGCGCAAGGCGTTCCCCGTACTGTTCAGCATAGAACACCGGTTTGGCATCGACAAACAGCAAATGGTTGGCTACAGAACGCGTGACTGATACCGGCTGCGAATCCAGAGTCAATAGGTCCCACTCGTACAGCCCCCCGAACGGCAGAGCAGGATCCATTGTGCTGAGCAAATGTACGGACTCTGCATGCTCTCCCTGCATTTGCAACGCTTTTAGACGTTCCAACGCCTCAGGCAGGGCAAACTGTACTCCGGAGAGTCCCTGGATAAAATATCCGCGACGTATTTCACCGCGCCATTCCATGCGTTTGAGGGTTTGGAATATGCGCGACCAGGGCTCAAGTCCGGTCTCTTTACGATAAAACTCTTTGACCAGCACCCCGTAGCGCTGCAGCAGCAGACGGGTTTGCTGTTCAATACGTTCCTCTTCAGTCAATTCCTTTCCCATCACCGCGAACGACCCAGTCAGGAACCAGCGGCCGCTGCGCGTGACAAGCCGTTGTTTGACCGCCTGACGCCGGAAGGACCGCTGTCCTCTGTGATGCCGCTCCGCCGAGCGCCAGGCCGGGCGGATTTGCCGGTGCCAGTCGGATTCAAGCTCTTTTGACTTTCCCCTTTGCTGCAGTGTATTCATAAATGACCGATAATCATCGCAGCTCACTAGACCGGTGCGGGACAGTTCCCCCAGTCCGTCATCCACCTGCACCGGTGTCAATTCAGTAGCAGCGGCAATGTCATGATGCGGACTGGCGCCGTTGTCGCGTAAAAACTTTGCAATCTGCTGTGCGACCGCACTGCTGTCCGCCAGTTTATCGTCCAGCTTCCCGCGTTCCAGCAGTACAGACCCGCAGGACCGCGGCAGAAACATGATCTGAATCCGTCTGCTTGTGGATGAGCACAGTGGAATCACTTCGCCATCGGCGATACGATTTATCAGGTCTGTTTCAAACTCACCGGCGCTCAGTCGGGGTATTAGAATGCAGCGTTCGTATTCGAACAACGGCAGGTTGTACCCGCTGTACTGCCGGACCAATTCGGTCAGCCCGGTGTGCTGCTCCAGATGATGCCAGTCCAGTAAAAACCGATAAAAATCAGTGCGTTGCAGCGGTTCATGTGCCCGCCTTTGGACTGCAATGGCCCGGCGATACAATTGTGCAAAATTCTCGCGGTCGCACCATTGCTCGCCGGGGGCGCCGACGACCAGCTGACCGCGGACTAGACGATTTTCATTGAGCAGAGTTTCCAGCTGCTCATAAATCTGCTCGCGTGACTGCGGCAAATGCTTTTCCAATTCCTCAATCTCAGCAGGGCCCCGTGTTTTCAGGATGCGCTGCAGCCGGTAATATCCATCCTCATCCTGCCAAAACCGCTCTCGGTCCTCAGCAGTTATCCATTCGCCGTTCCACATCTGAATCCGTCCGCTGTCCTGCAGGTCCTGTAGCCAATGGCGCCATTCATCGCCGGCGCGTTCGGACAATTCCCGCTCAGAAATCGGCCCCAGAACAGAGAGAATCTCAAATAAATCTTCCCGGTCTTTGGCCCGGCGCTCCGGGAGTGTGTACTGCCAGACCTGTTCAGCTTTGCGCACCACACTCGACGAAACCAGGGTAGGAATGGTATTTCGCCCCAGAATCTCATCCAGCAGTTCGCGGTGAAATTCCGCCGCCTGTCCAGGGATGCGCGACTGGTCATAGTCGTACATATAATTAAAGACCAGGCGAAACATCACACCGGACGCCATGGGAGAAGGGGAGCGGGTTTCCACTTTATGAATGCGCATAGACCCGGCCTGGATCTTTTGCAATACCGTTTTCAATCCCTCACTGTCAAAAACATTCTGCAGACAGTCTCGCAGGGTCTCCAGGAGAATAGGGAAATCAGAAAATTCAGTTACCGCCTGCAAAAGGTCTGCCGCGCGCAGACGCTGCAGCCAGAGAGGAATGCGCTGATCCACACGCGACCGCTGCAGCAGCAGAGCGCGCGACGCGTTGTGGCGAAACCGCACCGCGAACAGCGGCGTATTCGGCAGCGCCTCGGTCAACAGCCGTTCGGCATCATCGGGACGCATTTGCAAAAGCTCATCAAGCACAGAAAAATCAGTCACATCCGGCAAACGGATCAGAACAGCATCGTCATCAAAGGTGAACTGGATCTGAGAACCGTAGCGCTGTTCCAGCAGGTGTCCCAGCGCTGTGGCCCAGGCGCCCAGCACCCGGCCGCCGAACGGCGCATGCAGCACCAAATGCGGTTCATTGACGCTATCGGTAAACAGTTCCGCCACAATGCGCTGATCCGTGGGGAGTTCGCCGGTGTGCGCCTTTTGCCGGCGCAGCAGGTCAAGTGTGTTGGCGCGCGCCTGTTCATCCGCGGGACAGTCATCCGGCCAGTTTCCGGTATCCAGCCCGGCCTCCAGACCGCGCCGCAGGGCTCCGATCAACAAACTGGTATGGAAATCACGAAACAGCGGTTCTGCCTTCCAGAACGGTGCACGCGGTTTACTGGATGCGCGCGCTGTAACAAATATGCGGTCGCGTTCGATATCCGCGATGCACCATTCAGTGTTGCCGAGAAAAAAGATATCTCCCACACGTGATTCAAAGACAAATTCCTCCTCCACCTCACCCAGCCGCGTGCGTGTGCCCTGCAGATATACGCCATAGTACCCGCGATCTGCAATGGTGCCGCCGTTCATCACGGCAGTCAGCCGGGCGCCGCGCCGGGCAATCAGCTGATCATTCACCCGATCCCAGGTCAGGCGCGGTTTCAAGGCGCGCAGTTGCGTTGATTCATAACGTCCCGTGAGCATGCGCACCACCTGATTGAACGCGTTTTCGCTGAGATTGCGATAGCAGTAGCTGGCACGAATTAACTGATACAATTTAATCCGGGTCATGGACCGCATGGACAGTTCCGCCACCATCTGCTGCGCCAGCACATCCAGGGCATTTTCCGGAATCTGCGCCTCTTCGATATCAGCATTTAAAGCCGCGCGGGTCAGGGCAACGGCGTCGTCCAGATCGGCTTTGTACAGCGGCAGCACCAGTCCCCGACTGACCGCCTGCAGCTGATGACCGCTGCGGCCGATGCGCTGCAGCATCGAGGTCACGCTGGCCGGAGAATTCAGATGCACCACCAGATCAATACTGCCGATATCGATCCCCATCTCCAGTGAGGCCGTTGCAATCACAGCGGGAATCAGCCCACGTTTCAATTCATCCTCAATACGGTAGCGCATCTCCCGGGAAATACTGCCGTGATGCGCCAAAGCCAACACCGCCTCAGGATCGCCGGTTTCCCCCCGATAGCGTTCGTTCAGCTGTCGGGCAATCTTTTCGGTCTGAGCGCGCATATTGATAAAAACCAGGGTCGTGCGCTGTGTACGGATCAGGTCGTATAATCGATTGATCACCGCCGGCCAGACTGTGGCATCCGGCAGCTGACCAAAATCCGCCACCGGCGATTCCACCCGGATATCCAGGAAACGGCTGCGGCCGCAGTCCACAATTTGCACCGGACGCGGCTCCTGCGGCATACCAGGCGTCTGTCCGCCCAGATAATCGGCAATACGCTGCAGCGGACGCTGGGTGGCGGACAAGCCGATGCGCACCGGTTCGGTCTCGCACAAGGCTGTCAACCGCTCCAGGGACAGACTGAGATGAACACCGCGTTTGTTGGAGCAAATGGAATGAATTTCGTCCAGGATAACATATTTTAGATTCTGAAACAGCGGACGTACGCGTTCCGAAGTCAACAGCAGATACAGGGATTCCGGGGTGGTGTTGAGTATATGCGGCGGCCGCCGCAGCATGGATTGCCGTTCACTTGAAGGAGTGTCACCGGTGCGCACGGCAGCGCGGATATGCGGCGGTTTAACATCCGTTTCCCGCAATACGCCGGAAATACCGCGCAGCGGCTGTTTTAAATTGCGGTAGATATCATTATTCAGGGCTTTTAGCGGTGAAATATACAACGTATGAAACCCACCGGCATTGCGGTCAAAAACCTTTGCATCACAGTCCAGACCGGTACGCAGCAAATCATCAATCGCCCACAGAAACGCGGCCAGGGTTTTCCCCGAGCCGGTGGGCGATAATATGAGAGTGTGCCGCCCCGCAGCGATTTGCGGCCACCCGCGTACCTGAGGCGGACTGGGTTCGTCGAAAACCTGCCGAAACCAGGTTTCTACAGCGGTATGAAACCCGACACTTTTGAATACAGAGTCTGGCATGAAAGGCTCATATAATTATCAACGGTGAAACGACTGACCGATAAATTTCAGCCCGTCAAGAATCCCGGTCCGCCAGTACGTCCAGTTGTGGGCGCCGTCCCGGACCCGGAATTCATGCGGCACCCCGGCATTTTTCAAAATGCGATGCAGTTGCATATTGCCGTTGATTAAAAAATCATCATCGCCGCAGTCAATATAATAACGCACCTGGGACAATGAATCCGCTGAAAGCCGTTTGGCCAGATGCAGGGGATGACGGGATTTAAAATGCTCAGGCAACTCTCCGTTTTTCAGGGGCCCGAATAAATCGACAAAAAACTTGTCATACTGCCGGGTTGAGTCCGGAGCCGTAAGCGCCTCCGGATCCCAGACCGCTGAGCTGAACGCGGCGCAGGCGGCAAACAACTGCGGATACCGCATGGAAAACATCAGAGAGCCGTATCCCCCCATACTCAATCCGGAAATACCGCGGAACTCTTTTTTCGGACGGGTACGGAATTCCGTATCGATATAAGGAATAAATTCCTGGACAAACATATCTTCCCAGCGGTTTTGGCCGCGATAGTCATTCACATAAAACGTCAGCTTGCCGTCAGGCATCACAATAATCATCGGCGGCAGAGTTCCGTCCGCAATTCCCTGGTCCGCTGCATTCTGAACCTCACCAAACTGGACCCAGCCCCACTCGCTGTCAGAGTATCCGTGCAGCAGATACACCACCGGATAGCGGCGCTGAGACACATCGTAATCCGGCGGAAGATAAATACAATAGTTGACATTGTAATCCAGTATTTCACTCTGCATGGTCTGTTCACCCAGGACAGTTCCATGACTCTGCGCGGCCCCTATCTGAATCAGAATCAGGGCAGCAACAACACACCATTTTTTCATAACGGTCTCCAAGGTTATATAAAGGATAAAAATGAATTTTAATTTGCCACTTTGCCGCTATTATTCATTCACCCACGTATCACGCCTCATATCCCGACGGAACCAATCATGGGCGGGTAGTGAAAATCGGATATATTTTATAGGTTTGCCCAGGGCGCGATGCCGGGATTCGTAGGTGGTGGCCAGCTTTACCCGCTCGTCCTCAATATGGCTCCGATACAGATCATCAGCGGCGTGATGAATCCAGCCTTCGGCACGCGGAATAGACGCAGTGGCATAGTGATAGAGCCGCGGATCATCGGTTTTAAAATGCAGGAAAGAATCCGGTGTCAATATATCCCGGTATGCATGCAGATATCGGGGTGACATCAGGCGTTTGCGCGGCTTTTTATAAAACGGATCCGGAAACGGAATCCAGATTTCTTCGATTTCACCTTTAGCGAACATGCGGGGCAGATCAAGGGCATTGCCGACAATAAAGAAAGCATTATCCAGTCCGGTATCCTGAGCGGTTTTGGCGCCCACCCAGATACGGGCGGCTTTGAGATCAAGTCCGATAAAATTCCGATCCGGAAAGGTTTGAGCAAAGGCGGTGGTATATTCCCCTTTGCCGCACCCCAGTTCCAATGTAATCGGAGACTCGTTTTTAAAAACATGAGAGCGCCAGCGGCCTCTGTACGGGGCCGGATCATGCGTGACATTCTCAAAACGCTGAACAGCTCGGATACGCTTTTGTTTCTTTTTCGGCATAGACCACCATTTCTGGTAAATTACCCCTCAAAGATAATCAATTCAGAGATGAGCTTCAAGCTCTTTAGCGTTCATTTACGCAATTGAAACAGAATCGCTTGCAGTTCCCGGACACGCGCCTGTTCAACAGAGTCCGATGCCGTCACAATACGCCTGGATAGAAACCGCTGCATATCTTTTTCAGACAAGTTTGATTTGTACTGATAAACCCGGTTGCGTCGATTTTCAGGGTCCACTTCCACCCCCACTCCAATGCCCATCGCGCCCAGAAACACTTTGTTCTGCGGTGAAACCAGTTTTCGATCCAGCAAGTTCCTGTTTGTCATCCGATCCAATACATGGTTCAGTTCCTCCGCCGTAACACTGGAGGCAGCCGGCAGCCGGCTGTAAATGTCAACGCTTGTGGCGCTGTCACTCCGCCAAATCGTAGTAAAGACGCGCATCTGAGTGACGGACGGCAGTGTATCCAGTTCCGGTTCTTTCGAACCGAACACTTTTTTCACACTGGAAAACAATTTGCTCAACGGTGTGAATGTTCCGCGTCTGTTTTTTAGGTTGAAATCCGCTTCAATCTTTCCGGAAATCCCGTTGTTATCAAATGAAAATCCGGCGCCGTTATAATGTTTTTGATAGGCCTGAAAAAGAGGTGAATAGATAAAGAGCGAATCCCGCCAGGACAAAACCGAAAAGTCCGATACTTTGGCCGTATCCGCGGAAACCGGTGCGGCGGACGCGTATTGGCATAATTTTCCCCGGCCGATAAAAAAGCAGCAAGTCAAACAGACAAAACACAGAATCTTGACACTGAAAAAAGAAATTTTCGGATCAGTCATGGGAAATTCATTAGATTGACAGAGTGATTTAGATAATAAACGTCAAAGAAAAGTTAGAGTTCCAAAAGCGCTTGCATTTCCGCTGTTTAACAGCTATTTTAATATTTAACACATTTTCATTACAGATTTTGGAATATAATCGGTTTATAATTTTCAAATCATAAAGGAAAAACATGGATTATTGTATAACCCTGGTGACGTTTCCCAACTGTGAGGAAGCGGATAAAATTTCAGCAGCGCTGGTGGATCAAAAACTGGCGGCTTGCGCCAACCGCATTGACACTGTCACTTCTTTTTTCAGATGGCAAAACAAAGTGGAACACGAACAGGAGATTCTGGTTGTGTACAAAACCCGCGCAACAAGGCTAAATGCGCTAATCGAAACCGTCAAGGAACTGCATTCTTATGAGGTCCCCGAGGTCATTGCATTGCCGATTCTCGCGGGTTCAGATGACTATTTACAGTGGATCAAAGATGAAACACAAATCACCTGAAACTGCTTTGGATATAACAGTACTGGGATCCGGAACCTGCGCGATCACACCGGAACGCTCCTGCGCCGGATATGCCCTGCACTGCAGAGATCAACTGATCATCATGGACATGGGATTTGGCGCCTTGCGCAGGATGATGCAGGCCAATATCGATTATCGTGAAATCGATGTGATTCTGATCACACATGAACATTTAGATCACAGCTCAGATCTGGCGCCGTTGCTGATGGCGCTGCATCACACGCCCGGTTTCATCCGGCGTGCGCCGCTGACCCTTGTCGGACCAAAAGGATTCAAACGATTTTTAACCGGTTGCCGGGATTTGTACGGAGACTGGTTACTTGAAAATGAAACGTTTGATCTGGTGATACACGAATTGGACAATGAAACACTCGAAATCGCCCCGTGCGCCATCAAAGCCTGTCCCATGCATCACTCGCGTCCTTCTGTTGGATACCGAATCGAATATCAGGAGCGCAGCCTGGCTTATTCGGGTGATACCGGGATGTGTGATCAGGTGATCGACCTGAACCGTGATGCGGATCTGGCTATACTGGAATGTTCCTTTCCGGATGACCAGCCGTTCGAATATCATTTGACACCAGAACAGGTGGGAACTATCGCCGCTGCAGCCGGGTGCAGGCGCTTGTTACTGACGCACTTTTATCCCATGATGGAAAATGTTGATATCATCGGTATGGTCAAAAAACAGTACAACGGTGTAATTTCACTGGCGTATGACCTGGAACGAATCCAGGTATAAAAACGTATAACCCTATAAAAAATAAAACAGGAAGACTATGCAGCACACATGCCCGGTATGGATAGGTTATTTATTAGCCCACCCCATCCGAAAATTATTTCACTGCCCCAGGCGTATTCTGTCGCCCTTTGTAAAGTCCAACATGACAGTGATTGATCTGGGAAGCGCCATGGGCTTTTTCAGCATTCCCATGGCAAAACTGGTGGCCCCGCAGGGACGTGTCATCTGTCTGGATGTCCAGCAGGAAATGCTGGAACAATTGCAGCGCCGGGCCTGCAAAGCCGGTGTGCAGGAACAGATTGAAACCCGCTTGTGCCCACACCACACGCTCGGTCTGTCCGATGTCGCCGGGCATGTCGATTTTGTGCTCGCGTCTGCGGTAATCCATGAACTCGCCAATCCGGCCGAAATTTTCAAAGAGCTGTACGGGATTGTTCATAAAGACGGTATTTTATATATTGTTGAACCCAGGGCGCATGTCAGCCGCAGAGCATTTGAAAAAAGCCTAAGCCAGGCGCGTAAAGCAGGATTTAAAATCAAAGAGCAGAAACGCAATAAAGCCACACTGATCAAACCGGATAATCCGTTTGTTAAAAGATAAATTTTACAGAATAGCCTTTATCATTTCGATATTGCTGCACCTGCTGCTGTTTTTATTTTACAAACCGCTATCAGGTTTTATCGCGATGCTGGACAACGATTCACAGGCAGCGGAAACCCAGCCGCTGACATTCGAGCTGGTAGACTCGGAGCAACCGCGTGAACTGGTCGAGTCTCCGGAAGACGCACGCGTACAGGACCCGCCGCGGGACGCCAAGTTTTTATCGGACAAAAATGCACAAAGTCAGGATCAACAGCAGATGACCCAGCTGCCGGAAGATCAGGCCTATAGCGAGGGGTTGAGTGAGTTCAACACCTATCAAGGCGGACCCTCGCGTCCGGCACAGCAGGCGCCATCCGATCAACAAGACAGTGAATCGCGAGAGCAGAATGCAGCCCGGGACGGCACACCGGTTTATGAAAAATCGCCGATGCAAATGGGCAAACAGCCGTTCAGTAAAGAATTATTGCAGCAAACCTCACCGCAGCGCGCTCAACCGGGGCCCGAAGGTTATACAGATGACATGAACCGCGACAATCGCGAGTCTGATGCGCGCGCGCTCGGAGGTGTGTCCTTGAGCACCTATGACTGGGAGTATGCCCCCTATCTGCTGTACATGAAAAGACGTCTCAAAGACAGGCTGTACCTGCCGCAGACCTTTGTGCGCGACGGTGCGATTACAGGAGATGTTACCATTCAATTCAGACTGATGCGCGACGGAAAGGTCAAACATCTGAAACTGCTCGGGAATCTGGGACACAGCGCGTTCATCGCGCCGACCTTGAATACCGTGCAGGCGTCGGACCCGTTCAAACCGCTGCCAACCTCATTCCCGGACCCGTATCTGGATCTGACATGGACGTTTGTATATAGAATTTATTAATATAAAACCGAACAGGAGCATTATGGACAACATATTTGAAACTCTTTCCCGCGGCGGCATCATCATGATTCCCTTGCTGTTGAGTTCAATCATTGGACTTGCCATCGTCATCGAACGGGCTTTTCGGCTGCGACGTAAAAAAGTATTGATTCCTGAAATTATTAATATTGTCGAGTCACTCAACAGCATCAGAGATATTGAACTGGCAACCTCCATCTGCCGCAAAAACAAAGGTCCATTTGCGAATATTATTCTAACCGGACTGGAGAATCAGGATCTTTCGCAAAAAGAAATCAAAGAACTGTTGAACGATCAGGGACGACAGGAAGTTCGGACTCTGGAACGGGGGCTGCCGTCTCTGGATACCATTGCCGGCATTGCGCCGTTAATGGGGCTGCTGGGTACGGTTCTGGGAATGATCAAAGTATTTACCGTGATTTCACAACAGGGAACCGGACAGGCCAGCCTGCTCGCCGGCGGCATTTCCGAAGCGCTGATCACCACAGCCACCGGACTGGTGATCGGCATACTGGCTTTAATCATGTATAATTATTTTTCAAATGTCGCGGAACAGTATATATTAGACATTGAAAAATACACCACCCAATTGCTGCGCAAAAGCCGTCTGCTCAAACAGGGTAAAGCGGGAGCGGAATAATCATGCAATTCAAAAATTCTGAAAAAAAACGTTCACGTATCAATGTAACTCCCCTGATTGATGTTCTGTTTATTCTGCTCATCTTTTTCATGGTCTCATCCAGTTTTATCGAACAACCGGGCATGAAGCTGGAGCTCCCGGCGATTAAAAACAAGGAATCCGTGCGGGTGGAAAATCTGGTCATGACCATCTCCAAAGACGGCAGTTTAATGCTCGGTGAAAAGCCTGTTGATATGGGCAAGTTGAGCGCTGCTATCCAGAACATGATTCCGAATATCGAAGAAAAAACCTTGGTCCTGAAAGCGGACAAAGATGCCGCGCACGGACTCGTTGTTCAAATCATGGACATTGCCAAGCGCAGCGGATTAAATAAAATCGTCATCGGAACCCGGGTTGAAGGAGATGAATGAACCGCCATGCCTATATCTTGATTCTCTGGTGCAATCACTGCTGTCACAAACAGAAGAACACCTCCGCAAAAAGACTCTCCTGAAGCAAGCCTATTAACATAAAACAAGACTGACTAGTCTTTCTCCCGGCGTTCCGCCTCTTTCACCTGTTCCCACACGGCGTCCAGCTCTTCAAGCGGGGCATCGCTCATAGCGCGGCCGCGCTGTGCAAACTCTTTTTCCACAGCTTTGAACCGGCGCTCAAACTTGTCGCAGGCGCGTCGCAGCGCTTCTTCCGGTTCGATACGGATAAAACGGGATAAATTTACAATGGAAAACAGCACATCCCCCAATTCATCCTGCATTTTGTCCGCATCATTTTCTTCGCATACCTGTTTCAACTCGTCGAGCTCTTCATGCGCCTTGTCCCAGACCGGATGGATGGTCGGCCAGTCGAATCCCACAGCCTGCGCTTTGCCCTGCATGCGGTGAGCGCGCAGCAGAGCCGGCAGCTGCCGGGGTACGCCATCAATCGCGGATTTTTTGCCTTCGCGTTTCATCTTGGACTGTTCCCAGGCACGGGTTTGTTCTTCCGATGTCTCAATGGTTTCATCGCCGAATACATGCGGATGCCGGCGGATGAGTTTATCATTGATGGCGTCCAAAACATCTTCCATATCAAAACTGCCGATTTCCCGGCCGATTTGCGCATGAAACACCACCTGCAGTAAAAGATCACCCAATTCACCCGGCAGCGCTTTGACATCCTGGCTCTCGATTGCCTCGATCACCTCGTAAACTTCTTCCAGAGAGTGACGGCTCAATGAAGCATGCGTCTGCTCCCGGTCCCAGGGACAGCCGCCCGGACTGCGAAGTGTGTTCATGATATCCAGCAGTTTCTCGAATTTTTTCAAAACCGTATTCATAATTCTCCTGTTCTTCTGTTCAGGGACCAACCGGAACAGCTTGAAACGACTTTTTCAGCAGAGAAGGGCTTTGTTCTCCCGTATTAAACAGCATATCCAGACCCGACAGATTTGGATAAAAATGATCAAACACCTGAGGATAGACCGGCGGCGATCCGCAAAATTCAGACACCGTAAACCCATGACGAACGATAAAGTCTGAATCAATAAGACGCAGATCATCAGCGTCAATTAGATACGTCCCGCAGTCCAGAACCTCCAGCCAGGCGCAAACGCGCCGGGAGCGTTCAGAAACCGGCGGGCAATCAGAACTTTTGACAAGCTTGGACAAAATACGCATTTTTTTACAAAGAAACAGAAAACTCGAAAAAGTCAGGGAAGCCAAGTGACGCCGCTGTTTTTCAATCAACGCGTCCAGTTCAGGTTTGAGAAAGAATAATAGGGTGAATTCATATAATTCACCAGTAAAGTTTTGCAGTGATTGTGTCGCCAATGATGTTCGGGGTCAATTTCAATATCCTTGAAACGGGCTTTACCCTGATGCAGAACCGGAACGGTCAACCACTCCGGTCCCGTCACTGTTTTGATCCGGGTCCGGTTCATCGCGCATTGCTTGCTGAATGAAAACGTATCCGCCCAGACCACCACATCAGCCGCCAGAACACGTGCCAATGTGGAAATCCGGGGGAAATACTCCGGAGCAATGACCGTCAGAACCTTGTCGTTCTCATTACTCATCCAGTATCATACTCAGTCCGATTCGGCCGCGGTCAGCGTCAATACTCACCACTTTGACCTCTATCACATCTCCCACCGAAACGATATCCAGCGGATTTTTGACATAACGTTTGGCCATACGGCTCAGATGCACCAGACCGTCCTGTTTGACACCAATATCGACAAACGCGCCAAAATCGACAACATTTCGGACGGTCCCTTTTAAAACCATGCCTTCGGAAAGGTCTTTGATGCTGAGGACATCACTGCGCAGTACCACAGCCGGCATTTCATCGCGGGGATCCCGATTGGGTTTTTCCAGACTGTCGACAATATCCATCAAGGTTTCCTGACCGCAGTGACACAATTGTGCCAGTTGTTGGATATTCAGCTTTTTGTCTTTAATTTTCAGACGGACCAGACTGCCGTTGCTGCGTACATCTGGGACATCAAGATCAAGCTGACTTAACAAAGACTGTGCGGAATCATAGGACTCGGGATGCACGGCCGTGGAATCGAAAAACACATCCGCATGCGGAATTCGTAAAAATCCGGCGCACTGGACAAAGGCATTGTCGCCGACGCCCTTGACCTGCTTTAACTGATTTCGGCTCTTAAATTCGCCGTTTTCTTCCCGATATTCAACAATTTTCTGCGCAACCCGGGTGTTGATGCCGGCCACATATTTCAGCAAAGAGGCTGAAGCCGTATTGATATCCACACCGACCTGGTTGACAGCAGATTCCACCACATGATCCAGGGCCTCGGACAACTGAGACTGATTGACATCATGCTGATACAATCCCACACCGATGGATTGGGGATCAATTTTGACCAGTTCAGACAGTGGGTCCAGCAGACGCCGGGCAATGGAAATATTACCGCGCATGGAGGCTTCCAGGTCAGGAAACTCTTTTTTGGCCACAGGCGAAGCGGAATAGACCGAAGCGCCGGCTTCATTGACAATAGTGTAAAACACATCCCGGTCCAGTTCCCGAATCAATTCAGCGGTCATCTGTTCGGTTTCCCGGCTGGCTGTGCCGTTGCCGATGGCAACAACTTTAACATCATATTCTTCAATCAGTTGTTTTACCGCATCCTTGGCCTGCTGCCATTTTTTCTGCGGCGGATGCGGATAAATGGTGGTTCCCGCAATATATTTCCCGGTCCGGTCAATCACAGCAACTTTGCATCCCGTACGGTATCCCGGATCGATGCCGCAGATGGCTTTGCCATGCATCGGCGGAGTCATAAGCAGGGCTTTTAAATTACGCGCAAACACATCAATGGCATGCTCATCCGCGCTCTCGGTCAGCAACTTGCGCATCTCACGCTCCACAGCCGGGGCAATCAGACGGCGATAGGCATCTTCGATGGCCAGGTTCAAGTGTTCGTTAAAAATACAACGGGGTTCGGTGACAGTCCGTTTTGTGATTTCTGAAACCATTTGCTTTTCATCAACATCAATCTCAACTCGAAGCACATTTTCCCGTTCACCCCGGTTGATCGCCAATATACGATAAGCCGGTATGGTTTTGATCAATTCGGAAAATTCCTTGTAAATATCATAAACGCCCGTATTTTCGGGGTCTCGCGCTTCGGTGGCGATCAGTCCGGTGGACCGGGTCAAAGCGCGGATTTCCTGGCGGATATCGGGATCATCCGATATGGTTTCCGCCACAATATCCCGCGCACCGGCCAGGGCGTCGTCCACAGAAATAACCTCTTTCTCCGCATCAATATAAGCGGCAGCATAATCATCCGGATCGCCTTCAATGATCTCCTGCTTTAAAATCAGCTCTGCCAGTGGTTCCAGTCCTTTTTCTTTGGCAATGGTCGCGCGGGTTCGGCGCTTGGGCTTGTAAGGCCGGTACAAATCCTCCACTTGCTGTAATTTTGTAGCGGCATTAATTTTTTCAGTCAGTTCAGGCGTGAGTTTTCCCTGTTCTTCAATACTTTTCAGTACGGTTTGCTTGCGTTCATTCAGGTGCCGCAGATAATTGATGCGTTCTTCGACACTCCGGATTTGATCCTCATCCAGGGATCCGGTTGCTTCTTTCCGATACCGGGCAATAAACGGAACCGTATTGTCATCATCCAAAAGCTCGACGGTTTTTCTGACTTGAGCGGAATTTAACGATAGTTCTTCCGCAATGATCACATAAAATGCTTGTTCTTGCACAATTCCTCCAAACGGTTAAAGTCGCTAATATAACCGAGTCTGGAGAAAAATGCAAGTGTTTTGAAAAAAAAAGATAGAGGCTGAAAAGGATAAAATATCCGGGCGATAGATATGGCAAGACCACCGCCCGGATGAGGTGTTAAGGCTGTTGGACGCTTTTGCGATCCAGATAAAAAACAATCTCAATCCGCCGATTCAATTTTCTACCAATCGGCATATCATTATCCCCGAGCATAATAAACTCACCCCGCAGACGTTTGATACCCAGCGGTTGGTTTTCCGCATATCCCCTGGGGGGTTCCAGACGTTTCTGGAACGCCTCAAGTGCGGCGGGATGATGTTCTTTCATGTAATTGATAAATCCCTGATGGAACGTTTCCGCACGTCTTTGTGAAAGCCGAGGATTAACACCGAACGGATCGATGGCACAGGCATGTCCTTCAAATTTAAGACGCATTCCCGGCTCTTTGAACATCTGGCGCGCCTGATCAAATATCCGTTCCCAATAAAAACTATAAGTAGGATCCGTACCGGAAAACTTGAGCGGTACAGCGGTACGATTCTCCCGTAAAATAGCACGATCAATCAGGGCAATCTGCTGAACAGGCGTTCTGAAAAAACGACCCAGAGAATCCGTGATCTGAATCACCGCGTTAGCTGTTTTTCCATTCCATTGCGGCAAATTTACTTTTTTGGGTTTCCACTTTAATGTATCACCCAGATAAAACGGATTTGCGGGCGAATTCTGGGTGCCATGTACCAGTGAACCTGCTTTGAATCTGTATCGGACCGAATCCATCGGCACATAAGCATGGATATCCGGCAGGCAGTTCACATTCAGCTGCAGCCGCTCAATATCCGTGTGCAGAACAGGTTTAAACAAAACCGCCTGGGCAGAATCAACAGCCGTGATTTTTACATACCGTCTTTCTTCGTGAATCCACCTGCGGATTGTGCGGTTATAGGGTGTTCTGCGCTCCGGCAGGATCACACCTTCCATTAATTGTATCTGATCGGACGCAACACCCAGCCGAATCAGAGAGTCCCTGACAGCCTGACTGCGTTTGACGGCCATCATACTGTCTGCGTTTTCTGTATTGGGATCAACATATCCCTGCAGCTGTACACTCAGATTCGGATGTTTTACAAGCCGGTTCGCCAGGATTTTTAAATGCGGATCCATATTGGTTTGGTTCAGATATTCAAACGGCACCTCTGTGCTTTCGATATCAAAATTAACTTCTGTAATAATCGGTAGCTTGATACTCACCTCCGATGTCAGGTGAATAACCGCTGTATCCGGCGCTTCAAAACCACCCTTGGGAATGGTGAACAAATTATATTTGTACACGTTATTTTCAGAATTCCATTCCTTGATATTTTCCCGGGTCTCGATCGTTATGACAGCCTGATGCTGTCCCAGTTTTGGAGTGCGCCAGTCAAATTTATACTTTTTTTCTTTTCCTGCCTTTAATAAATCGATCTTGATTTGAGGCCATTCCGCGGATGCTTGTATATCCATGACAGAATCCAGCAGCACCACCTGATCAACCAGTTTTACGCGGATATCACGCGCAGTTCTATCGCCGCTGTTCGCTATTGAAAAGGAAACTGTACCGTGAAAATCATCCCGGGTCACCACATCATGATACTGGACATTAAAATTCTTCACGTGTAGATCGGCAAGCGGTACGTAAAAATGTCCCACCGGTCTGGAGTTTTGTTCGGCAATCCGGTAATGTCCATCCTTGTCATAAGCAATGATGGCCCAGTAATAATGACCGCCCGGGAGGTTATCCAGGCGGACGAACTCTGAAGACCGGTTAGACGCCGAATAAAACAGTGCGGAATCGAGCAGGTCCGGCTTGAATAATTGTCCGGTGTCCCTAAACATATCAAGTGCACCTTTAACAGCGTTAGAGTCCTGATCCACAATCACCCAATACTCGTGATCATCAAACAAATCCCGGTCACGGCTTGCTTCCCACTCTAAAACAACCGACTGTTCGGCCAGCGTATCATCCGGAAGCGGCTGTTCTTTCATAAAGTACTCCGGACGCACCGGGAACAGCGCGGCCGTTCCCCGATATGTGCGGGCAAAAACATTATCCTCATCCAAAGAAGACAAATCCAGACGAAACGCTTTGTTTGCGCCCGGAAAAACCGAATCCAGATGAAGGCGTACATCTTCCAGGCGTACGGAAGCACCAAACGAAAAACGCTCAAACAGATCCGCACCCAAATTATAGCCTCCATAAAGCGAGATATACCGGTCAATCATGATCTCGCTTCCCAGGGTCACATAAGCCTCTTTATCCAGGACATCCACATAGTCGGCCAACAATGTAAATTGAAAACCATGATGAGATCCAATATAACAGCTGATTCCGCCGCGTACGGTGCGTGGTAACGGTGTCCCTGTGTTCAGAAAAATCAGGTCACGTCCTGTTTGATTGACAGAGCCTCCGACTGAGAACAGCATATCATAGGATTGAGCGAGTTGAAAACGCGGCGTACGCACCATGACGCCGGTATCAAAAATAAGCGCATCCGCGTTGTAACTGGCCAGCCGGCTGCGGTAATATTTCAAGTTCGCACCGACCGACACATAATCGGAAAGAAACGTCAAAGGTTGACCGATACCCAGCGAAACCAGAACATCCTCGGATGAAACGGCTTGTGATACCGTAAAAGAGTTGTTAAAATCCGGAATCCCTTTGTACAATACGCCTGCAGCGATGCGCGTTTGCCGGCTCCAGGGCATAGGCACCCGCCAACCGGTTAGCAGAGATGCGTTTGAAATATCAGCCAGCCATTTTGTATACCCGGCCGAGTAATGCCATTCCCGTAAAAAACCCGTGGCAGCAGGATTCGCATACAAGGCATAGGGATCATCCAGCATGGACGTATACGCTCCTGCCATGGATTGATGCCGTGAACCCGGTGCAATTTTCAAAAAGGCAGCTCCGGATCGAGTTTGTGCGAAAAGAGGGGTCGTTAGCAGCAACAGCAAAAGAGTGATTCTCTTAAAATTCATAGCCTATCTCACGATAATAAGCTTTTTATAGTTATTTTCACCAGCGGTCCGGATGGTAAGCAGATAGACACCGCTTCCGATTCGTTTACCGGTTTCCGTTGTTCCATTCCAGGACAGATCATGCCAGCCTGCAGATAAAATTTGATCAAGAACGCGCGTCACATGATCTCCACTGATATCCCAAAGATCCAGTCTCACACGGCCGCTGAGTTTAATCTTGAAGCGGATAATAATCGGTTCTTCAAGATCAGGCTGATACACATTTCGATCAATTGAAAGTTTATCGCCGCTCCGAACCAGCACCTGATCGCCGGCCGTACCCTGAGCGCCGGTTACACTTGTAGCAGTCAATTTGAAAACCAGTTCATCCTGACTCTTGTTGTGAAGCTCAGAGTGCCGGTACACCTCATCAACGGTATACCACTGATCCGGCAGGATACTTTGAGTTTCAATATACCAATCGGCAAAATCCGTCACAATTTCTCCGTCGGGCAGATAAATCCACAAATCCCAGGTTGATATTTCAACCGGAAAGCGGACCTGCACAACCAGACTGTCACTGACGTCCGCAATCCGCGGGGTGACCTGGATTTCCGGGGTAAACGGCTCTATTTCCCGTATAATCTGGATCAGTTTCACTGATGTGACGTTATCATCGAGGGAAGCCGAATCTTCGTTGCTGGCAGATACCCGGCCTTTATTCATGCCCATCAATGGTTCAGGTTCATGCGCTTCCGGCGCTTTGAGGATCAATTCAATTGACTCCTGAGTCAAAACCTCAGAAAACATCCAGAACAGCGAATCGAGCGATACTTGATCAGGTTCAGGATCAGCGGACACGAACACAAAATGCTCGGGTATCACATTGACAAGTGTCACATTTTCCGCCGGAACTTGTTCTTTGTTGATCACATTAACATCAAATCGAACCTGCTGTTCGGGTTCATAGTAGAAGGTAGGAATATCAGCCGAAACCGCAGATGAATCCAGATGAACAATCTGATTGACGGTAATATCCGTATTCAATAGCGGTCCGGGACGCTGCAGAACAAAAAACATCTGTTCAACCGTATTATTCGCAAGCAGCGAATCCGAATCTGAATTCACAAGCGCAGTCAGTTCCCCCTGAAAGGGAAATTCCGGTAGCATGGTGAGTCGAATGACCATAGAAATCATGACAGAATCGCCGGGAGGCAATTCGGCAAATGTTCGATTATAGACAGAATCCGAAACAAACCCGGTCTGTTCAACTGCTTCAAATACACCCGGAATCGATGGGTCAAATCGAATAGACCGGCTGTATCCGGTCCATGATTGACAATGTGCAAGTGATAATCAACAGAATCAGGATAGAAAAACGCGGGATAATCTGTACCGTCTTTACGATAGACAGTATCCGGATTCATCAGGATATCCAAGTTCAGGTCTGATAGCATATCGTCCGGCTTTTGCGGTTCCAGAATCGCAAAGGATCGGGCGAGTTGATTGTTTTGCAGCAGAGTATCCCGATCCGCTTTTGCCAAAATACTCATCTCCAATTGAAGCGGGTAGTCATCGATATCTCCGGGCTTTATGATCATTGCAATGGCATGAGAATCGCCGGGAGCTATACCGGGAACCTCCCAGCTTAAAGTTCCGGCATTTGATATCTCCGGTTCAGCATCTGCATAGACAAACTGCATCTCGGGCGGCAAGCTATGTATAATCATGCAATCGACCGCGGTATCCGGTCCGGCATTATAGACCATTAGTCGATAATTCAGACTATCCGGATAGACAACCGCGGGAATAGTCTGATCGTCCACAACAAAGCTGGTATCTGTATCAAACTCCATATGCGTAGAAAGGTCTGCTGTTTTCATCTCCGCAGGACGGGATTCTAAAACAGCAAAATCCTGAATCATGACATTGTTATCCGGAAGGGTATCCCGATCCGCCTGGGCCAGAGCACTCATCTCCAGAACAACAGGAAACACGCTCATTTCATCGGGCTGTATCGTGATAAGGATGGACAGAGAATCATTGGGCGGAATTTCGCCAATAGTCCAGTTAAAGTCTGTTTCATCCAAAGTTTCCGGCCCCCTCTCCGAGCTCAAAAACTGCATCTCCGGCGGCAGCGTATGGCTCAACACGATATTCAACGCAGTGTCCGGACCGGCGTTGTGAACCATCAAACGGTACATCAGACTATCCGGATAAACAACCGCGGGAATAATCTCATCGTCCACAATCAAACTCGTATCCACGTCAAGGTCAATATGCATGGAAAGATCAGCGGTTTTCGGCGGCGGTGTGATAAACACTCGCGCACTGTCTGTATTGTTGCTGGTATCCACATCAGCTGAATACCCGACTTTTGCCATTGCGTTCAAGCTCTCGACTGTAACCGTATCATCAACCTGTACCCGAATCAAAGACTCGAGCGTGCTGGTCGGAACCAGACCGGGATATCGCCAAACACCTTTAGACAAACGGATCACCGAATCGGGAACATCAAAAGACAGAATATGGATAGAAGGCGGTAGATTTAACGCAACATCAAAGGTATCCGCATCTGATGGGCCTAGATTTGAGACATTGATTTGATACTCAAACGAATCGCCCGGTGCAATCCGTGTCACCGGTGCGGCCGGCGCCATGATGCGGTCATCCGTCAGGGCATTCAGTTCGATTTTTAAATCCGTGGGAGGATCGAATTGTGGAGAAATCGCGTATATATTCTGATCGCGTTCAGCTCGATTATTTGTAATATCCACATCATGGGCGGCTTCAATCCGGCCGAGGAAATGAACCGGAACAATTGCCGCTCTCATTGTATCCGGGACCTGCGCACTGAACTGAATCCAGAGAGAAGCTCCGGACGCCATCTCGGGTAAATCCCAGGACCGTCGGGCAGTATCAAGAGAATCACTATCCTGGTATTCAAAATCCGTATCCGTGCTCAACTTGAGAAACACAGGATAATCAAATACAAGGGTACTGCTGTAAATCGTATTTTGTCCCGCATTCTCAACCATCAAAATGCCGCTAAACGCATCACCGGGCATGGCATACTCGGCGGGAGAATCCTGATAGATAAATTGATGTGGAGCCGTAACTTTCGAGTTCAATCGCGGCATCGATAGGAGGTTCATACTGAAGCCGGATCACGTCTGAAGAGTCGCACACTCTCAGTGGGACCCAGAGAGTCCTGGAGAAACTGAGGATATTCAGTTACAATTCGGGCATAATGATTCATATAGATGAAATGTTCACCCTCGGGTAAATAAAACCGTCCGGCATCCCGCCAGAGTACAGTGACGGAAGAATCCACCGGACCCTCCCACGGGTCCTGAGGCAAGCCGGGGATATCGGCTACGACTTTATACGGCCCTGCATTCGCATCCTGGGGCGTGAGCATGTCTCCGGATTGCGATCTGACCGTAAGATAAAAGCTTTCATTTTTCTGTTCATCACCGCTGTCATACCAAATTCGGGAAAAAGACGGTAGTATCCCGCCTGCTGGACCTGAATCCGGACTGCCGGCTTGGATTGCTCTCCTTCCTGTGACATGACCCGACAAACCTTTTCAAGTTGAATCAGCTGCCGATATGGTACATCCTGAGTCTGAACTCCGTTCAATTCCTGATGACAGCAGAACCAGCAATACGAGAAAACGTCCTGTTACTTTCATCGTTGCGTACCGGAATTTGTGAAATATTTTACCGAGTTAAAGCAGTATGGAAAATCAAATCAAAAAAGAGATGCTACCAATATTACGTTTTTTCAAGTTTGTTTATTCCAAATAAACCGGGTCAATTGATCTACCGCCTTTTTCCCTTGTGATAGCGCCGGCCTTTCCATTCATATTGACCCAACGTCCCCCATAAGCCAACAACAGGAATATACAGGTTCTGAACAATTTGGGCAACTAAAAAATAACAAATATTGACCTTTTTATAAATAATTCGGTAACCGTAATCAACAAACCAGTAATCTGCTGCAAATTTAACCGACAACAAGGCAAGACAGGACAGCCAGGATAACAGGCCCCCCATCCATAAAAATGGACCCGCCACCAGCATACAGATCAATCCGTATACCACAATTTCCATGATTTGCAGTGGCAAGCGATACACTCTTGTTTTGGACGCCCATCTGAGCCGTTGCCGGAAAAAATCCCGTTTACGGGTATTGGCGGGTGTATAGACGGCAGCACGAGAGTCCTTTACAAACACACATTTTGCGGCCCGTTTTGTAAACTTTTGCAATAAAAGATCATCATCACCTGATCCATAAGCATCATGTCCGGCAAAACCTTCATTTTTTAAAAATTCAGATCGGCGATAAGCGAAATTCGCTCCATTTGCCAGCACTGGCCGATTCAGTCCGATAGCTGCGGCGCCGACAAGCACGAATGAAAACGAATCCAAAGCTTCTACTTTTTGAAAGCAGGTTTCAGCCTTGTCAATCAGCAACCAGGATGCAACAGCGTTTACATCATGATCAAAATACGACGCCATGGTGCTCAGCCATTCCGGAGAAACCACACAATCTGCATCGGTTGTAAAAATCATATCCTCTTGCTGCGCTTGACGGCAGCGGTAATGGCGGCTTTTTTCGGAGAAAGCAAATCAGTCTGTCCCAGCTTTATTACGCTTATATTGTCATAGTCTTGCATGAAAGAATGAATAATATCCAAAGTCCGGTCTTTAGATTGATCATCCACGACGATAATTTCATATTTCCCGGCGGGATAATTTTGCAGCGTCAAAGAATCCAGGCACGGCCCGATATGCTCTTCTTCATTACGCGCCGGAACAACTATCGTAATGCTGGGTTGCAAGCGATTAACCGGCTTGATCGACTGGAGCTTTATCAAGCCCCGCCATAAGACGAGTATACCGATCAAATACAAGCAGGCAGCAGTTAGATAAAAAACATCAAGCATTGGCTTTCTCTTGGTATAGATTCCGGGAAAGCAGAAACACAAACATACCCATCAAACCGGGAATTAAAATATTGATCAAAAACAATAAAAGCGATGCATTGAACGCCGCGGCAGCTGCTGACATCAAAACGGCCAAAGAAATAAATCGCCGCACCTTCACGGGTTCCCAGATCACCAAAAGAAAGAGGAAACACAGTTTTGATAAACATAACCGCAAACGCTGCACTCATAGCGTGAAAAAATGTGATGGAATCAAATGCCAATATCAATAAATAAAATTGCGTGCAGTAGGTTAAAACCTGTATAAAGCTCAGCGCAGCGAGTTTCTGTATTAATGTGCGGGACATTTTGCCGACTCCCGCTAACAGGCGCCCTAAAAAATCAGACTTTCCATGGTCTGGATTGACATGAAATCCGCGCCGATACGCGACAACAGCAATGACCAGAAACAGCGCTCCCAGACCCATGACAAGCATCAAAATACGGGTACGAGTCAAAACAGGGATAAATTGTAACAGTCCCAGCGCACCCAATAAATAAATGACAAACCAGGTGATAACCTTATCCACCACAAACAGCCCAAGCAATTGGGGTTTATCGACATCCCTGACAAACAAGGTTCGTGCATAATCACCGAGACGGGCGGGAGTTGCCAGACCCATTGAAATCCCGATAAACAGTGAAGACCAGATCATCCGGCTCTTGACATCAGGCTGCAGCCGCCGGACCACCAGTTTCCATCTGCCGAACTGCAGCAGCAGGTTCAACGGCAGTAACAAAAAAGCAGCGCCAACAAACAAGGGTTCTGCGGATGTCATGGTACGTAAAAGACCGGAGAGGCTGATCTTTTGCACAAGAACAAATAAAATAACCCCGGAGATCAATATCTTGAAAAAACACAGAACAGAACGTGAGTTGAGTTTAAAGAATCTGCCGGTCATCGTCACCCTGGCCGTTGCCACCCGTTTCTTGTCAATATAAAGCAATCCGGCATAAAATCAAAATCCTTTTGCATCATGATATCAGGATAGCAGTGAAAATGAAAATAAAACCCGACAGAAAAGTGCGAAACCTTTTAGTTATCCAGGCAATCCAAAAATGTTTTCAAATCAAAGAGGATAAGCCCTTTGTTTTTGGACCGTATTTGTGTTTTTTGATCATCTGTAGAAAATACAACTTTGCGAATTAAATCCAGGACATAGGTCTGATGGTATTCTGAAAAGACACTTTCGACTGCATTCTGGAAATCATGATCAAGCTTTCCTTCCAGATAAGAAATGAGCTTCATGTTTTTTTCACTGGCCTTGCTGATATCACTGGCGTTTATCTTGGGGATATCTTTCTCGCCCTGCTGCATGCAGTCCCAGACGGCAACGGCCAGATACAAAAGCAGCTGTTTTTCTTCAAAATTGTACAACTCTGAATTGACTGTCATCAGATAATTAGCCAAAGCCGGCTGTTTTTTATTCAATTCAGCAATTTTCTTTTCAATATCGAAAAAGTCTTTCCGAGTATGATTCAGCCATACTTTATCGACAACCTCTTCCAAAATCAATTCCATAATCACCTCTGTTTTTTTGCACCCTAAAATCGTGATTTCTTTTACCATATTCAACAATTGATTTAAAATAATCTTCCTTTTTCTTGGCAGAGACTTGCTATTCTTGCATTTTTTTTCAATATTATAGACCATTTAAATATAGCTCCGGGTTAACCCGAACATGCAAAAGTCCCGCATCAGAAAATGGACGAATCTATGAAAAAAGGTTTTAATCATGAAACGAATCATAACGCATGCCGATTTTGACGGAGTCGTTTGCGCTGCGCTGTGTTCAAAAGCCACAGGCATCAATTATATCATGTTCACCCAACCCCGGCTGGTGGCTGAAGCCAGGATTTCCATCACCAAAGATGACATTGTTTGCGACTTGCCCTACCCCCTGGAATGCGGTTTATGGTTCGATCATCACGAGGGCAATCTGGAGGAACTCAAATACCGCAATATCGATCCATCCGAGATCAAAGGAGAATTTGCTCTCGAGGAGTCTTGTGCGCGGGTTGTTTTCAACTATTATCAGGATATGGACTTTCCGGATTTTTATGCCGGAATAGTGGATGAAGCGGATATGATCGATGCATTCAATTATCACAGCATCGAAGATTGGCGGCGTACAACGCCGGGGAAAATACTGGACAGCACAATCAAATTAAAAGAAGAGAGCGCTGATATAAAGTGGGAATTTTTGCGAAACCTGGTCCGCCAGCTCCGCGATCGCCCGATTGATAAGGTTGCCAACATGCCCAGTGTTCAAAAACGCTATCGTATCTACAAGAATGAAGAAGAGCGGATGCTTAAAGAGATCAAACAAGATGCCGTTTTCCTTGAAAAAGATATTGAACGCAACCTGATTATTCTGGACACCACTCAACATAACCATCGTCCCAATATACTTAAACATCTCGCTTATCTGGTTTATCCTGATGCGCTGGCGGTATTGCAGATATCAAATTTATATGAACATATGACAAAAACCAATCATTTATCCTTCTCAATGTCCCTGAGTCTGAATATGACAGATAACAATCACAATAAAAATGTCGGCGATATTATGCGTACTTTAAATTTGGGCGGCGGGCATCCGGGAGCAGGAGCCGGAACCATACACTGCTCCAGCAAAGACGAAATGCTCAAAACCAAAGACAGAATTGCCCATGAAATATACGATCTATTCTGTGAACAATAAACAGGTATGAAACTGGAGCAAAGATGAAGTTTGATGTAGACCATTTCAATCCCTATTTCACCCTGAATCACACCATATCCTCGTACGATGTGGATGTAGATAAAAAACTCGCGATTCCCCAAATCTTTTCGTTGTTCCAGGAGATCGCGTATCGCCATGTCGTGCAAACCCCCTGGTCCTGGAAGGCGCTTCAGAATCAAGGCATCGCCTGGGTACTGAGCAAAATACGCATACACATTAAACAGCTGCCCGTATGGAACGATCGTATAACCATCAAAACCTGGCCCATCGGCGCAGACGGATTGAACGCCTACCGACGTTTTTCACTCACGGATTCTGAGGGCCGTGAACTCTTGAATGCTGATTCAAGCTGGCTGATCATCGATGTTCAAAACAGACGGCTGCAGCGCATTAATAAAGAAGAATTCATGGCAATCGTCCCGGAAGAGGCGGTTGCAATAAAACGCATCGCCAAAATACCGGCTCCATCTGCTTTAAAAATATACGACACGCGGTATGTACGCCTGAATGATATGGATATGAACAGTCACGTCAATAATGCATCGTACGTGGAATGGGCATTGGACACGATACCAATGGATTTTTACAAGCTGCACACCATCACCTCAGTGGATGTTGATTTTTTAAGAGAAGTAGAGTACGGCGAAAAAGTGGATATTATCGGTGACGATGAAATAAAGTGCGTTAGATGCAGCGGGCAGGACAAAGATATGTGCCGGGTTCGCTTTCAATGGGCGCCGCTAAAAAGTACGGATACAACCCAAAAAGCGGGTTAGCCGGAATTCCGGCTAACCCGCCAATATAATAAAAGGAAATTGAAAAAGGCTTACAGACGATTTAACCAATTGCGTGCTTTGCCGGCGTATTCACTGTCCGGGTATTCGTTTAGCAATCTCTGCAGAACATTTCTGGCATTGTCATTATTGCCCATTTTCATATAAGAGCGTCCCAGCATAATCAGAGCATCATCAAACTTGTAAGAGGAACTGTAATTCAATACAGCCTGGAAAGACTGAACCGCCTGGGAATAATTTCCCTGAGCAAACTGACATTCTCCAATCCAGTATTGACAATTACTGGCCAGCTTGTGATCCGGATACTGATTTAGGAGAGACCGGAATGATGACATGGCGGATGAATAATTGCGGTTATAGAACTGTTGAACAGCGTCTTCATAAACCATTTTGTAATTGCCGCCACCGGTCACAGGGGCTGTTCCCATTTGTCCCTCAACTTCATTCAATTCGCGTTCCAGACTGCGGATACGCTCTTCCTGGGAAGCAATTTGCGCTTCAAGTTCGTTGATATTCTTTTCCTTGCTTTGTAATTCCTGATTCAAATTTTGAACCCGGGACTGTAATTCACTATAATCCGTTCCTTGCGCTTCTGGTCTCGGCGCGCCGCTCTCTTCCCAGACGATCTCGCCTTGCTGTCCGCTTTCGGGCTCCAGTTGGAACTCTTCCAGACCGGAAAAGGATTCTTCCTGTGCAGGAGCTTCGGCAGCGCCCATGTAATAGGTCAGGCCGAGACGTCCGTTCAGGTATCCGTCGCTATTGCTGCCATAGATGGACATGTACCCGCCGTCCAGATCATCCGTGTCTGTGAACCGATAATCAACATACGCGTTCATCCCCCATTTGGGAGACAGCAGAAAATCAAATCCGCCACCCACGATATACGAAGGCGCCGAATAGGTTTCACCGTCATTGCTTGCAACATCTTGTTGGTATTGTGTATTTGCGGTATTGGGATTGGAAAACTCTTCATTATACACAGACTCGGTAAAACGTATCATCCGCAATATTAAACGTAAAATTGGTTATTCCCACACCTGCACTCACAAATGGCCGGAAACGTGACGTGAGCAGGTTAAACTGACCTTTCAGATCAGCATTGAGGACAGTGGTGTAGAAATGACGTTCGAAAAATCCGTCATTCAATTCACCATAACCGGCGCTGAGTGCGAAATTCAACCGTTGACTCATAAAATACCGAAGCGACGCTTCAGAAGCCAACCCCAATCCTGCCGGCTGTAAATCGCTGTAAACATGCTGCACTCCAACATTTACACCAATACCAAACTTGGATTGGCTCCAGCCCGCCTGAGCCCATAGTCCTGTGTTCAACAGGAACACCGCAGACAGAAAAAACAATGTCATCTTTTTCAAATTCATTTCAATCTCCCTTCTATAGGTCCCCACATTTTTGCGCCTATTGATTGTTCAACAGCTCTTCGAAACGGTCTTTAAATTCTTCGGGCAGGATGGATTTCAATGTAATATCCTGTCCCGTATTCTGATTATACGCATCCAAAAGTGTATATATTTGCAGTATCAGAGCATCTGTTTCCTGCTCAGACTGATCGGAAAAATTATGACGCAAATCAAGCAACTTGTCGCCTAATTTATCAAAATAGTATTGAGATAATGACTCGGAAATCAGATGTTTTACTTTTTTATCAAGATCCATTTTCTGATGAACAACATTTTTGATCGTATTTTTTAGCTGCACCTGCTTGTGATACTTTTGCAGTGCAGGATTTACTCCCATGTAAAGCAATAATGAAGGAGTTCGATCATAATAATCAGTATCCTGGGCAAGATTCTCTAAAATATACTGTTCAATCGTTTTGCGCTCAGCCACGGGCAGCGGACGATCGGTCGTATATCGAATAGAATTGGCTTCTTTCGCATAGGTTATCTTGCACAGCACCTTTAAAGATGAAAAATAATACAGGTCGTTCATCTTGTTTTTTCTGTTCTGGTTCAGAGTCATTTTTCATATTCACATTTGCTTAAATGCAACTACTATGCCATAACGAATAGTAATCACTGGTTTTATCACACTTTTTTATCAAGCCGTTTTGCGCAAAAGGAGATTGTTTGTTTTCCGGAAAACATAAAAAATTCAAATCTCAACGTATTAATTATATAGTAGTTGTCAAAACTCATCGAATTGTTATCAAGCTCCCCCCACTAATTGCCTTTGAATTGTTTTTATTAAACTTAATAACTATCGCACAATAGCAATTTTCTGAGGTTTAATACTATTAACATTCAAACCAAGGATATAAATTCCACTTGAAACCGATTTTCCCGCGTCATCCTGGCCGTCCCAAACATAGACAAAATCACCTGCTGGACGATATCCCAATTCTTGGCGGCGGACCAATCTTCCGCTGCTGGAATAGATGGAAACGATACAATTGTCCGATTCCTGGGTCAAACGGATACAACATTGTATACCTTGGATGTGATCATCGATTTTATAGGGATTGGGAAACAGGGATACAATAGATGATTCAAGTTTTTGTTGATTACTCATATCCATTTCCAGAGAATACGGCCGTTTTAGATATGTTTGATCCGTGGTCGGTTGTTCTATATTTACGGCAGCGATCCAGAAATCGGTTAAAACAGAAGCCGTGATCATATGCGGGTCTTGTCCCGGTGAGACATAATAGTCAAACGAATGATTAAACTGCGGCAGGAACGAAATATACATCCAGTTTTCAGCGGCTTCAAATGCGGGAGAAATGGTGACACGACCCAGCGTAGCAAGACCGACCTTGAAATAAGCAGCCGCATAAAGCGCAAGCTGCTCGTCGATCAACATATTTTCATCAAGTATGAGATCATTCACAGACTCCAGTTCGGGATAATGGGCGCCCTCGGAATAAAAACGCACAGAATCCGCCCGTTCACCTGTGTAAAAATTCCAAATCGCATGATCAACAACTTCCTGCGTCAAACTGCTGCCGTAATTCTGCAGTACATGATCAACGGCCTCGATCGCTTCACGTGTCTCGAACGCTTCCCAGATATCCCTGATGATAGAGCGGCCATATTTTTTTGTGAGCATAAAATGAAACAAACCAAGCCCGTATTCGCGCAGGCCGTTCGAGATGTGTAGAGAATTGTGGAGATGTAAAAAGTAATAACTCAAATACTGAAAATAATCATTGACCGAGTCATAGGCCATATCCTCCATCCAGACAGAACAGGATTCGAACAACCAGACCGGATCGAGCTGTGTAGTTTGATAACTTCGGTATCCCATCTGAATCAAATGAAACAATTCATGCGCCACGGTAACGCGCATGGCTTCATCTCCCGTTGTAAAGGTGTGGGAGAAATCATTATCCATTTCAATAAATCCGGTATAATCATAGGGCTTATCTGTTGACAGAACCTCATATTCCGCAGTCGTCCAGCCGTAATCGTAGATATTGTGTACATAGACATCCCATTCATTTCCGTCAACACCCTGATCAGGCGGCGGCGGATTAAAACCGAGGGTATCCACCTCAAAATGGTACATCTGATCAAAAGTGGCTGCAATTTTCCGGATAAAATCGGGATCGGAAGAGTCCGGTCCGGAAAGGGTATAATGAATTCGAAACCGTCCGGACGGACTTTGTATGGATTGATCGAGGTTTGCGGGACGCGATAGCGCTTTTTGCAGAACTTGTTGTTCATGCCCGTGTGCGTGATCAAGCAGACGTTTCGCTTCCGCCGCCAACAGCGTTCCTTTTCTTGAGACTTGCGCTGGATACCCGCGCCATTCTTCAGGCAATCGTTCTGGGCCTCGCAAAGCCTGCAGCTGATAAGCCACATATTCAGCCCGGGTTAATTCACCGGTATCGTAAGCATTCTGCAGCGCCTGCTGTACGGTTAGCGTCTCCCCGTGGGCCTGAAAAACAAGGAAAAGAATAAAGAAAAGAATATGGACTCGTATGATCATAAAAACAATCCTTAACTTTTCTGTCGAAACGTCATTCGAATGGGAACACCATAAAAGCCGAAACGCTGTCGAATTTGATTTTCCAGATACTTTTTATAATTTGCTCTGATACCTTTAGGCTCATTGGTGAAAAACACAAAGCGTGGCGGCGCACTTTTGACCTGGGTCACATAATTAATTTTCACCCATTTTGTGCCAAAAGCCGGGGGATGATGTTCTTCCACGGCATCCCGAAGCATCTGGTTCAAATCAGCGGTTTTAACCTTGCGCTGACGCTCTTTAAAAACGGCAAGCGCACTGTCCAACAGTCTGAAAATGCGTTGACGGGTCAGGGCGGAAATAAAGAGAATGGGAAGATAATTGAGATCATGCAAATCCCGCTGCATATCCAGTTCAAATTCTCTTGCCGTCATTGTATTTTTTTCTATCAAATCCCATTTATTCACACCGATGACCACACCCTTGCCTTCGTCTATGGCCATTTTGATAATCTTTTTATCCTGATCCGTCATACCGCTTGCGGCATCCACAAGCACAATAGCCACATCACAGCGTCGCAACGCATTGATGGTTCGAACCACGCTGAAATACTCGATACTTTCGTGTACCCTTGCTTTTTTTCTCAATCCAGCCGTATCCACCAGCACAATATCCCGTTCGTTATATCGTACTGATGTATCGATCGCATCGCGCGTGGTTCCGGGTATCTCTGTAACCAATTGCTTTTCCGCACCGAGAATTCCGTTAATATAGGATGATTTGCCCACATTCGGGCGGCCCAAAACCGCCAGCATCAGTTCACCGGATTTTTCGTCCGGCTCTGTTTCTTCTTGAGAAAGATGGGAAATAACAATATCCAGAAAATCTCCAATATTTCGACCGTTCAGAGCAGCCAGCGGCACCGGTTCTCCCAGTCCCAGACTGTGAAACTCGGCAGCATCCATCTCGCGCTCCTGGTTATCGACTTTATTCACGGCAACCACAACCCGGCTGCCGGAACGGCGCAGTTTGTTGGCGATCTCCTGATCCAGAGAAGTAATGCCAACCGTCACGTCGACTAGAAAAAGGATCAGATCTGCATCTTTTATGGCAAGATCAATTTGATCCCGGATAGCGGCATCAAACACATCATCAGAACCGGGTATATAGCCGCCGGTGTCAAACAAATCAAATTCCACGCCGGCCCAATCCGCTTCGGCATAATTGCAATCCCGGGTAACCCCGGGTTCGTCATGCACAATAGCCAGACGGCGCTGCAAAATCCTGTTAAACAAGGTTGATTTGCCCACATTGGGACGGCCCAGTATCGCGATAATCGGTTTTTTCAATTTTGTACTCTTTTTAATAATTCAGCAAATGAATATTTGAATTGCACAAGCGGACGATTCAATTCAGCACTCAAATCATTCATCGTCCAGTCATCCAAAAACACATCATTGTAATTTAAGCAATTTGGAGGTAAAACCACAACCTCATTTTCGGATTTTCCGAAAGAATGTGCAATATCTCTTCCGGTCAGCAATCCCGAAACAGTGACGCCGCCGCCGAAAAATTGGTTTTTTACCGGATGAGACCGAACAGAAAGACCAGAGATTGCGTTCAGTTCCGGTAAAATCCGCTGTTCGAGAGTCTCGACTGCCAGTTCTCCGGTCACAAAGACCAGCTCCCGGTCCGGCAGCGCTTTGGGCAAATCCTGAATCTCTTGCTCAAAATCATCCAGAAATTTCCGGGTCATTCCCACACCGTTTTCAATTTGATGAAAATCCTCATAGCGCTCAGCCCGGGGCAGCGGTCGGGCCGCGAGTATATAAAATTCATCCGCGAGATATACAAAATTTGATTGCAGGGTCTGCCGGAATCCAAGAGCCTGCGCTTCAATCCAATCTATGATTTTTCCGGCCAAACGCGGCGTAACCGGTGAAATCGGTGTTAGATGGTCACGATGTCCGGTTAATCCAACGGGAACAACAGCGACTGTCTTGATCCAGGGATAGTACATTGACAGTCGATGGATGGTATCCTCAAGCACCTCGCCGTCGTTAAAACCCGGACATAGTACAATTTGTGCATGCATTTCGATCTGATGCGCTGCCAGAAAATTTAACTTCTCAATCAGGCAATCATCCCGCTTTAAACCCAGCATTTTTTGGCGCACTTTGGGATCTAAAGCGTGAACCGAAATATACAAAGGCGACAAATGCTGTTCAGCGATCCGCTGTATATCTTTTTTCGAAAAATTGGTCAGCGTAACATAATTACCGTACAAAAAAGACATACGATAATCCTCATCCTTGAACAACAGAGGTGATCGGACATGGGGCGGATTTTGATCCACAAAGCAGAAAACACAGTGATTGCCGCAACCTTTGCATGTCATTTCCTTGAAATCGAGTCCCAGATCAAATTCGTCATCACCCTCGATTTCATAGAGAGTGAGTTCGCCGTTGCGTTCGATCAGCATATCCATATTGTCATCACGATAAAAATGATAATCCAGAATATCACGAATCGGATGGTCGTTAATCGATAAAAGCAGATCCCCAACTTGAATCCCCAATTCTTTAGCAGGACTGTTATGTTTTACTTTTAATATTTTCAAAAAGCTCCCGTTTTTTCACCATTTAACCCATCAATCGGGCAACTGTTCCTTTAAATCATAGACTCTAACACCTGTTCCAGGTTGTGCACCGCTTTCAACGCATCGAGTCCGGAAAGCGGCTGATTGGGATAAAACCGGCCGGAGTTTTCCCGGGCCTGCATAATACCGAGTTCTGTTACCAGATTAATTGCATTGTAGGCATAATTCACACGTTTTACATCGGGGAAAACCGAAGGCTGGTTGATATAGCGAGTGGTAATATCCTGGCCCAAATAATGAACCATGACATTCTGACAGACAAGCGCGGCATCGCGGCGTTTTAAAATCTGATCCGACCGGAATGTCTGATCGGGATACACGTCCATGACATTGGCGCGCACCAGTTTTCGAATGCTGTTTTCAGCCTGATGGTCTTTGATATCTCGTATCGTTCTGTCCTGCTGCAGAATCCCCTCCGATGGAACCGGTCCCTGAAATCCATCTCCATAGCCGATAGGCTGGTTCTGCTGCAATTTTTTATACAATTGTATTTCAGCATCAAGCAACGCAGCAAAATCGCCCCGGGTCACAGAATCTTTCAGGGCAATTGCTGTAGCGGTCTGAGTGACTGGATTCTGCCGGCTAACCCGGTTGATTTCACTCAACAGGCTGTCCGCTTTGGCGGACTCGATCGTTTGCAGCATTTGCCGCAACAGCCCCGCAGCAGATTCCAGTTTGGCCGCCTGCTTGAGAGCGAGGGCCTTGTAAAACAGGGCATCTGTATGACCGGGTTTTTTGTCCAAAGCCCGGTCAAAACACTGAACAGCATCGTTTAACCCGTTATCATCTTTCCGCGCCCGCATCAGCAAACGGCCCTTGAACACATAGACGTCCGCTGTTGGTTTGTGACGCATCGCCTTTTTCATATAGTCAAAGGCCAAATCAGTTTTGCCATAGGTACCGATAACAAAGGCGAGGCCGGCCCATCCCGGCGCGAACGTAGAATCCTGCTTCACGGCTTTATGAAAAAATTGAGCGGCGGTCTTTAGACTATCCTGCTCAAGCAAAATCAGACCCTGATCATAATAGGCTGTCGGTGATTCAGACTCCGGCCTCGGTACCAGGGTTGGGGCGCAAGCGGTCATAAAAACGATCGATGCAACCGGCAAAACCAGCAATAATGTACCAAAACGATGCATAATTGAACTCGTCTTAAAGTTGATAACTCTTTGACTGGAATTTAACAACCCCTCACTTTTTTTCAAAATGATTTACACAGGAATGAAAAAAAAAGAAATCCAGCCGTTTAATCTGTTCAGGGCTTAGAGGAGAGACCGTTTTTTGCCGCGTTTCTTTTTACGCTCACCGTAATATGAATACTGGTAGGAATAATAATTGTACTTGTAATACCCATATCCTTTACCGCCTTTGACGCCGTTCAGGATCGCTCCGGTGACATCCACATTTACATTCTGAAGCCGGGATATTGCGTCCCGGGAAACATGCCAGTCTGTTTGACCGAACTTGATGACCAGCAAGATATTTTTCACCTTTGGCGCCAAAAGGACGGGGTCCGTAACCGGTATAATCGGGGGTGCATCTAAAATAATCAAATCATACTTGCTCTCAAGTGAATCAAGGGTGTGTGAGAACTTTTTGCTGGCAACCAGTTCCGCGGGATTCGGAGAATTTGAACCTGCGGGGATAAGGTACAAGTTGGGAGTGCGTGTCAGATAGGTTACTTTTTCCACAGCTATATTCTTGGCCAGATAATCGGTCAGGCCGGGCGTTCGTTTGATAGTAAACGCAATATGCTGCTGAGGTTTTCTCAAATCCGCGTCAATAATCAAAACCCGCATGCCCAACTCAGCAAAAGAAACGCCCAGATTTGAGGTGGTCAAGGTTTTGCCCTCGGATGCGATTGAGCTGGTAATCATCACCCGCTTGATGGGATCATCTACGTTGGTAAACTGAATATTCGTACGAATTTGCCGATAGGCGTCAACAATCGGTGATTTGGCATCAATCGTCTGGATAATTCGATCCCGGTACCCGTTCATGCGATCCTCAAAATTCATACGGCCGTTTTTCCTGCGGAATGTTTGCCGGGTCACTGCATGACTTTTCTTTTCAATCTCTTCAGGCGATATAAACGGAATGGTGCCGAACACCGGGATATTGCCCAGCCTTCTCAGATCTTCGATCGTGTAGATTGAATTGTCAAAATAATCAAAGGTAAACGCCACTCCAAACCCCAAACCAAAAGACAAGATAAAGGCAACCATCATATTCCGCATGGTATTGCTGGAAATGGGCTTTTCGGGCAGATTGGGGGCATCCACCACACTGATACCGCCTGTACCCGTAGCAGCTTTGATTTTGGCTTCTTCGGACTTTTGAATCAAATAGTTGTATAAATTTTCATTGACCGTCTTGGAGCGTTGCAACTGGGCAAACTTTATGGTGTGTTCCAGCAAATTGGGATGCTCATTTTTATACTTGTTGAGAAGATCAGATAGAAACCGTTCTTTATTCCTCAGCATAAACAAATTTAATTCGGCATTAATAATTTTTTCATTGAGCAGTTCAATCTGGGACCGGTTCTCACCATTTATATCAAAAGCCTCTGGATTCTGCCGGGCCATCAACATGGCGTTTCTCAGCTCGTTTTTTTTGCGTTCCAGGCGTGCATCAATCGCAGATATTTCAGGGGAGGTGAATTGTCCATCCTCTGCATAGTTCCTTTTCTGTTCTTCCAGCCGGTCAATTTCCTGGCGCACATTCCGGATTTGTTCAGATTCAATATTAAATGCGCTGGGAGCGTTCTGATTTTTGGATTGACGCAGCCGCTGCTTGTATGAATCATAATTGGCCTGCGCCAGCCTGCGTTCGGTTTGTACCTCCTGAAGCTGATTTTCAATGTCGGTCAAACGCTTGAGAATTCCACCCTCAACCTGCCCCATATCATTCAGATTATTTCTTTCCTTGAACTTTTGCAATTCCCGTTCGGATGCTTCAAGGTTTTTTTCCGCTTCCTGAAGTTGCGAATTAACGAAAGAAACAATATTGCGGGATTCTTCAAGTTCTATTTCCTGACACCGGAGTTTGAATTCCTGCACAACAATGTCAGCAAAACGATAGGCGACCACAGGATCAAAGGCCACAACACTGAGTGAGAATAAATCCTTGTATTCCGTTTCGCGTAAAATCAGGTTATCCATCAAATCTGCAAACGAAATCGGATACAGCTGCATTCTCTCCAGGAGTAATGTATCCCGATTGGTAATGTTCCGGACACGATTCTCAAATATTTTGCTGTTTGTCAGGGTTTTATAAAATCCAAAAGACCGGGAGGCATCTTCCTTGATAAGATTTGAAGCTGCCAATCCCGCAGCACTCTCGCTTTCAATGGTAAATGTAGAAGACGCTTTGTATTCAGGAGGACGAGTAAAATGATAGACCGTTGAACCGCAAAAGGTTATTAGAAATACCAACAGAATAATCCACTTTCTCCGGATAATCAAAGACAGATAATCCTTGACTCCCCATTCCTGAGCATTTTGTGTGGCGTTTTGTGATTGCATAAACCCTTTTACTCGTAAGACTGTTTAATCACAGTACGGGTGTCCGATTTGTTACAACTTAGACACAGAGCTTGAAGATATTTCAAACACTTGTCACATTTATTAAACAAATTACAAAAAATATGCCATAAACACAATTTTTTCTTAAAAGTAACCAAATAAAAAAAAGGCCATTTGCTTGGATCGCAAATGGCCAACGGCGTAAAAAGAGAGTAGAGGTATAGAGGTACTTTAGCATACAACAAACACTATGCCAGTTTACTCAACCACCTAACTTTTATCACAGTTTTTTGTTATTGTTTTTATTGTACTTGCAATTACCGGTCGATCACTCGCCCAAAGCCGAATTTATTTTGTTCAATTTCCGACAATGCCGTTTGATCATCAATGTTTATATATTTGTTTTTCATAACTTTACACAACCGTACCAATACAGCTGAAATTCGACATTTTTCAAGATATTGAACATTTTTATAAACTTCGAAAACGGCAGATTGCATTGTTTTTAATCTTCCACGCTAAAAATTTCAATAATCTTAAACATGCATTCATTCCTGGAAAAATAAGAGGCGCTTTAAAATCACTGAACTATTTTTAATTGTTGTTGTGAAATTTTCGGCTTGCGTCGTTTACGGGACAAAACATCAGGTTTATGTCGCTTCATTTGAACAAAGCCCCGAAACAAGCTATAACAATCGCTCTGCAGCCCCCTATGCTGTTTGCATCATTCCTGGCGTAAATCACGCCGCAACCGGCTGATTTCATCTCTGATATTCGCCGCATCTTCGTAGCGCTCATCCTGAACAGCATTGTGCAAATCTATTTTCAACTGTTCCAGCTGATCCTCCGGAGCAAGATTTTCCTCAGCCGCTATGCCGGCATTCTCTCCGGCTGCATCATCAACAGCTTCATCTGTAATAGACGCCTGCTGCATGACTTTGCCTTCTACAAATATTGGCGCTTTGGTGCGCAGCGCCAGGGCAATGGCGTCGCTGGGACGCGCATCAACATCCCGGAACTCACTTCCATGCCGCAGTCCCAACAATGCATAATAGGTATTCTCTTGTAAATCGTTTACCACAATACGCTCTATCTTTACATCCATTGTTTCCAGTAAATTACGCATCAGATCATGGGTCAGTGGTCGCGGCGGAGAAATATTTTCAAGCTGTAGTGCAATGGCCTGAGCTTCAGAAGAACCCACCACAATAGGCAGCCATCGGCTGCGTTTATCTTCTTTCAAGATGACTACAAAGCGGCTCGTCGCTGTATCGAGAGTGACCCGCTCAACATTGACGCGAATCAGCATGGTCTCCTCCATCTGTAAATACTCCTTTCAATTTATAATACGGATTTATCAACCAAGTGTCAAGATATATTTTCAGGCTCGTTTTTGTTTGCCGCGAGGTAATACACAGGAGATAAATCCTCTGTGCCTGGCCACCCCTTGGTATATGAACGGACCCATTTTTTTAATCAGTGGCCATCTCAGAATTTTTTCCAGCCAGCGCCAGCCCTCAAGCCGATTCAGGATTTCAGGAATCGCTTCTGCACCCGAATAGATAGTCCCGCCTTCCAGAACCAATTGAAGGGCTGCCATACATTGCTCTGTGCTTATTGAGGGAAATCTGCGTTTTCGTTCGTCGGATTGGCAGGAGATGAATTCAAATCTTCCGGGCAGCGCTCGTTTCTCAATCCAATCCTTACTGCCCTGACAAAAATCGCATTTTCCGTCATATATAACGATGGCTTTATCGGAATTACGTTCCATACTATATTTAACAACCTGATTCAATAATATCTTGCATCACATTTAATATTTTTGTATGTTATTTCATGCTGAGCAAAAATTTAAACGATTTTTAGCAAGGAATGTTTCATGCTGACCTTTGAGAACTGTATTATAAAAAAATTTTGGCCAAAAGATGAAAAAGGTGATGAAGATGAGATCATCAGACAGCTGCATCTTCAGGCAGAAGTCATTCTGGATAACAGCGTTCAGGTTGGTGAATTGTTTAACAATATGGTGCGAGGACTGGTACGCATCACATTCCTGGACACATTGTCCGGAGAGGAATACATTCTTCCCGCCGCCACGATCAAACCATTTAACGTCAAGCAAAAAAAGGTAAAGGTGGGAAAAGGGGATGATGCGGACGTTGTTAAAACAGAATATGCTGCATTAACCATTGTCACCAAAATCGATAATGAAAAAGGCGGGGCTCTGCTGGCCGATATTTACCAGTTTTTTAATATCGAAATACAAATAAATATTGAACAACTGCAACCTTTTGAACAAGTGCCCGGTCCCACACCGGAACAATCCGGCTCTGAAACGGATGATGACACGGATAGCAGTGTCTTTTAAAAATCCCTGCTGAAACAATAGCCGCTCCAACAGGGATTGGCATCGCTTAGACAAGGCCTTTTTTTGCCGCCAATTCTGCATTGAGTACAGACCCGCCTGCAGCGCCTCTTACCAGATTATTGGACAGGGTAATATAGCGGATGGTATTTTTTTCAACTTCAAGGCGGCCGATTTTAGCAGCCATACCTTTTGCCCGTTCCGGCCAACCCAGTTCTATATCATACCGGGGCTGCGGACGATCATACTCTTCAGTAAACACAACCGGGGGGTGAGGAGCTGTGGGAAGGTCTTTCAGAATATTTGGCGACTCGACGGATTGCATGGCAGCGGCAACTGCATCATGATCGACATCCTGCTCAACCTCTGCATGTACAGAAATCAGGTGCCCGATTATCGTTTGAACACGAACACAATGCGCATACACCTCCCAGTCAACCGGTTTGATGCTGCCTTGAAAATCTCCGCAAATCTTGGTGCATTCAGCCCGCAGTTTGGGTTCTTCATTTTTAATATAGGGTATGACATTGGAAATAATATCCACAGCAGACAAGCCCGGATAGCCGGCGCCGGAAATAGCCTGATAACTCGCAACGATCAGACGTTTGATCCCGAACTGACGAATGGGCAAAAGAGACAGGGTCAGACCGGTTGTCGTACAGTTTGCGTTGGTGACAATAAATCCCTCTGTATTTTGATTTTTTACCAGATCCAAATGTTTATAATTGAGTTCCGGAATGAGGATCGGCACATTCTCGTCCATCCGGTGTGCGCCGGCATTGGAAAATACCTTGAGACCTTTTTCGGCCGCCTCGGTTTCAATGTCGCCGGCCACATCTGAGGGCAATGCGGAAAAAACCACTTGAACGCCTTTGGATAACAATAAATCAATGTCAATCGGATCAAACAGCATATCTTCAAAAGATTCCGGTATCCCGCCTTTTATCTGTTCTTTAACAGTAGCCAGCATCAAACCTTTTCTAGCTTCACTCGCACAAATAGCGGTCAGTTCAAAATAAGGATGATCCACCAGCAAGCGTAAAAAATTCTGGCCGACTACACCGGTTGCACCCAAAACTGCACATTTAATTTTTTTCATGCGATCCTCTTTATTTTTTTTATGTCAAAAAAAAAGCCTGCTTTTTAAAGCAGGCTTGGTGAAAACGAATTATAGAAATGACTAGTCCAAGCCTGGATATTTGCTTTTTTTAGTTTTCTTGTCTGTGCGCTTTGACATAGTCATCATATCCTTGGTTCAGTTGAATTAATGTACACATTAATTCAATCAAAGTCAAGCCATAGCATTGGTTATTTTCAGACGGCTCTTGCCGTGTTTCCGCTTTTACCGCAAAATATACTCGTGATTGCTGAGCGATGCGGGGTCATCATCCATTTCCAACGGTCGCAATCTAAACTGAAAATTGTACTCTTGCGGTTCAACCAAATACTCTGTATGCGGACGCGCCCCCCAGGAGTCATCACCGCCGACACCCATTTGTATATGGTCAATGTTCACACAAATTCCGCCTTCTTTTTGCACTTGATGCACATGCAAATCTCCGCGCTGTTTGCGGGTCAGTTCCTGCAACGAGTACTCGGACACGGTGGCTTCCATCATGGGCAACCCGACAATTAAAAGACCGAGGCCATCCTGATTTGTCAATGTCAGCCACCTGACATCGGTGCGGTTTCCATTCTCCTGCGGACTGGGATATAAAAAATAAAAATCATCAACCGGCATCGAATAAACGCCGACCATGCTCCCGGAATTTCGATCCCTGTAATTTTCATGCGGACCCGTTCCGTAATATTCAACATTTCTATATTCCGCAGGCAACTGAAAACGGACACCAACCCTGGGCATCAACGGCAAATCAGCCGAGCCCGGAGTGAAAGCATTGCTCACAATAATATCACCGGTTCCGAGCACATGATAAATCAGTTTAAAGGTTCCGGCAGCATTGGGCAGCCCGATAATCACAGATAAAGTCTGCCTGTCCCGGACAAATCCACTGTATTTTGCTGTCTGTAAGCCTGTAATCAAAACTGGCCTGTTTCCATATATCGCATTTTTCAGGCATGTTCCAGCCAAAATCATTGTCAATCGGAGCACGCCAGAATGTGGGTTCCAGAGAGGATTGGATTAATTCATTCCCATGCAGATTATAGGAATACAACGATCCTTTACTTTTCAGGAACCTCACTTCAAAGCCATTTCCCCTCACATTGACCGTATCACCGCGACTGCTCACTTTGAGTTCGGGAAGCGACAGGGCATGCGTGGATTCCATGGCCTGTTCAAACGGCAATTTGATCTGATCCACAGCAACAATATGACCCGCCGGGAGCAATTCAGTTGATTTCGAAATAGCTGTGCTGAAGGTCAGAAAATACTCCATTCCAGGCTCCGGATTGACGGCCGGGAGGTCTAATTTGAATTCTTTGGTTTCGTGCGGGTCAACATCCGGCTTTAGCACAAATCCCGTTGCGATTGAGGCGCCATCCGCGCGCAGATCCCACTTTATCTGATAGTCGTCAAGATTTCGGAAATCATGCTCATTTTTAATACTGATCAGACCTTCTTCCAGATCCACAAGATCAATGTGCACCGGTTGATAACAGTGCTTGACCTCCCACAATGCCGGATGAACTTCTCGGTCCGGACTGACCAGACCGTTCATACAAAAATTTGCATCACCGGGCGTCGAACCATCACCAAAATCACCGCCCCAGGCCCAGTACTTTGTGCCGTTTGAATCCCGTTGTGCAATACCCTGGTCCACCCAGTCCCAGATAAATCCGCCCTGCAAAGCATCAAACGTACGTATTGTATCCCAGTATTTTTTCAGATTGCCATTGCTGTTTCCCATGGCATGTGAATATTCACATAGTATCAGCGGACGGTCTGCAGCGTTTTCACTTTTAGCATACTGTACAATATCATTAATTGTGGCATACATTGGACACACAATATCTGTGTGTTCCTTTTCTTCCGCTCGCTCGTACTGAACCGGACGTGTCCGATCGCGCTGATGGGCCCATTGATACAGCACTTCAAAGGTGCGTCCATCTCCGGCTTCGTTTCCCATCGACCATATAATAACGGAGGGATGGTTTTTATCTCGTTCCACCATCCGCCGAAAGCGGTCCCAGTGCGCCGCCCTCCATTCCGGTTTATTGGCCAATGTCTTGTCCGGATCATATCCCATTCCATGGGATTCTATGTTGGCCTCATCAATGACATACAACCCATACTTGTCACACAGTTCATACCACAAGGGATCATTAGGATAGTGAGAGGTGCGGACGGCATTTACATTGAACTGTTTCATGAGTTTTATATCCCGGATCATCGAAGATTTGGATATCACATGTCCCGTACGCTCATCGTGTTCATGCCGGTTCACTCCTTTTAACAAGACCGGAACACCATTTACGGTCAATCGGCCTTCTTTTATCTCTACTTCACGAAAACCGACTTTGCAGCCTACCACCTGCAGCGGCCGATTATCAGCGCCCACAATGCCCAATGCCAGTGAATACAAATTTGGCGTCTCTGCGCTCCATTTTTCAGGATTTTTTATCGTTGTTTCAACGTTGAGCTGGGCGTGTGTGGTTGTCATATTCAGAGGCAACTGATCCTCATATACAATCTGATCCCGATCATCATAAAGCTTTACAGCCAGAAAATGAGAGTCTGTGTTAAACTCGGCGTCGGTTTTTGCCAGATCAACCCCTACATTCAAATCAGCATGCTTATAAGAATCATCAAGGTCTGTAACTACTTTAAAATCCCTAATATAAACATTCGGCGTCGAGTAGAGAAACACATCCCGTTCAATCCCGCTTACACGCCAGAAATCCTGGCACTCCAGATAAGAGCCGTCAGACCATCGGAATACCTGCACGGCGATTGTATTATCACCTTCCCTGACATAAGGTGTAATATCCCATTCTGCAGGTGTTTTTGAACCCTGACTGTACCCTACATTTTCTCCATTGATCCACAGACGCATGGCGGACTTTACAGCGCCAAAATGGATCAATATACGCTGATCAGACCAATAGGTGGGAACGCGGAATGTTTTTCGATAGCATCCGACAGGATTATAATCATGCGGTATGGAAGGTGGATTCGGATCCTCTGTCCATTCATAGCGCGTGTTCACATAAATCGGAACGCCATACCCCTCAAACTCCCAGTTCGAAGGTACATTAATTACGTCCCAACTGCTGACATCGAATGTGTCCTGAAAAAAGTTGTTCGGATGTTCACCGGGGTTTCTAAACCACTTGAACTTCCATTCTCCACTCAGGGATTGATAATACGAAGACTCTGTCCGGTCCCGCTCCAGAACCGATTCAAAGTATGGAAATGATATCATGGTCGCGTGTGGCTCAAGCTTGTTTCGATGGATAACCTGTGGATTTTCCCAGTCCACAGGCTGCGCTTTTACCATCCCGATAAAAACGATGCACAACAAAATTGCTGCAAATACAATAGCTGACTTCATGGCTGTACCCCATTGTTTTATTACGGGTTCAGGTAATAAGTTGTTACAAAATGTATACCAATACACCTTTATATTTGCCACCTCATGCATATATTACCCTGATAATAGACTCGACGCTTCTGTAACTGGCGCTGTTTTATAACAGATTTGGACGCGATTCCGCCGCCTGAGCGCATAGAAGACAGATACATCAATTGAACAACCTGTCTTGCATGCCACAGCGTTCACCGTAATCTGAAAAAATTTGGTTTTTTGATAACTCGAAAAAGGCTGGAGACTATCCGGAATGATCATTCTAATTATATTGCATACTGTTCGAAAGGCAACAAAAGGAACAATGCGTTTACGTTTCCAATACTCAGTTTTCAAGAATAGCCAAACAGTCGGTACCATGCGCTTCTCAGGGTTGCGTAATTCTGGATCTGGTTGTATACAAACACAAACTATTTTATTGTTTCCGATCTATCTCAATATCATGCAATTTTCGACGCAGGATTTTACCCGTACTGTCTTTAGGCAATGAATCCATAAATTCTACACGGCGCGGTATTTTTAACCGACCGGGGATAAACGTTAATTCCTGTCACAATAATCAAATCTTTCGCCCGGTCTACAATATATAAGCATTTGTCATTGTCTTTTTTGGCGAGATCACCGGTTCTGAACCAGCCACTCTGAAAAAAGTTTCGAGTCTTGTCGGGACGACATCGGTACCCTTTCATTACGGTCTCCCCGTTAACACAAAGTTTTTTCCGGCAAACAGTACTGCGGTTTTATCTGGGGTGTTTTGACTGGTTCGAATGAGAAGATCTGCAACCGAAGAATACATTGAGGACTCCTTCAAATGACGAAATACACACATTTGAATATAGTTAACGCAAGTCATTATCGCAAGTATAAATAACAGGATCACATTCGAAAATAAAAAAAATTATATTTGGATATCTTAAAATGAATGCGTTCATTTATACATCACACGATCAAGAGAGGATCATGAAAGGCACCGTTTACGGGATTGCAGCATATACACTCTGGGGCCTGTTTCCGATGTACTGGAAGCTTTTGGACCAGGTGTCTCCCATTGAAATTCTGGGACACCGTATCGTTTGGTCGTTTGTATTATTGCTGATCCTTTTACGGCTCCTCAAATATACCATCATACCTCCACAATTCAAACAAAATCCCAAAACTCTCAGGGTATCCTTCCTTGCCTCTGTTTTACTGGCTGGCAATTGGCTGACCTTTATTTTTGCCGTCACTTCAGGATATATTGTAGAGGCCAGTCTCGGATATTTTATTAATCCCCTGTTCAGCATCATTTTGGGGATGCTGTTTTTACATGAACGCCCCAGAAGCGGACAATGGTTTGCTATTGCTTTGGCCATCGCGGGTGTCCTCTATCTGACATTCATGTACGGCTCGTTTCCCTGGATTGCCCTGACTCTGACTTTTACATTTGGTGTGTATGGACTGCTGCGGAAAACCATGGCTCTAAATTCCCTGCAGGGTTTGTTCGTTGAAACCGGACTCTTGAGTCTGCCGGCTGTCCTGCTACTGCTGTTTCTGGAGTCTAAAAGTATTCTTCAGTTCGGGCAAGCTTCGCTGTCGACGCATCTTTTACTGATCACAGCAGGTGTCGTGACAGCCACGCCCCTGTTGTTGTTTGCCGGATCCGCACGGCGTGTCCCCTTGACCCACCTGGGCTTTCTACAGTATCTGGCTCCCACTTTGCAGTTCCTGTTGGGTATTTTTCTTTATCACGAACCGTTTTCACAGGAACGTTTGACAGGTTTCAGTCTGATCTGGCTGGCCATACTCGTGTATATGTTAGAAGGAGCCCGGAGCCGACAGCGCCGCAAACAATCAGCAGATGCTAATTGTTATGAATAATAATATAATCCATGGTATTAACCACTCCATCCATATTTATATCCGGAGCCAGGTAACCGGCCTCGGCGTTTTGCGCACTCGAATACCATAAAATAAAATCACTGTCATCAATCAAATCATCCCGGTTAATATCCCCGCCTCTGACAGCTAAATGGCCGCTCGACAGCTGCTTTACAAACTCTTGTTCATAATACTGAGAAAGACCTAAAGTAAAATCATATTCCGTCACCGTACTTGAAGAGAACGTCACCGCCTGCGCGCTGATGGCCGGCATATGATTACGGTGCTGTATTTTCACATGATAATCGCCGTCCGCCACACCCGATAAACTGACATAACTGCTGTCATTCGTCTCTGAAATCAAATATCCGCCCGTTGACAATAGAAAACTTTTGGAAAACAGCGCCGTTCCTTCCGGCGCGTCCATAAGCTCAAGCAAAACCCAGTCTACAGCCGAATCCGGAACGGTGTTCACCTGCCGGGGCGCTTGCAAATAGGGAGAGGTATTTAAAACAAATCCCTGTTGAATCAATAAAGTATGCATTTGACCTGCGGCTTTATCAAAAGGTCCTTCCAGATAGAGACGAAAACGGGCAACCGGCGGCGAAATAACCTCGAGCAGCAACACAGCATCATATGGAAATGGAGTGTCAAGTTGGTACACGGTGTTGCTATTGAACAAACCGGCAAAAACAGAGGTGTCGGCTTTGGGATCGTACCAGCGGGCCTTGTACAAGGAATAATTGCTGTTCATATTGATCTCGAGGCTCGTAGAATCCGGACAATAAACCATATAAAAAGAATCCGGTTTCGACATGCCGTATCCGGCGGCGTTCACAATAAACTCGTTATCCGGTTGCATTTCAAAACAGGGAATACTGTCAGTAAAAAATTCTTTCATCGATTTGAGATAAAGTGCGCCTCTTGTATTCAAGCTGTCCAGATTGATGCTGCGTTCTTTGGCTGTACATGTATTGATATGCCCATAGGTAAGCTGACCGCCGGCTATGATAATCGTCCAGGAATCACGCCGGATATTATCTGCATTCTGGTTGCTGGAATGATAATATTCCTGCCCTTCAACGGTTGGTCCTTCATATCCGTACTCATCATTGGCCACCGGTATTCCGTAACTCCGGTCCGCTTCGATGATATTGTACAAAACTTCCGGCGCACCGTCGTGTTGCTGCATGGCAAAACTGAGCCAGGATTCAAATTGATCGTAATGTTGTGTATTGCTTTGATCACCGCCGGGATGAATGGAAATAGGATGATCATAAGGATCACCGGAATCATGATCACTGCCGTTTTTAATGCATTCCGCATGATAACTGTATTCCGGCGGCCAGTAATCCTGCCAGGTTTCGCGTTCAGTATATTCTCCGGAAATCACCCAGACCACATCATACGCCGCGTAACGGCCCACCACATATCGGCGGAACCGGGTAAATTGATCTCGGGTAAATTCATTAAAGGTTTGCGCCCAGACAAACAGCATGCCGACTGTTATGCCCTTGCTATTCAGATATTCAACGCGCTTGTCCACCCAATCAAAATAACCGGGATTCAGTCGAATCCAGATTTGCTGCAAACCACAGGTCCCCACCCTCATTGATAGAAGTGTCACCTACGGTATGAACAACCCCTGTAATATAATTAAATCCCTCGACTCGCCCGTGCATCCACATAAGGAACGAACAGACTATCATAGGCCGCATTTTTTGAGCGGAACATACGCCAATTCGTATCTCCCATACGAAATACCGATTCACCGTTGGTATATTCAAACCGCTGTCCATTGGTTGTCAAAAAACCACGATGATCGGACGACTCGCATTGAAAAGAACCGGTCAAACCGTCCAATGAAGGGTCTGTCGGTGAATAAAGCTGCCAATTGTAGGTCCCTGCGGCGCGCGGAGCGACCCGAAGCGCATAGGTTGTCCCGCCTTTCCAGAACAATTCAATATAATATGATTCATCTCCGGGACCATAAACAGCGGCATACACGCGATTCTCAAGGTAAGGATTAGTAAAGGATTGACCTTCAAATTCGATTTCATGAACATCATACAGTTCAATCTGGGCCTGCAGGTTGAAAAACAAGCCTGAAATGATAAAGAGGGCGAAGAACCAGAGGATGCGGCAACTGTATTTCATAACAACTATTATGCTTTTCGATTAAATGATTTTTAAAACATGCATCAAAAATCACGCCAGCGGCATGGGGGAAAAATCAAGCTTTATTTTATAAATATCTTGATGCTTTACGAATAATTCTGTATTTTTTCCAAAACCACATAAACCAAACCAATAAAGAATACTATGAATGCTCCCAATCGTTTAACACTTGTACGCATCGCAGCCAGCCCTTTGTTTTTGATTGCTTTTGCGATTGATACAGCCTGGTCCATCGGGATCTGCCTGTTTCTATTAGCTGTCTTTGAATTTACAGACTTTTACGACGGTCAGTTGGCGCGCAAAAAGAACCTGGTCACGGATTTCGGCAAACTGATGGATCCCTTTGCCGACAGTATCAGCCGGTTCACCATTTTCCTCTGCTTTTTGAGCGCAGAATTGGCCCCGGTCTGGATCATTGCTGTTTTCTTTTACCGGGATGTCTTTGTGGCCATACTCAGAGTGTTTGCCATCCGGGAAAACGTCGTGGTTTCGGCACGTCCCAGTGGCAAGCTCAAAGCCATGTTTCAGGCGGGCAGCACCGCTCCCATCCTGATTATCTACTTTTTACAAAAGATCAACGTCATTCCGGAGCCGCTTTACCTGTTTGCACAGGTCAAGCTCGCCACCGTACTCATTGCCATTGCAGCCCTGGTCACGCTGTATTCCGGTATCGATTACTGGAACGGCAACAAGCATATAATTCTACAGTCACTGCAACGAAAACAGTAAAAATCATAAAAAAGCGACAAGGTCCGCGACGGAATCCGCTATGATCCGGGCTTTGTCGCTGGATTGTCGGGCCATTTCCAATGTTGTCTCGCCGCTGAGCACCAGCACACCCACCATATCGTATTGATCCGCCATACGTATATCTGTGTACAACCGATCACCGATAAAGGCGATTTTTGAAGGCTCTGCCTGCGCGCGTTCCGCAATGGCATTCACAGCCTCCTGTGTGGGTTTCCCTGCAACCACCGGCACCTGCCCGTCCGTCGCAGTTTCAAACAGTGAAATAAAGGACCCAACATCCGGTTTAAAGGTATCCCGGGTTACCGGACATAATTTATCGGCATGAGTCGCAATATAGGGCACGCCCCGCAGAACAAGATCGTAACACGCATGTATCTTTTCATAGGTCAACTCGGTATCAAATCCCAGCACTACCGCCCGGGGTGTTTCGTTGCGCGCCTGTTCTTCATCGAGACACACATATCCACGCTCCTTGAAATCCGAATGCAAATCACGATTCCCGACCAGATAAATCTCGGGAAACAACTCGCGCCGCCGCAGATAACTGTCCGCACAGTCGGCCGAGGTGATGATTTGCTCATCCGTGACCGGAAACTCGAGTTCCCTCAGACGATTCAAATAGGTTTGTCTCGACTTTGACGTGTTGTTGGTAAAATAAAACAATTTTCGTCCGGTTTCGAGAATTTTATCCAGAAATTCATAGGCGCCGTCAATAGGCACCCCATCAAGGTACAGGGTGCCGTCCAGATCACATACAACCGCTTTGCATTGTTCCAGCAAATGTAGATTCTGCAGTTTTTTCATAACTATTCTCTCTTTTATGTTCAACGATCAATTTAAGGTTTTTTTTAGGATAAAGGCAAGGATTGTTTATCGATTCCCCGGAACATCCGAGCTATTGCACGAGTTTGAGTTTAAACAGAGTTTTTCCTTGTTTGAAATCTTAATAAATCCTATATTAATAATATAATGAAGTCACTTTATATGAAAATTTTTAAATGCATAGCCCTGAGCCTAGCGGTTATTTCTCTGTTTACAGCATGCGCCGCAACCCGCCCGTCTGCTCCGGAGACCGCGTCCCATGCGGATTATAATCCAATCGCTCTGCAGTATATCATCAACGGCGCATTGGCGGACCTGGAGGGAAATCCCAAAGAGGCGCTGTTCAATTACCAACAGGCCGCAGAATATGACAGCACCTCGCCGGACATCTTTTTTGCCATGGCCGAGGCGTATTTCAAGACTCAGCAGACCGACCTGGCCATCCGGCACGCAAAAAGCGCCCTGTCGCTGAACCCCGAACATGTTCCCACCCTTGAGCTGCTGGCCGCTTCCTACGAAATGCAGGAAGACTATCAACAGGCAAACGATATCTATAAGCAGCTACATGAAATCAATCCGAATGATCTCGAGGTTCTGTTTTATCTGACGCATAATTATATCATTCTGGACAAATTCGAAAAGGCGCTGGAAACCTTTTCCCTGATGCTCCAAGCCGGTGTGCAAAATCCGGAATATTATCTCCAGATCGGACATCAACTGTATCAGAAAAAAGCCTATGACGAAGCAGAGACAGTATACCGGACGTTGCATGCGGTGTTTCCTGAACAGGAAGAAACCTATCTGGCTTTGGCGGCCACAGAGCTGGCGCGCCAGGATACAGCGGCGGCTGTCGCGTGGTATAAAGAAGGACTGAGCGTCGTTCCCGGCTCTGATGATCTCAGGTCTGAACTGCTGCGCATCTACAGGCAGCAGGAAAACTGGCAACACGCCATAGGTTTGTACCAAACCCTCGTCCAGAAAAACCCCAAAGACTTTAAAGCAAAAATCAGATTGGGACAATTGTACATTCAGCAAAAAGACACCGTCAGCGCTATTAAAATTCTCGAGGACGCTGCACGGTCTCATCCCCATCAGCAACGGGTATATCTGACCCTGGGCGCTTTGTACGCCCTGTCCGGTGACACGGCAAAAACCGTTGAGGTTTTCAGTCGGGGCTTCCGTCAAAATCCCGGGTTTAATCAGCTGCGCACCGAGCTGAGACAAATCTATGCAAGCCGTGGAAACTGGGACAACGCGTTTGCGCTCTATGAACCGCTGCTCGAGCAGGACAGCACCCGCGCCAGAGGAAACATTGAAATTGCAGAACTGCTGGTGCAAAAAGGCGACACCCTGCAGGCCATCCAGCGGCTGCAGCCGCTGGCAGAGTCCTATCCGGACAACTGGCAGATTCCGGTGAGTCTGGGCCGTTACCATTTCTTTCTCAACGATATGCAGACAGCGGGTGAGCACTTTGATAAAGCCCTGGACATCAACAAGAACATTGCGGAATTGTGGATTTTGCGCGGCCTGGTGTATCTGAATACCGGACAAACAGAAAACGCCGAGGCTCATTATGAAAAAGCCTTGGAAAAATTTCCGGAACATCCCGAACTGAATTTCTACATGGGCTCTCTGCAGAGCGGACAGGGCAAACACGCCGGTGCCATCAAATATTATGAAACCGCCCTTGAAAATGATCCGGGAAATGAGCAGGTAGCTCTTGCTTTGGCCGCTTCTTTTGACGAAATCGGCCAATATGAACAAGCGGAAAACCTGTACAGCCGGCTGCTTGACAATAATCCGGAAAACGCCATGATTCTCAACAACTATGCGTATCACTTGTCCGTACGCGGAACACAGCTTGAAACCGCGTTGACCTATTCCCAAAAAGCCGTGCAACAACGCCCGGACAATGCACCGTACCTGGACACCCTCGGCTGGGTTTATTATCAGCTGGGAAACTATGAAAAAGCCAGGCACTATATCCAAAAAGCCATGCAAAAAAGTCCGGAAACAGCAGAAATTATTGAGCATATGGGAGACGTGCTGGCGGCATTGGGACAGGAACAGGAAGCAAAAGATTACTGGCGGCGCGCCTATGAACTGGATGAGCGGAGGATCGACATTCTGGAAAAATTGAGCCGGGTCGAATAATGATGATCCATACCCCGCAGCGGCTTTTTATTTTGTTGTGCGTAATTCTGCTTGTTCAATGCGCCGTGTTCAGGCCCGGCCCCATGCTCACGATGGAAGAGCAGGATGCCGACAAACTCAAAAGAGCGCTGCTGAATAATTTTCAAAACATCCGCACATTGAATGCAAACGGACGTATCCTGGTACAGACGCCGCACAAATCATTTAGCGGATACGCACAGGTTCTGATCCGAAAACCGGATTCGATTTATGTCAAGCTCGAAGCGATGCTGGGACTGGATATCGGGGTGTTTTTCACGGACCACCGACAGTTTACACTCTATTCTCCGATGGAAAATATGGTTTATCAAAGCGATCACCCCGACACGCTGAAACTCGAGTCTTTTATCGGCTTTCAATTGTCAAAATCAAAATTCGTTCAGCTGCTATGCGGCCAGAATCTGCCGGAATTCGATGCAGCGCAGGTTACATGGCATCCGGATTCCATTCTCCTGAATCAGAAAACCGCATGCGGAATGCTGACGTACAAAATTGATCCGTATTGGGGCGCTGTCACCGAGGTCAGCCGCCGCAACTCTGACGGTGTTCTTTTGCAGCAAGAGAAATATAGCCAGTTCATCCGCAGAAACGGATCGCGAATCCCGCAGATAATCCGGATTACCCGTCCCCGGGATCACCAGTCCCTGACACTGGTGTACCAGACGGTCGCCGTGAATGAAGACATTGATCCCGGCAAATTTCAGCTAAAGTCGCCGGACAGTGCAGTACGCTACGAATTATAGCCGCAGAACAACAAATGAGAGCTGTGGATATGCCAAATACTTTGAATGACATTTCCGTTGTGATTCCTGCATTCAATGAGGAGGAATCGATTCCCGAACTGGTGAAGCAATTGACGCGAGTGCTTTCTAAATACAAGTTTACCTATGAATTGTTATTCATAGACGACGGCTCGAGCGATTCAACGACAGCTGTGATCCGTGGTCTTGAGGAACGGGATTCACACATCAAACTGATCGCCTTCCGCCGCAATTACGGCAAATCCGCGGCCCTGTCCGCCGGATTCGGATACGCGGCAGGCCGATACATTATCACCATGGACGCCGATTTGCAGGACGATCCCGAAGAAATCCCCAAATTGGTCAACAAACTCGAAGAAGGCTGGGATCTGGTGTCGGGCTGGAAGAAAAAGCGCTATGATCCTTTTTCCAAACGCATCCTGTCCAAGATCTATAATTTTTTCACGTCGGTATTCAGCGGTATCCGTCTGCATGATTTCAACTGCGGACTCAAGGCCTACCGCATCGAGGTGGCCAAAAGTCTGAACGTGTACGGCGAATTGCATCGTTATCTGCCGGTGATCGCGTTCCGCAACGGATTCCGCGTCACAGAAATGGCGGTTCAGCATCACGAACGCAAATACGGCGTTTCCAAATTCGGCGCAGCGCGACTAACCCGCGGCGCGTTTGATCTTTTAACCATCACGTTTCTGACCAAATATAAAAAACGCCCCCTGCATTTGTTCGGACTCTGGGGCGGCATTTCATTTTTTCTCGGATTCATTGTACTGTTTTTGCTGGCGTTTCAGAAAATAGTCTATGACGCACACCTGTCCGACCGGCCGCTGCTGTTTCTCGGCGTTCTGCTGGTGATTGTCGGTATCCAGTTCTTTTCAATCGGACTTTTAGGCGAAATGATCACGGAATCCCGACGCGACAGCGCCCCGTACCTCATTAAGGAGACCGTCGGTCTGGAGGATCAGCCGGAAGCATGAATTCCTCACGTGATATAACCCTGTCCGTCATTGTCCCGTCCTATAACCGCAAAGAGGAGATCCGCGATTTACTCCTGTCGTTAACACGTCAGACCCTGGATACCGCCTATTTTCAGGTGATCATCGTCGATGACGGGTCTACAGACGGCACCAAAGATTTTGTCGAACCCTTCGAACAGCAGCACGATCTGCCGGTTACGCTCTATTCCCAGGACCACCAGGGCCCCGGAGCGGCCCGCAATCTGGGTATGCAAAAAGCAACGGGGGATGTGTTTGTGTTTATCGATTCAGACTGCACCGCGTCGCCGGACTGGCTGCAGACCATCAAAACGCGTTTTGATCAGGACCCGCAGGTTATGGCATTCGGCGGCCGCGATGACGCGGCTCCGGATTTTCCGCCGCTTTTGCTGGCGATCAACTATTCCATGACGTCGTTCCTGACCACCGGCGGCATGCGCGGCGGCAAGAAAAAACGCCTGGCCAAATTCTATCCACGCAGTTTCAACATGGGACTGCATCGGAACTTGTACGAAAAAATCGGCGGATTCGGCGGCCTGCGCCACGGTCAGGACATTGAATTCAGCAACCGCATCATCAAAAGCGGCGAAAAGGTCGTCTATATCCCGGAATGCGTGGTGTTTCACAAACGCCGCACCTCGTTGAGCAAATTTTTCCGCCAGGTCTTCAACTGGGGGGTGGCGCGCATCAATCTTTATAAAATCGACAGCGCCATGTTGGAACCGCTGCACTTTGCGCCGGCCGTGGCGTTCTGGTTTGTGCTCATCTTTACCCTTCTGGCGCTGCTGTTCCGGCCGGTGTTTTCCGTGTGGATCGTTTTTGCTGCGGTCGGCGTGTTCGCCCTGCTCGCATCAGCTGTGGACGCCGCGGTAAAAGCAAAAAGACTCAAAACCGGCCTATTGACACCGCTGGTCATGATCCTGCAGATTTCGGGTTACGGACTCGGATTCAGCATTGCCTTTATCCGGCGTGTCATGTTCAAACAGGATGAATTTACCGGATTTGTCCGGCGCTATTATAAATAATTTTGAACCATAACCTCGGGTTTTTATTATGGCCAAGAAAAAACAGAAACAACAGAAAAAAGCATCCCAGCCGCAAAAACAACAGTGGCAGCTCACACCCTGGCAGCAATGGGGTCTGGCTGTGCTGTTGATTGTCATTACGGTTCTCATCTATTTCGAACCCATTGTCTTTGAAAACAAAGTGCCGCCGTCAACGGATATTCTGGCCTGGAAAGGCAATGCCCAGAGCATTATCGAGGCGCGACAGGAATACAGCTACACGCCGCTGTGGGCCAACAATGTGTTTTCCGGTATGCCGGCGCACCTGATTTCCCTGAAACCGCCCTTTGAACAGCCGGCCAAATATATCATGCAAGGTCTGTCCGCCATTCTTTCCTGGCATGCCTTGTACTATATTCTGGGCGCGGCCGGTATGCTGCTGCTCATGCGTTTTCTCAATCTGTCTTTAATTGCAAGTACGTTTACAGCACTGGCGTTTATCTGGTGGCCGAATCTGCTCGGACTTTTAGAAGCCGGACACAACAGCAAGGCGCAGACCATCCTGCTGATCCCCCTGGCGTTGTATACATTCCTGCGCATTCTGCGCAAACCGGATTTGCTGAATTTCAGTCTGTTCACCATCGCGTTCAGCCTGGTGGTGCGCGCCGGACATTATCAGATCGTATTTTACACCGGACTCATTCTGCTGGCGTTTTCCATCGCCAAACTGATTCAGTTTATCCGCGAAAAAGCCTGGAAAAAAATCGCTGTTATCGCCGTATTCACCCCCCTGGCTCTGGGAATCGGCATCGGCATGTCCGCGTTCCACACCCTGCAGGTGCGTGAATATTCAAAATACAGCGTGCGCGGTGTCAGCAGCGAAGAAGAAAAAGAGGGCACCGACTTTGAATATGCCACCCAATGGTCGCTGCATCCGGCGGAAATGTACAATTTCATTATCCCCCGATTTTTCGGCGGACATTCCAGTCAACTCTACGAGGGTGATGATGTGCCGCAGCTCAAAGACCGCACCATTCCCGGATACTGGGGACATATGCCGTTCACCAGCACCACCGATTATATGGGGGTGATCACCCTGGTGTTCGCGGTTCTGGGCATTTTGCTCCTTTGGCAACGCCGGGAGGTGAAAACCCTGTCCATTCTGATCTTTTTATCCCTGCTTCTGGCGTTCGGGCGCCATTTCCCGCCGCTGTACAATCTGTTTTTCAATGCGGTGCCGTTTTTCAACCACTTCCGGGTGCCCACCATGATCGTATCCGTGGTCTTTTTCTCATTCACGCTGCTGGCGGGCATGGGACTGCACGCGTTGCTCACAAAAGCGCGCGAGATGCAACGACTCAAGCTCCTGCGTGTGGTGCTGATCACATTCGGACTCTTTGCCGCGCTCGGTCTGGCCCCGTTCGTGTTCAGAAACAGCCTCGACTTTTTGCGCCCCCAGGAAGCGCAGCAGTACAATCCCCAGATCATCGAAGCATTGAAAAACGCCCGGTTTGACTTGCTCAAAGGCGATGCCGTACGCATGCTGGCGCTGCTGGCAGGCGCGTTTGCCCTGGTTTTGGCCTACATTAACAAATGGATCGGCAAGGCCATTCTCAGTATCGGTATCGGTGTTCTGCTGCTCATCGATCTGTTCGGTATTGACCAACGCTATCTGCAGCAGCTGGTCCCGGAATCACAAATGGACAATTATTTTGCGGCCACACGCGTGGACAATGCCCTGAAACAAACCGAGGGATTTTACCGCCTTTATCCCATGGGCGATTTCAGCGATCAGCCGCACTGGCCGTATCATCATCAAACCATCACCGGCTATCATCCGGCCAAACTGCGCATTTACCAGGACATTCGCGAATCTGTTATGATGCGCGGATCGGCGCCGGGATTCAATAACCCGGATGCGCCGATCAACTGGAATCTGGTGAATATGTTGAACACGAAATTTTTGCTCTCTCCCCGGAAACTGCAGCATCCGAATCTGACTATGCTGATCAGCAGCGAAGAGATGAGTGTGTACCGGAACACTGCCGCTCTGCCGCGTGTCTGGTGTGTGGGACAAACCGAGGTGATCGCTGACAAGGACGCGCGCCTGATGCGGCTGAATGACCCGGCTTTCGATCCGGCGGAGACCGCTATTCTGGAAGAACCGCTGGATGCAGAGATTGCGGCAGTCGAATGTCAGCCCGAAATCACCCGCTACGAGCCCAATTACATTGATATTGTAACCAATGCGTCTCAACAAACCCTGCTGGTGCTCAGCGAGATCTATTATCCGGCCGGATGGAAAGTATTTATCGACGATCAACCGGGCGAAATTCTGCAAGTCAATCACATTCTGCGCGGCGTGGTGCTGCCCGCCGGCGAACACACCCTGCATTTCAAACTGGAGCCGAAATCCTACGATATCAGTGTCGCCATGATGGGCGGCTCGATTGCCGTCACTTATATTCTGCTGATCATTGCACTGGTTCCGGTGTACAAACGATACAGATCATCAAAACAATAATCAATCAGGGCGGATCACATTCCGCCCTTTTTTAGAGACTTGATATGTGCGGAATCTGCGGTATTGTACAACACTCTGACGATCAGCGGCCTCTGGTCCGGCGCATGTGCGACAGTCTGGCGCACCGCGGACCGGATCACGCCGAGGTGTACCAATCCGGCAATGTGACCCTGGGACACCGGCGCCTGAGCATCATCGATCTGCAGACCGGGAATCAGCCGATTTTCAATGCCGACAAAACCCTGGGCATTGTCTATAACGGCGAGATTTACAATTACCGCGAGTACTGTACAAAGAACTGGTCAAACGCGGCTGCCGGTTCTCTACCCATTCCGATACCGAGGTGGTGCTGAAACTGTACGAAATCGACGGTGTGGACAGCTTTGTACGCCTGAACGGCATCTTTTCTTTTGCCATCCTGGACCAGCGCGACGGTGAAAAACTGGTGCTGGCGCGCGATCATTTCGGCATCAAACCGCTGCATTATTATTGCAAAAACGGACTGTTTGCCTTTGCCTCCGAGTACAAGGCCCTTCTGCTGCACCCGGACGTACCGCGGGAACTCAATGTGCAGGCGCTGCACCATCAGATCAACCTGCGTTACAATCAATTGCAGGAAACCCTGATCAAAGATATTTATCGCCTGCCGCCGGCGCATTTCATGATTGTCCGGGATGCAAACATCGAGCGCATCGAACGCTATTTCAGCCTGTCCCCCCGGATCAACCACAGCAAATCCGAGCAGGACTGGCTGCACGAAATCCCGCAGGTCATCCAGCGCGCCGTCAAGCGCCAGCTGGTCAGCGATGTGCCCATCGGTGTCTACCTGTCCGGTGGCATGGACTCGAGCACCCTGGTGGCCATGATGCGCGAGTCCGGCGCCGATCCGGTGAGCACGTTTACTCTGGGATTCAACGAGCCCACGGATGAGATCGATGACGCGCAGTACACCGTCGATCGCTATGCAACCGATCACCATGTTCTGCGCATGGACCTGAATCCCATGCGCAATATGCCGCATGTGATCCGGCACGCCGAGGAACCAAAAATCAATCTGATTCAGGGATACATGATGTCTCAGTTTGTCTCGCAGCACGTCAAGGTGGCGCTGGGCGGACTCGGCGGCGACGAATTGTTTGCCGGATACGACATTCACAAGTTTTTCTATCCCGTCAACCGCCTGCTCAAAGCCGTGCCGCGCGAATTCGAGGCCGGGATCGGCTCTAAACTGGCGTCGCTGTTGTATTCGCTGCAGTCGCGCCTGCCCATGCAATGGGACGAGTACCGGCGCGGACTGCAGATGGCGCTGTCCGTCGGCAATCTGGCGAAATTTTACCTCATTTTGCGCAATGTCTGGGACTTTGACCGGGCGCACTATGACAAAATTTATCATTCGGGTTTTCTCGATCACAATCTGCAGCCGGTAATGGACGAATTTGAACCGCTGTTCGATTCGGTTTCCGGTCATTCGCCGCTGGAACGCGTGTTCATCGCTGAAATGCGCAGCAAAATGGTCAATGACTATCTGCTGGTGGAGGACCGCATGTCCATGGCCAATTCTCTGGAAGAGCGCGTGCCGTTCCTGGACCTGGATCTGGTCGAATTTGCCCTGTCCATTCCTGGCGACATGAAAATGCGCGGCACGGAAACCAAATATCTGATGCGCAAAGCCCTGGCTTCGTACCTGCCGGGACATATTGTGCGCAAGAAAAAATGGGGATTCACTTTTAATCCCTATCTGCAGTTTCAAAAAGACCTGAAAACCACAGCCGAACGTATTCTCACAAAAAAACGCATCGAACGCGACGGCATTTTCAATTACGAATATATCAAAGCCATTTTAGACGCCAAACCGCATCCGCGTTTGCGCTGGCATTACAATTACATCTGGGTGCTGACCGGATTCTATATTTGGAAGCAGCTGTTTCTGGAATCCGGCAGCGGAGATCAGGATATGCAACTTGAGGCGTTTTACAGCGCATGACCGTACTGATTCTGACATATTACTGGCCGCCGGCCGGCGGTCCCGGTGTGCAGCGTATCCTGAAATTCGCCAAGTATTTACCGGAATTCGGCATCCGGCCGGTCATTTTAACGGTAAAAAACGGCGAATATCCGGCACGCGATGAGACGCTGATTCAGGACGTGCCGCCGGAGATGCCGGTGCACCAAACGTTTTCCCTGGAACCCTACGCCCTGTACCGCCGGTTTTCCGGACAAACAGGCAATGACCCCATCCCCACTTATGTGCTCACCGAATCGAGTCATTCCCTGAGCAAACGCCTGGCCGCCCTGATCCGCGCCAATCTGTTCATCCCGGACGCCCGTATCGGCTGGCTGCCGTATGCCCTGCAAGCGGCCAAACGGCTGTCGCGCACCTACTCTTTTGACGCCGTGATCAGCACCGCGCCGCCCATGAGCACGCACCTGAGCGCAGCGGCGATCGCAAAGCAACTGAACTGCCGCTGGGTCGCCGATTTCCGCGATCCCTGGACGGACGTGTTTTACTATCATGCGCTCAAACGCTCGCGTTTGGCTCAGGGTCTGGACCGCTGGCTGGAACGCCGCGTTCTCCGGGCCGCGGACGCCGTGGTCACGGTCAGTCCCTCCATCATCCGGCTGTTCCGGAGCAAAACGGACAACGACTATCACCTCATCCCCAACGGCTATGACCGCACCGCATTCGCGCCGGTCGCCCCCCTGCCCCCGGACGGCAAGTTTCACATCCTGCACGCCGGACACCTGGCGGACAACCAGAATCCCGCCGCCCTGTGGAAAGCCCTGGCAACCCTCTGCCGTCAATCGACTGAATTGGCCGATACCCTGCAGATCGATTTATACGGGGGCATTCATCAGCGCGTGTCAGATGACCTGACGGCCAACGGCTTGTCGAAACAGGTTGTCTATCACGGCTATCAGCCGCACCATCGCATCATCGCCGCCTACAAGCAGGCGGACTTGCTGTTCTTTGCGGTCCCGGACTGCCGGCACAACAGCGGCATTCTCACCAGCAAACTGTTCGATTACCTCGGCGCCGACACGCCCATCCTCGGCATCGGTCCGGAAACCGGCGACGCCGCCTCCATCCTCAAGCGCACGCACGCGGGACGCGTGTTTGATTACCGTGCTCACGACGCACTTGCAAACTGGCTGCTAAAATTATTCAAAGGCAAAAATTCGCTGAAACGCAGACACATCGAGGATTATGAGAGGAAACATTTAACGGGGAAATTAGCAAAGATTGTGAGGGGATAGTTTTTTCAACAAAAGGGGATTTTTAAAATCATTCAATCGCTTTACAAAAAATCACTTGATAATAACAAAAATAATGCTGAATTTATTATGCTATGAAAACTATTGCTGACATTCAAAAAACAATCAAAGACATTTACCCAAAGCTTGAACGAGACTACCATGTAAAATGCCTTGGATTATTTGGCTCCTATGTCCGTGGTGAACAAACAACAGTGAGCGATGTAGATTTGCTGGTCACATTTAGTGTAAAACCATCATTGTTTCAATTTATCGAGTTGGAAAATATCTTGTCTGACCGTCTGGGCATCAAAGTTGATTTGGTTATGGAATCTTCTTTAAAACCTCGCATCGGCAAACAAATTAAAAAAGAAATTGTGATGATATGAAAAGACTTTACTATGACTTTATAAATTATCTTGTGGATATTCTCGATGCCATAAATAAAATCCAGACGTTTATTAAGGGGCAAACATTTGAACAATTTTTTAGGGATGATAAATCACAATTCGCAGTAATCCGTGCATTCGAGATTATTGGAGAGGCCAGTAAAAAACTCCTGGATTCTGTCAAACAGGACAACCCAAATATTCCCTGGAAAGTAATGGCCGGGATTGAGGGATAAATTAATTCATGATTATTTTGGGATTGATATTGAGGTCGTCTGGAAATCAGCTACTTTGGATATTGAAACATTAAAACCCTTGATTCAAGAAATCATCGATAAATATCAATAATCTGGTCAACATCGGTCATCATGATAAAATTTACTGAAAAGCATTGAAAACCAATTTACAAACCAACAAAATACGCGGTATCATGTTTCGGGTTTCTCTTCCCAGAGTATACGCGGTTTCTTTTCTTGTTCGGCACAGTCTCGTAAAAAAGATTGATTAATTTCTGATATGGTATATCTGTTTCCGCTGCCAAACGTTTGAAATACTCGACTGTATCATCTTCTATACGAATGGTAATCTGCTCAAGAATAATCTCATTATCTGTTTTTTCTTCCTACTTTATATTTACTATCACACTTGAGACTTTCAACTTGAAACGGGTGCAAAACCGGCACAATCTTTGAAACAACGCACTCGTATAGCAAAGTCATTAAAAATACAAACAAAGCTGATGAACTCCAAAAAACAAATTCTGCTCATCGCCCTGGGCGGCAACGCTATGATCCGCAGCGGCCAGTCCGGCAGCATTCATGAACAATTTGACAATCTGCGTATTCCCATGCGGCAGATCGCCCGGCTGTCGCGGCACTATCGCATCCTGATCACGCACGGCAACGGACCGCAGGTCGGCAATTTACTGCTGCAGCAGGAAACCTGCGAGTCGGTGCCCCGGCTGCCGCTCGAAATTCTGGTTGCCCAGACCCAGGGACAGATCGGATATATGATCGAATCCACCCTGGACAGCGAGCTGATGGCCCAGGACGATGCGGAGCAGAAATTTCTCGTCAATCTGAACAGCTATGTGGTGGTGGACGAAAACGATCCGGCGTTTCAGACTCCCTCCAAACCCATCGGTCCGATACTGTCCCCCGAGCGCATCAAAGACCTGCCCTATCCGGTGATCGAGACTCCGAAAGGCTATCGCCGCGTGGTGGCGTCTCCGCAGCCGGTGACCATTGTTGAAAAACGCGAGATCGCGGCGCTGGTGGACATGGATTTTATCGTCATCTGCTGCGGCGGCGGCGGAATTCCGGTGATCCGACGCGAGCGGTCGTTCTGCGGTGTCAATGCAGTAATCGATAAAGATCTGGCCAGCAGCCTGCTGGCGCGCGAGATCGGCGCGCAAATTATGATCATTGCCACGGACGTCGAGGGCGTGGCCCTGCATTTCGGTCAGAGCGATCAGCGATTCCTGCGCCGCATGACCCTGCAGCAGGCGGAACACTCTATCGCCGAAGAACAACTCGCCATCGGCTCCATGCAGCCGAAACTTCAAGCCGCCGCGGAATTTATCCAAAACGGCGGTACACAAGCGGTGATCACCAGCATGGAAATGATTGAAGACGCGGTTGAAGGTAAAGCCGGAACCGAGATTGTAAAAAGCGGTTAAATTCGAAATCAAAGAGATAATAAAAGATTGATTTACCCTTTTTTCGGGTTAAAACAGCCAAAGGTAATCTTTATAAAGACTTGTTGTACATCAATTTGATTTAGGAAAATCTTTTACTTTAGAAGGTTTGTTATATTTATACATCAGATGTAATTGTGATATCTATTCTCGGAGCCTTTTAGAAAAAGTCTCAAAGTTTAGGGGAATATAATATGGCTCAGACATCCAACAAGATATAATTTTGAAATCCGCCTAATTCTTTACCTTTGAAAAAGGTTTGTTCCAAAGCGGTTATAAATCGATATTTAATGGTTTCATGCTTGTGAGGCTGACGCAGAGGATTCGGTTTTCCCTGCTTTTGCAGTTTATTCTGCCAGTTCATGTCCTTGATCCTTTGCTGCATCACTTTGGGATGCGTACCTTTAAACTCTGACAACCGGTCCATCGGACCATAATCAAATTCATCAGGCGCATGTTGATAATGAGTCAAAGCTTTTTTAAATCCCCAATGTACTGAATCCAAAGCTCTTTTTTTATTTTGCATAAGATGAGGAGGACGCACCCATCCGTAATGGTAGATTTCTGCATCGACCTTTGCGACTTTTAATTTGTGATGACCGTCCGGCTGACGCGGGTTTTCATAGTAATCAAATCGTCGAAACGACTGAGCGCTTTGCCAGGAATGGATATCTTTGCGGTTACGGATTAGACGAATTTCACGAGGATACCAGCCATGGCTTTTTTGATAATGATTATAGTCACCCCAAAAATGTTTATAGCTGAACAGCAAACCCTCTACCTGTTCCTGATCTATCAGCTGTTCACATCGGTCTTTGATAATCGGTAAATAGTTTTCATGAACCACTTCATCGGCCTGCAAATAAAACAGCCAGTCACCTGAACATTGTTCCTTGGCAATATCGGTCTGCAGGGCATTGATGACTCCCTTTTCAAAGTATTTTTCTTCCCACACCGTATCAATAATTTTAATTTTGGGATCACCAATATCCACGATACGGTCCCGGGTAGCGTCATCCGAATCGCCTCTGCCCACTGCAATGACGAATTCATCTACAATGGGCAGAATTGACTTTATCGATTCAACAATAGGGTAATAAAGTTTTATACCGTTTCTAACGAATGAAAAGCCGCTTAGGGTCATCGTACCGTTACTCCAGAACAGTGTTCAGATGCTCGACAAATTTTTCTGGCCCAATATATCCAATTTCCCGTAAATTTTCAAACTCTTTCCCGTCCTTGTCAAGAAAAACCAGAGTGGGCATTCCACTGACACCAAATCTCTGCATCAAATCCTGTGTGGCAGCATCGGGTTTGGTGCAGTCGACTTTGATCATTTCAAATTGCTCGGACACCTCTCCGACTTGCGGATCGGTAAACGTGGTTCGATCCATTTGTTTACAGGGAGCGCACCAATCAGCGTAAAAATCGATGAAAACCGGTTTATCTCCATCTATGATTTGATCATAGGATTGACCGCTATACTTTATCCAGTCAACCTGTGTGGTTTTGGCCTGGAGAGAGCCTTGAATCCAAACAATACTCAAGGCGATCAGAACCAGCCCAACAACGGCTCGGAATATTTTAAAGCTTTTTTTATATTGTCCCTGTTCCAGAAATCCGAGCAACAGTCCGGCAGTCAGTGCCAAAAGACCGAGCAGAAAACCGAGCTTATTGGGCACCAGCTCAAGCTGCGGAATAATAAAATAAAAAGCAACCCCAATAAGCAAAAACCCAAATAATTTGCGAATCCAGAGCATCCACACACCGGACTGCGGCAGTTTCCCGAGCAGACTGGAAAAGGTTGCCAGGAATAAATACGGGAGTCCGAGTCCCAGCCCCATCACAAAAAAGAGCAAAGTGCCTTTGACAACCAAACCGAGCTTGGCGATCAAACCGACCAGACCGATGATAATACCAGCCGCGCACGGCGCTATGACAATACCCACCGTTATTCCCATCAAAAAGGAACCGATAATTCCCTCACGGCTTTGCCCGACTTTGGTAAGCAGCCAGGACGGTACAGTGATTTCAAACGCACCAAACAGACTGGCGGCCATGAGCAGGATAATGGTAGCGATAGCCACCACAAACCAGGGACTTTGAAATAAAAATCCCCATTGCTTGCCGGCAAGTCCGGATAAAAGCCCCAGTATCGCAAACGACAAGGCGATTCCGACCACATACAGCAGAGCATTGGTAAACGCCTTGGCCCTGGTTTTATCACTTTGTCCTCCAAAATAACTCACCGTCATGGGAATAACGGGATAGACACAGGGGGTAAGATTGAGAGCCAGTCCTACGACGAAAAAGGCCAAAATGGCTGAAAACAGTCCCTTTTCCAAATACTCTAAAGCTCTCTGTTCACCCGGCGTCAGGTTGAGGGATTCTTTTGCATCTTTAGTTGTATAGATGTCTGCATTTTGAAAAATTTCAGAGTTGACCGGTGTTACATCGGTATCGGCTGCAACCACTTTAAAGTTCTTTGTAAATTGTACCGAATCAGGCGGGAAACACATATTATCATTACATCCCTGATAAGACACCGTTCCCGACACACTGTGTTCTTTAGGAGACAATTCCGGAGACACAGTAACCGGTACAATAATAGCTGTTTCCCCTTCATAAACAGATATTTTACCATCGGTAAAAGAAAATTGTACGAACTTTGGTTCAGGAAAAACCGGTTGTCCAATGCTAATACCGGCAGTAGATTCAAAATGAATTCGAGTCGGAATATAGAAATCGTCACCCGGATCATGCGAGTTGATATGCAACCCTTCTTTAATGTTCAGTACAACAGCGAGCTGGAATTGTTTACCCTGAGGCACCTGTCCGAGTGAAGACAGAACATTCACATCAACCATATCCATATCACCAAACTGTCCAAACAGCTGGGTAATGACCAGCAGAACAAAAAGCAAGACAAATATTTGTTTCATATCAGTTCCTATTCATTGTTATTTTTACCGGATCAAACATCAGATAAACAGTTAATATTCCATGACTACATTCTGGACTCGTCTTTCCAGCGTGTGATTCTCCAGCGTCCGTCATTACAAAGTCGAAAATTAAATATAGCGCTTCCTGAAAAGGAATATTCTCCGGCCGATCCAAATAAATTTAATTGTAATGTTTTTGAAAGTTCCGCCGTTTTTTCTTGTACCTCTTCATAGATAGTCGTGTTCCAGGTTAAAGTGATGGTATCAAAATTCCTGAATAATTGTCCGGTGGTCTTGAGATCCACATTTCGCCCCCAGGAAACAAATCTTCCGCTGCCCCCCAGGTCGGGATCAAAATAGACAAAAACAAATGAACTGTCCAATAGATCCGCATAGACCAGAGAATCCTTGAATGTATAGGCATAGATAAAATTTTTCAGGACATCATCCGGGGTTTGCTGTTCAGTCAGGACAATATCCTCCCCTGCGCTGTTATCCAGTTTCGGTGCAAATGGATTAAAGCATCCAAAGGCATACATCAGGAACGACATCAAACACGCAATTTTCCCCCAATTTTTTCGCACTTTGGGCTGATTCATAAAAAAAAAGCGGTGCAAGACATAACACCGCTTTTCAACTCATCTTGATTGTGTTTGTCATTATTTCAATTTGAATACAACCGGAATAGCAACCCGCACAGCAACAGGTTTATCACGCTGTTTGGCAGGTTTCCATTTTACCGATTTTATCGCCCTGATTGCAGCTTCATCACAGCCGTTGTTACCGAGAGTTTTTACAACATTGGTACTAACGACATTTCCTTTTTCATCAATCACACACTGTATAATGACTCTGCCTTCCACACCGGCTTTTCTGGCAATCTCCGGGTATTCCAGATTTCTCTGGATGGCAGCAAAGCCGCCAATAGGCTCCGGCGGCTCATCATAGGCCAGAAAAATATCAGGTTCTCCACTCTCTTCCGGAGGTGGGGGCGGTGGCGGCATTTCATCAAGATTAATTTCTGTAGATTCAATCGTCAAGTCTTCAGGAATATCTTCATCCTCACTTTCGATCGGAATCGTGGGACGAGACGGCGCCTCTTGACGTGACTGTTGTTCAGTCGCCTGAACCTGTTCAACGTCCAAATTGAGATCAACTTTTTGCTGGATCTGCTGTCTGGTTTCAACCCGCTTAAAGGCCTGAAACAAACCAACAACAAGAGCCAGAGCTAACACAAGTCCAAACTCAATTTGTTTTTTGTATTTGAGTTTCAGACTCACTTCCGGTTTTTTTCTTAAATACATAACAAATCACCTCACTCTGCCTCAACAAGCGTCGAGTAGTTGATGTTCAAGGCTGTGCCACCGACGGTCCGAAGCTCTTCGTGAATTTCCGTGATCTGCCCCATATCTACGTTCTTATCAGCACGCAAAGAGACAAGCTTCATCGGATTCAGCTGATCGGATACTTTATTATAGATAATATTCCGGATTTCACCAACTTCAACCAGATGATCATCAATAGATAGGCGTCCGGCATCATCAGCCCAAATCGTGGCAACGCCGCGTTTTTCTTCCAGCTTTTTAATCTTTTCAGCGTCAGGTAAATTAACCTGCAGGCCTTCACTGGTTTTCATAACAGTGGAAACCATGAAAAAGATCAAAAGCATAAATACAATATCCGGCAAAGATGCATCCGGTATTTTTGCATTTGTTTTTGATTTTTTAGTAAACTTCAATGCCTGCACTCCTCAAACGGTTTACAAGATTATTGTTCCGGTTCAGCGATAGAAATCCTTGTGGCATTGGCTTTTTTCAGCTCATCCAAAACATCTATATAAATATCGTATTTGGTATCCCGCACGGTTTTTACAGAAAAAATCATATTGGGATTTTGCGCCAGTAACTCACGTACACGTCGCGAGACCTCATTCACCTGAACTTGATTTTCGTCCAGCATAACCTGTCCACTGGCATTGATAAGTATATTTGTAATGTTTTGTGAACGGACTTTGGTTTCCTGACCTTTGTCCGGAAGCGTAAGTGACAATCCTTTATCTGTATCGATTGTCGTGGTAACCAGGAAAAAGATCAATAGCAAAAATGCTATATCGGCCAACGAACCCGTCGGTATTTCAGCTGAACGTTCTTTTTTCTTTTTTAACATTATAGAACGATCTCCAATAGGGTTTATTTCTTGTCCAAAGCCACTAATGCGTCAACCAATTCGGTAGAGCTTTCTTCCATATCAATGATCAGTTTGTCGATACGGGAGATGAAAAAGTTGTGCAAAATCTGGGTAATAATAGCGACAATAAGACCAAAACAGGTTGTTAACAATGCAACGGAAATACCACCGGCAACGATAGCGGGTGAAATATTATTCGCTGCAGCAATCGCGTCAAACGCCTGGATCATACCGACAACCGTGCCGGTAAATCCGAGCATAGGAGCAACAGCAATAATGGTGGCCAACCAGATCATACCGCGTTCCAGAAAGGCCATTTCAATAGAACCGGCATTTGAGATTGCTTTTTCAGCAGCCTCTACCCCGCGATCGGAGCGTAACAGTCCCGCGTGAAAAATAGAAGCAACCGGACCACGTGTGTTTTCACACACTTCGATTGCGGAATCCACGCCACCTGATGACAGGGCTTCTTTAACTTTTGACAAAAACTTTCTGGTATTCACCGAAGCTCTTGATAAAGTGATTAACCGCTCAATGCTGATCATAATACCAAGAATAAGCAATACCAAAATCGGATGCATGAATCCGCCGCCTTGTTGATAATAATAGAGCATTCCTAATGATCCTCCAAAAAGTTCATACCTTTGTTATAGATAACGATAGACAATTGAAATTAACTTAGGATTTTTTATCTAAAAAGTCAATATCTTTTTTCGTTTATTGCGAATCAGAGCCCTGCCAACTGTGCAGCTGCTTAACCTTGCGTGCAAGCGACATAGCATTTAACGCTGTTTCAACTTCATCATCACCGGTCACTCTGATCCGGTAATAATGTTCGCTGTCCCACAAATGCCTGGCAACTTCCGCTTTCATCAACAATTTAATATAATCCTCATCTTTTTCAAAAGCCTCTGCATTAAACTCTAAATCGTGTTTTTTCATCAACGCCTTTAATTGCTCAATGTTCCGATCATCTATGCGGAACTGAGTATTAAACGCTTTAAACCCGTCAAATTGTTCCTCTAATTCCGGTCCATAGGTGGATCCAAACTCAAAAAACAGGCGCTTTCTTCTCAGATTGTAGGTAAATCGGGTTATTCGACCGCTCGTCAGAATACTATCCGGTATAATGCCGCCGCCGCCGTACACCGTTCGCCCGGCCAATGTCACATATTTTTTTGTAGAATCCGGTTTGTTGCGCTCTGTATCATCACTATACGCTTCCTGATAATAATCAGCCAAACCATTCTCATAAGGCCGTTGTATCAATCGGCCGCTGGGGGTGTAATAGCGGGCTATTGTGAGACGAATGGCTCCGCCATCGTGCAGATTGATCTGATTCTGTACCAGGCCCTTGCCGAAACTGGTCTGGCCGACCACAAGTCCGCGATCCAAATCCTGCACAGCGCCGGCTACAATTTCAGAGGCGCTGGCTGATCCATGATCAATCATAACAACAACCGGATACATATCATGCGTGCCGCTGTCTGTAGAGTAAAAATCCTCGTCCATTTGCGGAATGCGGCCTTTGGTATAGACCACTCTATAACGGCCGGGAATGAATTTGTTCACCACTTTGACAGCCTGATCCAGATAGCCGCCGGAATTGCCGCGCAAATCGAATATGAGCTGCTGCATACCCTGGCTTTCGAGCTTTTTCAGAGCGTTTTCAACTTCTTCAGCCGTTGTTTTTGAAAAACGTCCCAAATAGATATAACCGGTCTTGTTATCTTGAAGCAGAAAAGCAGCCATCACGCTATAAATCGGGATTGTATCCCGGGTAATGGTGACCTCAAACGTATCCTCCTCACCCGGACGACGTATGGTTACATCAACTTTGCTGCCTTTGGGTCCGCGCAATTTTTCCTGAACTTCATCTTCCGTAATGCCATAGGTAGACTCGCCTTCTATTTCAACGATCCGGTCTCCCGGCAAAAGCCCGACCGCCTCGGAGGGACCGCCGACAATCGGGGATACAACGGTTAAAACTTTATTCAAAATGATAAACTCTATGCCGATACCTTCGAAAGAACCTTCAAAACGTTCATTGACTTTTTGGAGTTTCTTTTCAGGAATGTAAACCGTATGAGGATCAAGTTCTCCAAGCATGCCATGAATGGCGCCTTCAATTAGTTTTTCCGTATCCGGGGGTTCTACATAATAACGGTTAACCAGATTAAAAACCTCCTGAAACCGCATCAGCTGATTGCGAATGTTATCACTGGAATAGAGTTTTCCGTCACTTGATTAAAAGCCAGATTCCCCACCACAACCAGAGCAACAACCAAAAAGGCATGTTTCACATACTTGAACATACAAAATCCTTTGTTATTTTTGTAAACAAACGTAATTTATTGCAAAATCTTGTTCATCTTTAAAAAGCTGTTAAAAAAGAAAACCGATGGGACTGTCCCAGATCATGACCAAAGGGAACATAAGCGTAATCCAGATGCAGCTGTCCGAAATTTAAACCAAATCCGGCGGAAAAAGACTTGTCCTTGTAACCGGTTTGATAGCCTAATCTGATGTTCAGGGATGAAAAGGGTTTAAATTCGGTTCCCAGGTGAACGTGTGAATCCGCGTCAAGCAGTTTGATATAATCCAGAGCCACACTGACATTGTCCTGAAGCATTGAAAACGGTAACTTGTAAAGGACACCCGCGCGGGTTATTTCCGGAATATTTATCTGTTCAGCATCCATATCCGAGGTGACCCCGAGATTTTGCAGAGCCACGGCGAAATACATATCAGAAAATGGTTGATATCTCGCTCCCAGGTCAGCCAGATATCCATCAGCGTACTGGGTATAGATTTTTTCATGTACATATTTAACATTCAATCCCATCGAAAATGTTTCAGATACCCGTCTCGAGTAATTCAAGGAAGCGATGATGTCCTGAGAAGAAAAAGTCCCAAGCGGTTCTTCCGAAGCGATTTCCCGATATTCAAATCCTTCAACATTATTCAGGATCAACCCTATACCGATATTGCTGCTGCCCACCGGCAGGGAAACACTTGCGACATTGTGAGTGATACCCTGTATCCATTGAGTATGAGTAAAATGCACCTGTCGATTTTTCATCCAGCTTGTACCGGCCGGATTCCAAAAAAGTGCCGTCGCATCATCTGCCAAGGCCACAAACGCTTCACCCATCGCTGCAGCGCGGGCGCCCGCTCCAATTTTGAGAACTGCGAGACCGGTATCGCCTCCGGCAATCAAATTTGTATTCATCGATATGAGGAGAATAAATAAAAGCCACTTTTTCATCATGCGTTTCTTTCCTTCTTGCGTTTCTTTAAAACTCAATATTCAAAACTTGATATCTACAATTTATACAACAATCTTTTTAAATCAATCCATGCTATAAATTCAGCCCGGACAAATCATTTTAACAATAAAAGAACAAAAGCACAAGTTTAAAAATCAAAAACCCATGAAACAACATGATCGGCATTGATTGCTTCCCGTCCATTCACAAAGGCATAACCCAGACGCGTATCGATACCCAGAACCTGCAGGTAAAAGCCCAATCCGAATGTCAA